>NZ_JBVJBP010000005.1:0-350771 GCF_055589465.1 Streptomyces sp. NPDC041940
CCCTCTCCCTTCCCTGTCTCCTTCTCGCTTTCCCCCCCCCCCCCCCCCCCCCCCCCCCCCCCCCCCCCCCCCCCCCCCCCCCCCCGCGACGAGAGCGGTTCTGTGTGTTCTCCGGGCACGCCGAACCGGCGTGCTTGCAGCACGTAAATACATCAGCTTCCCCCCACAGGAAGTCAGACAGACAGCCAGAACCGGTGACCCACATGGTCACCTCGGCCACACAAGCTGTCACGAGAAACACACAAGCGTGCGAGGCGTGCCCCGCAACACCCACCCCATACGGGCCGGAATCAGCCCCACCACTTCGACCGGGTAAATCTGGACAGGGTCAAGCAAACTCCCACCGCCCACAGGGGGAATTGTCCGCTCCGTTATCAATTCGGACGGGCACGCTGACCGAAACCCTTCGACTGCACCTCAATCAGTGCGTCCCGACTGGCTGCTGACCGCTTTTCGGCCAGGTTCAGACCTGACCGGGATGTGCGGAGAGAGCGCTTACCAGCCCTGGAACGCGAACCCACACCGGCACAACTTGTCTCAGAGCCAGCGGGCAGCTGGCGGGGTTGCTGAGGGCAGAGCTTCACTCCATGCACACTTACGGCGTCCGGCACCTTCCGACGCTGTCCACGCCCTGTGAAGGACTCCCCCGCGATGAGCGAACCGGGCAGAACCCGGCCCTCTTGCCACGCCAGCACGGCCTCCGGCCGACTTGCCCGAGACGTCCGGTGCGCCGGCCGCCTCATGTGCTGGAGCTTGGCCATCGGCATGGCCACAGCCGCCACCAGCCTGGTCCTCGAACCACATACCACTTGGTGGACCGCGCTCTGGCCCATCCCGTGGTACCTCACCGGCCTGTCCATCCCGCTCTGGGCCGTCCTACGTGCTCGCGAGAAAGCCGCCCAGCATCCCGACGAGGACGACGGCTTTCCCCGGCGATGGGACAAAGCCGCCTGACCCACCAGCCCTCCGCCTGCGCCGCGAGGCTGTCGAAATCGCGGAGTCGTGCATCGCGCACCGGGGTGCAGAACGGCGGGTGTCGGCTGCACAACTGACGGCGCGGGCCCAGCCCGAGGCATACCTCGATCCGGCGGCCTCCGGCCCGCCTCGTTCACCACGGACCACGCCGACCTCCCATGGCAGGACCTCGGGGTCCTGCTCCTGTGGGGCGCGGTCGGCGCGGTCGGCGCGGTGGTGGCGGTGCGCCGGTTCCGCTGGGACCCGCGCGCGGAGCGCCGGCGGGCATCACTCAACTGAGGCCGTGCCCAATACCCGGCATCCCGCCGCCGCTGCCTGACTCGGCGACGGCTCCCTGTGACCCAACCGACTGGTTCGACGGCCGCCTACTCGGCCGCCCAGGGAAGTGACGACCTTGGGCGACTGCAGATTCTGCCCGGTCGCGCGGGTTCGGTAAGACGTTCAGCCTGGCCAACCGCCTCCGTCAGCAGTGGACTTGGCGAATTCGGCGAAGGTCCGCGGCGGGCGACCAAGGGCACGCCGCACGCCATCGGAGACGTACTCGTCCGTACCCTCCCTGAGTGGCTCAATGACGTCCGCGAAGGCTTCGGCGTCCGCGAGCGGCAATCCCTGCTGGACGAGTTCCGCGACGTAGCCCTCGACGGAGAGCGGCACGTAGCGAATTTCGCGGCCGGTGGCCTCGGAGATCGTGGCGACCACCTCGGTCAGCGTCACCGCCCGGGGTCCGGACAACTCGTAGATCTGGCCCGCGTGCCGGCCCTCGGTCAGCGCGGCGACCACCACCGCGGCGATGTCCTCGGCATCGACGAAGCTGGCAGCCCCATCGCCGGCGGGCAGCCGCAGCTCACCGGCGAGGATGGCATCGGCGAAGAAGCCCTCACTGAAGTTCTGCGCGAACCAGCCCGGCCTGCTGATCGTCCACTCCAGACCGCTCTCCCGCACGGCGGCCTCGCTGTCGACGATGCCCTCAATGACACCGCTGCTGTCCTTCGCGTAATCCGGATTGTCGATCCCCCGCCCCGAGGCCAGCACGATTCGCCGCACCCCATGCTGCACCGCCCGCTCGATGAACGGGCGAACGAGCTTCGTGCCGTCCAACTGCACGATGTACATGGACCGCACGCCCTCCAGAGCGGCATCCCAGCTGCCGCTGTCGGTCCAGTCGAAGAGGTGCTCGCCGTTCCGGGCCGCCGCGCGAACCGGCAGCCCCTTGGCCCGTAGTTGGCTGACAACGCGGCGGCCAGACTTACCCGTTGCCCCGGTGACAAGAATTGGATGTTCAGACATGACCCCAGTCAACCGGCGGACACCGAGACGATCCATGGCCAACAAGCTCCACTTGATGTCCAGGCGTCTAGGCTGAGGGTATGGACGCCGTTTCGGAGCTGTTGGCAGAGGTACGGGCGCGCGGCGCCGTCTTCCGGCAGACGATCATGCGACCGCCCTGGGCCCTGCGGATGGCCAGTGGCGCCCCGCTGACGCTGGCCACGATGCTGCGCGGCCGAGCCTGGATCGTTCCCGACCAGCACGAACCGGTGCCCGTCGGCGTCGGCGACATCGCCGTCATCCGTGGCGACGCGCCTTACACAGTGGCCGACGACCCCGCGACCGCACCCTCGCTGACGGTGACCAGCGCCGACTACTGCACGGGAGCCGAGGGCGTCGAGCACGCCTCCGGGCCCGCCCGGACCTGCGGAACGCCAGCCGAGGGGGCTGCCGTGCTGGTCAGTGGGGCTTTCGAGCGCCGGGGAGAGCTCAGCGAACGACTGCTGCAGGCCCTGCCCGCCGTGCTGGTGGTGCCGGCCGAGGGCAGCCCCCACCCGTGGCTGGAGATGGTGGCCGAGGAGGTCACCAGAGAGCGACCGGGACAGCAGCTGGTGCTGGACCGGCTGCTGGACCTGATGCTGGTCTCCGCGCTGCGCAGTTGGTTCGACAACCCAGACGCCGATGCCCCGGCCTGGTGCCGCGCACTGGACGACCGGGTCGTGGGTACCGCGCTGCGGCTGCTGCACGACACACCCGCCCGCCCTTGGACGGTGGCGGACCTGGCGGCCAAGGTGGGGGTATCGCGGGCAGCGCTCGCCCGGCGATTCACGGCGCTGGTCGGCGAACCACCGATGGCCTACCTCGCGGACTGGCGGATCACCTTGGCCGCGGACCTGCTGCGGGAGACCGACGACACGGTGGGCACGATCGCGAGGAAGGTGGGCTATGCCAACGCCTTCGCGCTGAGCGTGGCGTTCAAGCGGCTGCGCGGCGAACGGCCCAGTGATCACCGGAGCGCGGAACCAACGCAGTGGCGGGCCGGATGAGTCCCGGGCGCCGGGCCCGTCCCGTATTTCAGAGGGACACCTACGCTGTTCTGCCGGCGGCAGAACAGCGGCCGGACCGGGCTCGACGATCACTACAGTCCAGTCTCATGACGACGGTTACGACGCGTACGGTCGAGTACCCGGCCGACGGTTTGACGATGATCGGGCACCTCGCGCTCCCGGCCGGTGTCGACCGCCGGCCCGCGGTGCTGCTCGGACCAGAGGGCATGGGGCTCAGCGACATCGAGCGCCGCCGGGCCGACGCTCTCGCCGAGCTGGGATATGTAGCGCTGGCCTTCGACCTTCACGGCGGGCGCTATTTGGGTGACCCCGAGGAGATGCTGGCCCGTTGCATGCCACTGCTCGCTGATCCCGACCGGATGCGGCGCATCGGCCACGCGGCACTCGACGAGTTGCGCACCGAGCCCCGGACCGACCCCGACCGGATCGCCGCCATCGGCTACGGCACCGGGGGCGCCATCGCACTGGAACTCGGGCGTGACGGCGTCAACCTGCGCGCGATCGGGACAGTCAACGCAACTACCACGGGCCGACCGGGCGAGGCAGCGCGCATCCGCTGCCCGGTGTGGGCCGGGGTCGGATCGGAAGACCCGATCATGCCGCCCGCGCAACGAAACGCGTTCACCGCTGAGATGCAGGCCGCGGGCGTCGACTGGCGCCTCGCGGTCTACGGCGGCGCCTTGCACGCCTTCCACCACCCGCCGGTCGACCACCCCGTGGTCCCCGGTGTCGGCTACCACCCACAGCACGCGCAGCGAGCCTGGCGCGATGTCGTCGACCTGCTCACCGAGTGCCTGCCCGCGACGGAGGACCTGGGGGCATGACCCAGGCGAACATGCTGGTGCCAGGCCAGGTCGGCGTCGCGCACTGACACAGGCAGAGCTGGTCGCGCGCCGACTGCGTCCGCTATCTGCCCTCGCTGGGCCTCGCCGACACCCCCAAGAGCAGTTGCTGGGTATCCGTTCCACGGCAACGCGCAGTGGCGCCACATCCGCGACACCTCGCCCGAGGAATGGGCGGACGTCGTGGCCTTCGATGCCGCCATCCGCCAGGGCAACGCCCGTGCGAACGCCAGCGGCAACCGCCTGCTCGGGCAAGCCTTCCTGCACCGCTCGCGGACTCCCTTGGCCGAGGCGCCCATCGATCACGTCACCGCGGCGTGTGGCCCTTCCTCGGGAAGACGACCGGCCTCATCGCCAGCCCGCTCGGCCAAGCGTGGTCGATGGCCGGCAAGCGTCTCGGGCTTCTCGATCAGCCTCTGGTCCACCAGGCCGTCGCCGACCTCACCCCCCACCCACGCCAAGGTCGCCGAACCGGAGTCGTTGTCCGGGCCGGGCGGCGGGCCGGAGCTCTTGCCGTCCGGGTCACGTAAGACGCTCAGCGACGCGCGCGACCGCGGAAGCCCCAGACCGGCGCGGTCAAGGTCATCTGGTTCGTTGTCCAGGCGAATCCGCAACCTGATCAGCGATGGGCAACTTCCGGTCAAACTTCGATGCGGTAATCGCGCCAACCTGACAGGTCTTCACGTCTGCTTCACAGGTAATCCCGAGGTTGAGCACGGAAGTTGTCCACGTCGAGATCCGTGAGCCTCGACTGGCACGTTTGCGCCAGCCAACTCCGATATCAAGATTTGACTTGTCCTGTCCCGTTCATGTGCACGTATGGTGATCGTCGCGACGGGCGGCTTCTGACCACTCCGCCATCGCATGTGTCAACCGGCGGCCGGGGGAACGGTGTCGCCACGGGGAGAGGTTGGTCGTCATGCCGCGATTCCGGCACTTCACGCATGCCGTTTCAGCCTGCTCCGCCCGTTGCTCCGGTCTCCGTACCGAGACGACGGCCTGATCTCCCCCTGTCGCTTCCGCCTCTTCGGACGGTCGCCCCCGTCTGCCTTCCTTTGCGATGAAGGGATGCTCTGTTGCGCCCGAGACAAGGGTTCTTCAGCTCCAGAACCAGTACCAGATCAAGAAAATCCGGCTTCCTCACTCCCGTCGTCACGTCCGTCGTGGCCGTCTCCGTGCTGAGCGGTCTGGCTGTCCAGCCGGACGTACTCCAGTTGACCGCCGCGAAGACCGCGGCGGCGAACGACTCGTACGACTGGAACGAGGACACGGCTGCCGAGCAGTTGCGCCAGGACCAGTGCCTGATGGCCGATGTGCTGCGCCTGGGTGGGCCGTCGATGGCCACGACGGCGCAGGACGGTCTCAACCAGACTCCGGCGAAGCTGCGTGAGCTGGCCGACCGGGACCACTGGGAGAACACCCCGCTCTCCGCGGCGTACCAGAAGGACAAGGACGCGGCGAGCAAGGAGCTGAACGCCCTCAACGCACTGCGGGACGGGTGGGGCAAGCCCCTCACCGGGCTGACCACTCCGGCCGGCTTCACTGAGACCGGCTTCCACTGGCCTCCCGGAACAGCCGATGACGGCAAGGACGACTTCTATGGCCAGACCGGCCTGACGAAGTGGACCGCAGAGCGGTTCTGGAAGGACGAGGGGGACTTCTACCAGGACTCCACCCCGAGGGCTGACGCGGCGACGGTCAAGGCGGTCAAGGACCTCGGTGCCCCGCTGTACGGCAAGGACCCGGATACGGGTCTTCCCAGTGACGAGTGGAATCGCGCGCTCGCCGAGCGGGACGCCTTCAAGCACCTGTCCGACTGGTCGCTGGAGCCCACCGGCGCGGACAACGCCCGTCTCTTCCTCGCCTCCGGTGGCTTCCCCCGTACGGCCCCGCAGCCGGGCACGGCGGAGCACCGCATCGCGGTCGAGGACCTGAAGAGCCGGTTCGCGGCGTGTGCGTGGCGGGATCCGATCGACCCGAGCAAGGTGCTGGACGACATCTCCTCCACCGCCGCCACCGAGTGGCAGCAGGAGGTCTCCGCGCAGGCCGCGCAGCGCAACCAGATCCTGGGCGCGAACAAGGACGCCACCACGGCGCTGGCAGCGGGCGCGAAGGCGCTGGGGGACATGCTGGGCCACTCCTGGACGGCCGACCACCTCACGCGCTGGCAGGACTACTGGTCCGCGGGCGGCGTCGGATACGTCGGTGACGCTCCGGCGGTGATCGAGGTGCCGGGCGCGTCGGGCAAGTGCCTCGACATCCCGGGTGGTGCGAAGACCAACGGCTCGCCGGTGCAGATCTACACCTGCAACGGCAAGGCTCAGCAGCAGTGGGAGGTCTACGGCGACGACAAGGGCCTGCACCTGCGGAACGTCAACTCCCTGAAGTGCCTGGATGTGTCGGGGACCAACGAGGCGAACGGCACGAAGATCCAGATCTGGACGTGCAACAGTTCTCCGGCGCAGACGTGGGAGTACAACCTCCGCGCCGCCACGGCCCTGAAGAACACCGCCACGGACAAGTGCCTGGACCTGGCCAACTTCACGAACAGCACTGACGGGCGGCTGTGGACGTGCTCCGGCGGCACCTCGCAGAAGTACAGCATCAAGCCGTCCGGGCACACCGGGACGGTTCCGCCGAAGGCACAGTTCGACAAGGCCAAGGCCGGTGTCACGGCCGCTCAGGCGGCGGCGAAGAAGCAGCTCGCTGTGCTGAAGGCCCAGCTGACGGCAGCGCAGAAGGCCGTCACCACTTCCGACACTGCCGAGCAGGCCGCCCACACGATCGCTGACCAGGCGGGGGCTCCGCGGGGCCGTGGTCTGCTGGTGGGTCAGCAGAAGGCGCAGGTCACCAAGGGTGCGGCGGCCGCGCTGACGGCCATGGTGAAGGCCGGTGAGACCGCTGAGGCGGCCACCCGTGCCGCGGCCGCGGACAGTGAGACGATCACGCAGCGTGCGCTGGCCCAGGCCGCGCAGGCGAAGGCGGAGTTCCGTAAGAAGGCCGCGGAGGCGGCCGAGTGGCAGGCCAAGGCCGCCGCGGATGCGGCGAAGGTGCACCGCGACAACGCCAAGAAGGACAAGGAGACCGCCGAGGCCAAGCTCGCCGTCGCCTTGAAGGCGGAGGGTGACGCGAAGGCGGCCGCAGCCGACGCGCACGCCGAGCGGCTGGCCGCGGAAGCCGAAGAGAAGACCGCGAAGACGGAGAAGGAGACCGCCGAGGCCAAGCAGGCCGAGGCAGCCCGCCACAAGGAGAACGCCCAGGCGGAGGCGTCGAACGCGAAGGAGGCCAAGGAGAAGGCCGAAGCCGCCGAAAGCACCGCGGTCGAGAAGAAGGACGCCGCCGTCCAGGCCCGCGACAACGCCAAGGCCAAGCGGGACGATGCCTGGGACGCCGAGCACAAGGCCAACGCCGCCCGGGCCAAGGCCGCGGCCAAGGACGCGTACGCCGAGGCCCACGAGTCCGACAGCAACGCGCAGGAGTCCAGGGCGGCCGCCGACGCGGCGGACGGACACGCCGACGATGCCGAAGCCGCGGCGGGCAGGGCGCGTTCCGCGGCCGACGCCGCCACCCAGGCCGCGGCAGACGCGGACGCTGCCGCCACCCGTGCCGAGGCGGCCGCCAAGCGCGCCCGCGCCCACGCGGACGGTGCTCAGGCGGCGAAGCTGCGGGCGGATGCCGCGGTGAAGACCGCGACCGCCGCTGTGGCCGATGCCATCAAGGCCGCCGCGCACGCCGCCGCCGAGGCGAAGACGGCTGTTGAACTGGCCGATGAGGCGGAACAGCACGCCAAGACCGCCAAGTCCCAGGCGGACGAGGCGAACAAGGAGGCCGCCAAGGCCCTGGTTGCCTCGGCCAAGGCAGCGGGCTTCGCCCACGTCACCGCCCAGGCCGCCGTGGACGCGGGCAACGCGGCCGCGCAGGTTGTCCAGCCGGCCAACGACGCGATCCAGCTCGGCTCGCCCTACGTCACCACCGACTCGGCCGCCGGCCTGGTCGTCCTGACCGGGCAGGCGTCGAAGTCGATCGCCGAGCAGCAGAAGGCCGTCGCCGACGCGCACGCCAAGAACGCCCAGGAGGAGGCAGCCGCCGCCAAGGCCCTCGCCGAGCAGGCGAAGGGTGACGCCAAGGCCGCCTACCAGCACGCTGCCAACGCGGCAGGGCACGCGGCCGACGCACGCGGCTACGCCAAGGAAGCCCTCGGCTACGCCGCCGACGCCGCCCTGGCCGCGTCCAAGGCCAGCCAGTCACTGGCCCGCTCGATCGAGTACCAGCGCCAGGCCACCGAGGACGCAGCCGCCGCCGACAAGGCAGCCGGCCGTGCCGAGGGCTACGCCAAGGACGCCCGCGACGCCGCCGACCAGGCCGCCCTCGACGCCGCAGCGGCCCGCGCCGCGGCCTCGGAGGCCGAACAGGCCGCCAAGGACGCCCGCGACGCCGCCGAACGCGCCGACGCCGCAGCGACCGAGGCCGAGGAAGCGGCCAAGGACGCCCAGAAGTACGCGGACTCGGCCCAGCAGGCGGCCGACCAGGCCGGCCGTGAGGACGCGAACAAGCAGGTGCAGGCGGGCGCGGGCACCGGGGTCGGCGGGGTCTTCTCCGTCATCGACGACCTCAAGCAGAAGGGTGACCCGCAGCGTCTGCCCGACGACTGCTCGCGTCTTCCGTGCGACCTGGTGTACAAGATCACGTTCGACGCTGTCGTCAGCTACTACCTCTGCGCCGACCCGGACGTGCCCGCCACCGAGTCCGGCTGCCCCGCCGAGGACACGTTCTTCCTCACCACGAAGACGTTCCCGAACATGACCAAGACGGTCAAGCTGTCGTCCTGGGACGCGACCAAGGAGCTGTGGAAGGGTCTCTACGAGTCGTTCATCGGCGACTTCACCGGCTGCTACCACAAGATCAACGGTGATGGCTCGGGCAGCTACGGCGACTGCGCCTGGGCCGCGTCCAACTTCATCCCGAACAAGACCTTCGACCTGCTCGCCGACGCGATCCGTGCCCTGAACACCGCCTTGCGCCGCGGGGACGGTGTCGCCGACGCGCTGAAGTCTCTGAAGGAACTGGACGTCGACCCGGAGACCCTCGCCGACATCGAGCGGACGGTGGACAGGTACGAGGAGGCGCGGACGGCCTGCAAGGTCAACAGCTTCCCCGGCGGAACCGAAGTGGTCCTCGCCGACGGCAGCCGCAAGCCGATCCGGGAGGTGCGGTTCGGCGACCTGCTCCTGGCCACCGACCCCGACACCGGAACCACCCGGGGCGAGGCGGTCACCCGCACGTTCTCCCACACCACCGAGGACCTGCTGGACATCACCCTGGCGGACGGGGGAAGCCTCACGAGCACACCGGGTCACCAGGTCTTCGTCGTCGGCCGCGGCTGGACTCTCGCCTCCGACCTGCGCACCGGCGACCGCCTGCGCTCGCCGGACGGCACGCTTCGCACAGTCACCGCACTGCGCGACCGGGACGAACCGACGCCCCGGACCGTGTACGACCTGACCGTGTCCGGCCTGCACACGTTCTACGCCGTGGCGGACGACACGCCGGTCCTGGTCCACAACTGCAACGACCTCATCGCCGACGAAGGCCGGTTCCCCGGCCAGGCTCACATTCTTCAGAAGCATGTGGACCAGAACCAGGCCGAAGCGCTCGCGATGGCCCAGGCCGACGGTGAGAAGGTCAGTGTGTTCATCGACCTGCAGACGGCACAGCAGGTCGTGGACTACGCGATCGTCAACAAGGCAGGAGAGATCGCGACGTGGCTTCGTGGCTCGCAACAGAAGAAGACGTTGACCGGTACGTTCGGAGCGAGGAACTCTCTCGGCTGGGTCGCCCATCCGGACGGAAGGACGGTCACCCAAGCCGGAAACCGGTACACCCTCGTCCTGAAACGGGCTCCAGGGCATAAGAGTGGCTTCTACGTCTTCACCGGATTCCCAGGGTGACATGTGATGGAGCGACACACGGAGTTCATGTTCGGCGTCCCGTGGATCATGGAGTTCTTCCACCAGGACTGGAAGCTCGACGCCTCGACGCCGGCGGAAGCGGTGGCCAACGAGTTCGTGGAGGAACTTGAGCCGGCAGCCGTGCTGTCGGTGCGGCGTGACGCCCGGCTGCTCCTCGACAATCTCACCTCCGCCCAGATCAAGGCGTTGTGGAAGGGGGGCACGGAAGCGACGGAGTCCTTCTTCCAGCGCCATGTCGGGGAAGGCGACGAGTGGATGCGGCAGGTGATCGGGGTGTGCGATGCGTGGCTGTCCCGCTGCGTGGACACCCCGGCTCTCTCCGACGCCGACCGGTACGGGGGTGTGGAGCTGGCCGCTGACGTCCTCGCGGAAGTGCACGAGTTCAGGAGCGACCTGGACACGGAGGTGACGGATGCACTGGCCGAGTGCGCCCGCAGCTGCACTCCCGATCTCGCCCTCAGGCTGCTCCTGCGAGCTCTGCCCAAGAAGAGTGCCTCGTTGTCCCCGGAGTACCTGTATCTGTCCGAGGAGCAGTACGCGAGGCTGGAGGCCCTGGGGAACGCGTTCCACTACGGGGAGTACGTCGTGAGCGACATCAAGTACCTCGTGGACACGTAGGCCGACACCCGGCTCGCATCGCTCGGCCCGCGCCCTTCTACCAAGGGCGCGGGCCGCCTTCGTTCTCCACCGCGACGATGATGCATGCCGGCACTGCCCAGTGACGATGTGATCGCGGCTGAACGCCACGGTTGTGAGAGGGGTTCTGCGAGGGCCGACCTGGTGAACTGCTCGGAGGCTGCCCTCCTGGTACACCTCTCACATCTCCCGCCAATCACCCAGCGACGCGCTAATCCTGGCCTCAGGTTGATCGGGGACAATGAGCGGCAAGAGCATCGACTGGAAGGGGGCGGGCCGGCGTGCGGATCATGATCGCGGATGATGAAGCGGCCATCCGTGAGTCGCTGGAGCGGGTGCTCCAGGTCGAGGGTTACGACACCAGCACCGTCGCCAACGGTCTCGCCGTGCTCGACGGGGTCGGTGGGGCCGACGGTGACACGCTGGATCTGCTGATCCTCGACGTGATGATGCCCCGCCTCGGCGGATTGGAGACCTGCCGGCGGTTGCGGGCCGCGGGTCGGGATCTGCCGGTGCTGATGCTGACCGCCCGTGACCAGGTCTCCGACCGGGTCACGGGGCTGGACGCGGGCGCCGACGACTACCTGCCCAAGCCGTTCGCCACCGAGGAGTTACTGGCCCGGGTGCGAGCCCTGCTGCGCCGGCGCACGCCGACCGACGAGGAGTCGCAGATCCTGTCGTTCGCCGACGTCCGGCTCGATCCCGACAGGTTCGAGGCGTGGCGGGGCGAGCGGCCACTGCGCCTGACCCGGACCGAGTTCTCCCTCCTGCAGGTCCTCCTGCGCAACGCGACCCGGGTCCTGACCCGCGACACGCTGTTCGAGGCGATCTGGGGCTTCGACATGAGTGCCACCGCCAACAACCTCCAGGTGTACGTGAGTTACCTGCGCCGCAAGCTGGAGGCCGAGGGCGAGCCGCGGTTGATCTACACGCTGCGCGGCCTGGGATACACGTTGCGGGAGACTCCTCCGTGAGCAGGCCCACCGGCCGGGAACCGCGCCGGCTGACCCGATGGTGGCGCCGGCGGTCCCTGCGGACCAGGCTGACGGTGATCGCGGCGACGGCCATCGCGGTCAGCGTGTTCGTGGCCTTCCAGGTGGCCAGCGAGCTACTGGACTGGGAACTGCGGGACACCGCCGAGAACCAGCTGCGCGCCGACTCCCGCGTCCTGGCGACGAGCGCGGAGCGCGCCGGTCTGGCGCAGGTCCAGCTGCCGCCGTATCCCGGATCCGGTCGGCTGGTGCGGGTCATCCTGCCCGACGGCTCGACCCGGACGCCGGCCGGTCAGCCCGCGCTGCCCCCCGTCAGCGAGCAGGCCGGGCGCGTGGCTCAGGGTGCGTCGGCCGACCTGATGGAGTCGAACGACAGCGAGGAGGGTTACCTCATCTACACGCTGCGGGCGGGCGACGGCGCGGTCCAGGTGGCCCGCGCCGCCGACGACAGCCCGATCAACCGGTTCGGGTTCGGCATGCTGCTGATCGGGCTGATCTGCGTGGTCGGCGGCGCCCTTGTCGGGCGGACCGTGGCGCGGACCGGGCTGGCACCGATCGACCGGCTGACCGCCGCCGCGGTCCGTGTCGCGCACACCCGGGATCTCGATGCCGACATCCCGGATGAGGGCGGTGGGGAGATCCGGCGGCTGATCCAGTCGATCAACGACATGCTCGCCGCGCTCCGGGACTCCCGGCGGGCCCAGCGGCTGCTCGCCGAGGACGCCGCCCACGAGCTCAAGACTCCGCTCACCAGCCTGCGCCTCAACGTCGAGCTGCTGATCCGGCTCGATCGGCGCGGCACCCTGGACAGCGCACTGCCGGCGGAGAGCCGGACCCGGCTGCTCAACGATCTCGGCTCCCAGGTGGCCGAGTTGAGCACCCTTGCCGCCGAGCTGACCGACCTGGCGCGCGGTGACGTCAGCGACGAGAACACCGAACTGCTCGACCTCGCCGACGTGGTGGTGGCCGCCGCGACCCGGGCGCGTTCCCGCGTGCCCGACATCGAGGTCGCGCTCGACGTGACCTCCGTGTGGGTGAGCGGGCGTCCCGCCGCGCTCCAGCGGGCGGTGCTCAACCTCATCGACAACGCCGGCAAGTGGTCCCCCGCGGACCAGCCGGTCCAGGTCCGGCTCCGTGCCGAGGGCGCGTCGGCGGTGCTCGAGGTCGACGACGCCGGGCCGGGCATCGACGCCGCCGACGTACCGCGGGTGTTCGACCGGTTCTACCGTGCCGACAGCGCCCGGGCGTTGCCGGGATCCGGTCTGGGGCTGTCAATCGTGCAGCGGGTCGTCGACGCCCACGGCGGCCGGGCCACCGTCGCCCGCTCCGCACGCGGTGGCGCGCTGCTTCGGGTCGACCTTCCGACCGCGGCCCCGCCCGCCCCGATCGCGCGGCTCACCGGCGGGGAGGACACCGCGATGCGCTGACCCCAGCCCCGGCCGCACGGCGCAGGACAAGGGACGGCGGCCCTCGGGCATGGCCCCGCGCGGCTCACCGTCGGGGCAGGACACCGCGATGCGCCGACCCCGGCCCCGGCGCGTGGCGCAGGACCAAAGGGCGGCGACCGTCGGGCCCATGAAAAGATCCGGGACGGGCCTGGGGCCCCGTCCCGGATCTCGTCCGTGCCGCCGCGCTCACCGTTGCAGCGCGGGCTCCGCGTCGTCGGCGAGCAGCTGTTGACCGTCCGGCAGCTCCGCCGCCGGCCGGGACAGTCGGCTCGGCCACCAGATCTGTCGGCCGATCAGGAGGGTGAGGGCGGGCACCAGGACCGACCGCACCAGCAGGGCGTCGAGCAGCACGCCGAAGGCGACCAGGAACCCGACCTCGACCAGCATCACCAGCGGAAGTGTGACGAGGACCCCGAACGTGGCCGCCAGGACCAGGCCTGCCGAGGTGATGACGCCACCGGTGGCCGAGAGGGCTTTGAGCATGCCCTCTCTGGTGCCGAGGCGCACGGTCTCCTCCCGGGCCCGGCTGGCCAGGAAGATGTTGTAGTCGACGCCGAGCGCCACCAGGAACAGGAATGCCAGCAGCGGCACCGAATTGTCGATGCCCTTGAACCCGAGGATCGTGTCGAAGACGAACACGCTGCCGCCGAAGGCCGCGGCGAATGAGACGATCACGGTGGCCATCAGGACCAGCGGGGCCAGGATCGCGCGCAGCAGCAGCCCGAGGATGATCAGGACGACGGCGAGCACCAGCGGGATCACCAGCTTCTCGTCGCGCTTGGTGGTCCCCTCGGTGTCGAGGTTCTCCGCACTCGGCCCGCCGACGATCGCCTCCGCCCCGCCCACCGCGTGCACGGCGGTGCGCACCCGCTTGATCGTGTCGTACTCCGCGACGGTGTCCGGCGCGTCCTTCGGGAACACGGAGATGTTGGCCCAGCCACCGCTGGTCTGCTCCGGGACGGCCAGGGCCACACCGCGAGTGTCCTTGACGATGTCGAGCACCCGCTCCTGGTGCGCCGGCCGCGTGAAGATCGTCATCGGCTGACCGCCGAGCTCCGGGAAGTGCTGGCGGAGAACGGTGAAGCCGGTGACCGACTCCGGCGCGGACAGGAACTGGTCCTGCTCCCGCAGGTTGCCGGTGTTGCCCGCCAGCCCGATGGCGAGCACGCCGAGCACTCCGAGCGAGCCGAGCGTCGCCACCCACCGGCGGCGGCTGATGGCGGTGCCGAGCCGTCCCCACAGCCCCGGCTTCTCCTCCACGGCCGTACTCAACCGCGGGATGGCCGGCCAGAAGATCCTCCTGCCGAGCACCACGAGCACCGCCGGGAACAGCGTCAGCATGGCCACCAGCGCGCACAGGATGCCGGCCGCACCGATCGGGCCCAACCCGCTGGTGCTGTTCAGATCCGCGACGAGCAGGCAGAGCAGGCCGGCGACCACGGTGGCCGCGGACGCGACGATGGCCGGCGCCGCGCCGCGCAGCGCGTGGACCATCGCGACCCGGACGTTCTCATGGTGGTGCAGTGCCTCCCGATATCGAGCGATGAGCAACAGCGCGTAGTCCGTGCCGACGCCGAACACCAGGATCGTCAGCAGCGCCGAGTTCTGGTCGTTGACCACGATGCCGAAGCCCTTGACGAGCAGGTAGACGGTCCCCATCGAGGTCAGTGCGGCCGCGCCCACGGCCACCAGCGGGATGATCCACAACACCGGGCTGCGGTAGGTGAGGATGAGCAGGAGCGTGACGACGACGATGGTGGTGAGGAGGACCTGCACGTCGATGCCGTCGAAGACGGCATCCATGTCGCCGTCGATCGCGCCCGGGCCGGTCACGTCGAGTTCCAGGCCGGCGGGACGGTCCTTCGCGGCGTCACGCACCGGGCCGACGAGGTCCTCCGGTGCGCCGTAGGTCGTGCTCACGTCGAGGGTGAACGTCATCGCCTTGCCGTCGGTGGAGCGGCTCGTCGGTGGGCCCTCGTCGTCGTCGCCGGCCGGGGCCGCCACCTTCGGCGGGTACCGCTTGGCAAGGGTGTCGTAGTGGCGCTCGACCGTCGCGCGGTCGGCGTCGGTCATGCCGGCGGCGCGGTGGTACACGAAGACGAACGTGTTGTCGTCACCGTCGGGGAGCTTGTCCTCCAGTACCGCGACCTTGGTGGACTCGGCGCTGGCCGGCAGGGTGTCCGCGGCTCTGTCGGTGGTGACCGAACTCAACTTTCCGCTCAGCGGCACCATGAACACCGCCAGCACCAACCACAAGCCAATCACCAACCAGGGCACCCACCGGCCTGCCAACCGACCGGCCGGCGCTTCCCCGGACGGCGCTGCGTTGACTGCCATCACTAGCCTCCTACATACGGGTTGCATCGCTCATCTGATGCCTACTTCCTAATGAGCGAACCTGAGACCACCGTTAGAGCCGCAGTGATCGTCCGCGCCGCTATCCGTCGGACACCTCGGATACCGAGTGGGAGATCACCGCGCCGTACATCCCGGTCAGAGGCACTCGGGCGGGTGCCGGCGGTCGCCCGGTCCTGGAAGGCATTTTGATCCGCCTCGTCGTGGACCACCTGCCGAGCGATAGTGACCCGGAACCGTTGTGTGTGGACCGGTTGTGGCAGACGTTCTTGCGCCGCTTCGACCTTGAACACACGTTCCGGCCGGCTGTGGCAGGTGCTGCACAGCTTCTTCCCGCGCACCGGGGACTGTCAGTTGGGCACCGGACAGCGTCCGCCGCCCATGGTGGGATGCCCCACCGGCGTCATCACGCGGCGCTCGGCGTTCCAGCCCGCCTCGGCGAGGAAGTCCTCCCTGATCATGGACCACAGGAGGCGGCCACCTCGGCGTCGGACGCGTCCGTTCCCGGGACCGGAGCGGGGACCACGGGCGTGAGCATGCGACTCATCGGACACCCCGATGAACTCGCGGGGCGAGGGCACCGCATCCACCGCGTCCCGCAGACGGTCCGGAGCCGGTGTCAGATACGGCTCCGCGCTGGACAACCGGGAGTGGTCCAACAGCGCGGCGATCTCGTCCTGCCCACCACCCGCGTCCGCGAGATTGCTGTCGGCCGCCCGGCGCAGCATCCGCGGCGTGACGTTCCGGCTCAGCCCGGCACGCTTCGACAACCGCCCGAGCAACTCGGTGATCGAGTCGGCGGTCATCGGGGTGCCGAGCGGCTCGGCGAACAGGTTCACCAGCACGAAATCGCTGCCTGGGCCGTGCGGCAGCGTAATCCGCTCCATCACGTACTGGTCACAGGCGAGGACCACCAGGCGGTCGACAGGCTTCCAACGGGCCCGGCCCGGCGCGGCAGTCGGCTGCCGCTGTCCTCCGGCGACAAGGTAGCCGCGGGCTCCGCCGGGCAGGTCGGCGACGGAATCGGTGGCGACGCGACGGAACGCGGCTGGAGGATGCACGGAAGTGCTGCCGCAAGCCCGTGTGGCCGCCCTTGAGGACGTCGGCCACGCCTGATCCACAACGGTTCAACTCACGACGACTCGTGACCGTGCCGTGCGGACGCCACGGTGTATCTAACCGCACCTGCGCGGTGATACCAGCGGCACTCCATATGCGGGGGCCGACCCCAGTGATCTTCGGAGCAGGCCCCGGCATGGTCATGGGTACCGACTCGCATACCGAACCAGGGAGTGCTGATGCCACGTAAGGGAACCATCTCAGGAGTGCGGAAGGGCCTGTTGGTCATTGCGGCGGCGGGCCTGGTGGGATCTGTCACCACCGTCGCTGCCGTGGCGCATCCGCCACAGGACGCGGCAGCGGTAGCGAGCGGGAACCACGCGCTGCAGAAGAGCCTCGACTCGCTGGTGAGCGAGGACAAATACCCCGCAGCGTTCGCGTGGGTGCGCAAGGACGGCCGTACCTCCTCGCTGGTCTCCGGGTCCGCGCGGCTGAACGAGCAGGTTCCGGTTCCGCACGACGGCTACGTACGGGCCGGCAGCAACACCAAGACGTTCACCGCGGTCGTGGTCCTGCAACTGGTCGCCGAGGGCAAGGTCGCACTGGACGAGCCCATCGACACATATCTGCCCGGAGTCGTACGGGGACAGGGCATCGACGGCAGGAAGATCAACGTCCGCCAGTTGCTGCAGCACACCAGCGGCCTTCCCAACTACACCGAACACATCGGTCTGGAGAACTTCCAGAAGATCCAGCACAAGTTCTTCCACCCCCACGACCTGCTTGCTGCGGCCCTGGCCCACCCCGCGGACTTCACCCCCGGCACCAAGTGGAAGTACAGCAACACCAACTACCTCCTCGCGGGCATGCTGATCGAGAAAATCACCGAACGGCCGGTGCAGGAACAGATCACCGAGCGCGTCATCCGCAAAGCGGGCCTGCGCCACACCTCTTGGCCGCAGCCCGGCGACCAGACCATCCCCAAGCCCCACGCCCGCGGCTACACGCTCAGCAGTCTGGAGAACGGAAAGGTCATCGACGCCACACGGATGGACCCCTCCTGGGGCGGAGCCGCCGGCCAGCTGATCTCCACGCCGAGCGACCTCGCGAAGTTCGCCCGACAACTGCTCGACGGCAAGCTCCTGGCGCCCGCCCAACTGGTTGAGATGCGTAAGACCGTCGAAGCACCGCTCATGCCCGGATGGCGCTATGGCCTGGGCCTCTTCAGCATTCCGCTGAGCTGCGGCGGCGTGTACTGGGGGCACGGTGGCGACATCGACGGCTACGAGACCCGCGGAGGCGCCACCGACGACGGCCGTTCCGTAGGCCTGGCGGTGACCGCACTCCCCGGCACCTTCAGCGACCCGGAGAAGAGCGCCAAGGCAGTCATGTCCGCAACAGACACCGCCTTCTGCAACTAGACGCCGGCTCAGCCCCTTGGGCGTGCTGAGCCTGGCCTACGTCCCGGCCACACGGGACCGAATCCTCAACTCCTGCCGCAGGAACGGTGATCAGCAGCGATCCATCTCATTGTGTTAGCCGCTGTAAGCGGCTTGCCGGGATTCGACCCGTCGGTTTGATCTTGGTTTTGTCGGGGTCGAGGAACCTCACGATGTCAGCGGGTGCGGAAACGAGCGGTCGAGGCAGGGATGTGTCCTGGGCGGCGCCTCCGACGTGGACACCGGCGTCCAGGCCACCACCCGCGCGTTCGAGACCTGGACGGAGTCCTCGCTCTCCCAGCGCACCCAGGTGACGTTCGCCTTCCGGCAGCTCCTCGTGGACCACGAGGAGCTGGGCCGGATCATCTCCGCCGAACACGGCAAGACCGTCGACGACGCCCGCGGCGAGATCACCCGCGGCCGCGAGGTCATCGAGTTCGCCTGCGGCCTCGGCGACGTCTCTAAGGGCGACTTCTCCGACCAGGTCTCCCGCGGCGTGGACGTCCACAACTTTCACCAGCCCCTCGGCGTCGTAGCCGGTATCACGCCGTTCACTTTCCCGCCATGGTGCCGCTGTGGATGCACCCCATCGCCACCGGCAACACCTTCGTCCTCAAGCCCAGCGAGCGTGACCCGTCGGCAGCGAACTTCGTCGCCGAGCCGTACAAGAAAGCGAGCCTGCCCGACGACCCCGGTATCGAGGCAGTCTCCTTCGTCGGGTCACCGATCGCCAAGTACGTGGGAGGTGACACCACTTGTCGCTCAGACAGCCGTTGCCGGGCGAGCCGATCGAGACGGGGCGGCTGTTCAGTCTGCGGGTAGACCGCTTCGGCCAGGTCAGTGTCCGCACCAACCGCTACTCGGTGCCGGTGCGGCTGATCGGCCGGACGGTGCGGGCCATGCTGCACGCGTCCGAGCTGGTGGTCTACGACGGGCAGAAGGAAGTCGCCCGGCACGAGCGGCTCATCGCCAAGGGCCAGGCCCGCCTCGTGCTGGACCACTAGCTGGAGGCTCTGGTCAAAAACCCCGGCGCCTTCCCGGGCGCGACCGCCCTGGAACAAGCGAAGTCCGCGGGCAAGTTCAC
This sequence comes from Streptomyces sp. NPDC041940, assembly GCF_055589465.1. NCBI lineage: Bacteria > Bacillati > Actinomycetota > Actinomycetes > Kitasatosporales > Streptomycetaceae > Streptomyces > Streptomyces sp. NPDC041940. The sequence goes on from NZ_JBVJBP010000005.1 coordinate 19,133, forward strand.
CCCGGTCCATGACGCCTGGTGGTCCGCGGCCTGCAAGGCCCACGGGGATCGGGACGGCACCCGGGCTCTGATCGAGGTCCTGCTGCTGGGCCGCCACCTCACCCACGAGCACCTGGTCGCCGGACTCGCCACCGCCCTGCGGGCCGACGCTTTCACCGCGGACGCGGTCGCGCTGGAGGCGCAGAAAGCTCACCGACAAGCTCATCCGCCGCGGCGTCCACACCTCTGTGAAGGCACTGGAGAACGACACAACTGCGGAGAGCAGAACCAACCCTCAGGATCTCTGGCGCAGCACACTAGCGAGCGTCCTCCGCCACATGGGTGAGGAACGCGGCGGCCGTTACGCCATCGCAGACCCTGTGATCGAAGGTCAAGGAGAGGTGCGCGACCTTACGCACGGTTACCTGCCCGTCGTGCGCCCAGGGCCGGTCGAGGATCCGGCCGATCCCGAGCATGGCCGCCTGGGGGTGATTGAGGAGCGGAGTGGCGCCGTCGACGTGGAGGGGGCCGTAGTTGTTGACGGTGAAGGTGCCGCCGGCGGTGCAGGCCTTGGTCAGCTCTCCGTGGCGAGCGCGGGTAGTCAGCCTGCGCAGCTCGTCGGCCAGTTCCCCGGGGGTGAGCAGATGGGCGTCGCGCACCACGGGAGTGCGCAGGCCTTGGCCGGTCTGGGCGGCGATGGACAGGTGGACACAGGGCAGGTGGACGACTTCGGCGCGGTCGGCGTCGATCCGGGCGTTGAGTTCCGGGTACTTGGTGAGACCGGTGACGCATCGTGCCGCAAGGGTGGCGAGCAGGCTGCGGGCGGGTATTCCGGTGACGTCGGTGTCCAGCCAGATGGTGACGGCCGGGGTGTCCCGGTGGGCACGTTCGTACTTGCGGGCCGCCGGGTCGAGGGGCGTGCGTCGGCCCGGGGCTTCGGCGGCCTCGGGGCGTGTGCCGTAGCCGGTGAGCACCGCACCGGAACCGGCGGCCGTCTCGGGGCGGACGGACACAAGTGGCGCGCCGACCGTGACCGTCTCCCCCGCACGGCAGTGCAGTCGGGTCACGGTGCCGGCGAAGGGGGTCGGGAGGGTGACAACGGCTTTGGCGGTCTCGACCTCGGCGACCACCTGGTCCACTGCCACCGTGTCGCCCACTGCTACCTGCCACTCCAGCACTTCGGCCTCGGTGAGTCCCTCGCCGAGGTCGGGAAGGGCGAAGACGTGCTCCTGCCCGTCCGGTCGGCGGGGCGCGGCGGCTCGGGGTGCGGCGGGCTCCTCGCCCACGAGGCGGCCCAGTGTGGTCAGGACACGCTCCACCCCCGGCAGATGGGCGTCTTCCAGGAGCGGAGGCGGGTACGGGATGTCGTAGCCGGTGACCCGCAGGACAGGCGCCCGGAGCGAGCTGAAGCACCGCTCCTGGACGCGGGCGGCGAGTTCGGACGCGACCGAGGCGAAGCCTTGGGCCTCCTGGACCACCAGGCAGCGGCCCGTGCGCCGGACCGAAGCCTCCACAGCGGCGTCATCGAGGGGTGTGAGGGTGCGCAGGTCGATGACCTCCACGTCCCAGCCGCGCTCGCTCGCGGCCCGGGCCGCGTCCAGTGCGACGGCGACGGCGGGGCCGTAGGCGACGAGAGTGACGTCGGCTCCCGGGCGACGGACGGCCGCGGTGCCGAATCCGGACGTCGTGCTCGGCGGCAGGGCGAGTTCGCCCTTGGTCCAGTAGTGCCTCTTGGGTTCGAGGAAAACGACCGGGTCGGGGTCCGCGATGGCTTCTCGGAGCAGTGAGTAGGCGTCGTCGACCGTCGCCGGAGCGGCCACCTTCAGGCCGGCGGTGTGGGCGTAGTACGCCTCGCTGGAGTCGCTGTGGTGTTCCACGCCGCCGATGCCGCCGCCGTAGGGGACACGGATCACCATCGGCAGCGGGAGGGCACCGCGGGTGCGGTTGCGCATCTTGGCCACGTGGGAGGCGATCTGCTCGAAGGCCGGGTAGGCGAAGGCGTCGAACTGCATCTCCACGACCGGCCGGTATCCGGCCATGGCCATACCGACCGCCAGGCCCACGATCCCGGATTCGGAGACGGGCGTGTCGAAGCAGCGGTGTTCCCCGAACTCGGCTGCGAGCCCGTCCGTCACCCGGAACACGCCACCGAGCCGGCCGACGTCCTCGCCGAACACCGCCACGCGGTCGTCCCCGGCGAGCGCGTCGCGCAGCGCGGTGCGCAGGGCCTGGGCCATGGTCATGGTCGCCATGCCGACTCCACCTCGGTTCGCTGGGCGGTGAGTTGAGGGGTGGGGTGCTGGAACACGTGGTCGAAGAGCGTGCGCGGGTCCACCTCGGGGGCGGCGGCCAGACGGGTGCGCACGTCGTCGGCGAGCGCCTCGGCGCGGGCGGCGGTCTCGGCGACGGTGGTGTCGTCGAGCAGTCCCCCGGCGCGAAGTCGGCGCTCCAGCCGGCTGATCGGGTCGCGCGTCCGCCACACTTGCGCCTCTTCGGGGGATCGGTAGCGGGTGGGATCGTCAGCGCTGGTGTGCGGCCCCAGCCGGTAGGTGAGCGCCTCCACGAGCCACGGGCCGCCGCCGGTACGGGCGTCCTCGACGGCGGTGGTCAGGACGGCCAGGACGGCCGCGGCGTCGTTGCCGTCGACCTGTTCGGCGCGGACGCCGTGGCCGACGCCGCGGTGGGCGAGGCTGGTGGCGGCGGTCTGCGCGGAGAAGGGCACGGAGATGGCGTAGCCGTTGTTCTGCACGAGGAAGACCACCGGGGCGCGCAGGACGCCGGCGAGGTTGAGGGCCTCGTGGAAGTCCCCCTCGCTGGTGGCGCCATCGCCGAGCAGGGCGAGGGCGACCGTGCCGGTGCCCTTGAGGCGCTCGGCGTGCGCGAGGCCGACGGCGTGCGGGCCGTGGGTGGCGAGCGGGGTGCACTGCGGGGCGGTGCGATGCGCCACGGGATCGTAGCCGCTGTGCCAGTCACCCCGCAGCAGGGTCAGCACCCCGACGGGGTCGATGCCCCGGCTCACCAGTGCCACGGAGTCCCGGTAGGTCGGGAAGAGCCAGTCCGTGTCCCGGAGCGTGAGCGCGGCGGCCACCTGGCAGGCCTCCTGGCCGAGCGAGGACGGGTAGACGGCCAGCCTGCCCTGCCGTGCCAGCACGTTCGCCTGCTCGTCGAAACGGCGTCCGAGCACCATCTTCTGATAGGCGGCCAGCAGCTTTTCCGCGTCCGGCATCAGGTACTCCCGGCCCGGCGGCGACGGATCGTCGTCATTCTCAGGGAACGCGAAAGGGACGGGCCCGGGAAGCAAGGGCTCCACTCCCGTCCGCCTCTCCATTTTTTCCGGCATGCCTGGCAAACCTCTTTCCTCAATCCTCCAGAAAGGGTCGTAGAAAGCCTTTGCGGACGTCAACGCAGCGTCCACCAAGGGAAGATGAACACGGGTTGACATCCGGCACGCGGGTAAGAATTCTTACCTTGCCCTCGGCCTGCCACCTCTCCACATCGCCACCACAGCCTCGTATTTGAGGATTCAAGTGGAGGAAACCGCTTGTTTTTTCCGCCCTGGGGAAATGACAGCATGCTCGGTAAGCGGCACTACTCGCTGGTCTGCGCGGCATGCGGCAAGCACTATGAGGACGACGGCCTCATACTGGAATGCCCAGCCGCGCACGAACCGGCTTTTCTGTACACGGAATACCGGGCGCCCTACGCGGACGGGGCTGATTCCGGACTGTTTCGATACAGCGGTCTGCTGCCGGTGGCCCGCACCTTTCCGGATGTCGGTGAACCCGTGGTCCACCACGCGGAGCGGCTCGGGCGGCTGCTCGGGCTGCGGCGGCTGTGGATCACGTTCAGCGGGTACTGGCCGGAGCGGGGCGCGTTCCTGACGACCGGCACGTTCAAGGAGCTTGAGGCGTACACGGTGCTGGGCCGGCTGCCCGAGGCAGCGCCCGTGCTGGTTGTCGCCTCCGCGGGCAACACCGCCGCCGCGTTCGCCTGGGCCGCCACCCTGCACCGCGTGCCGTGCCTGATCGTGGTGCCTGCTCCGGCGCTGGAGCGCCTGCGCTTTCCGGGTCCACTGGACCCCCGGGTCCGTGTGGTCGTGCTGGGCGGCACGGCCACCTACAACGACGCCCTCACCTGCGCCGAACTCCTGTCGCGTCTCCCTGGACATCATCCCGAGGGCGGCTGCCGCAACGTCGGCCGCCGGGACGGCCTCGGCACCGTCATGCTCGCCGCGGCCCAGACGCTGGGCCGTCTGCCGGAGGTGTACGTCCAGGCGGTCGGCAGCGGTGCCGGCGCGATCGCGGCGCACGAGGCGGCACGGCGGGTGCGCGGCGATGCGCACGGCCCCCTGCCGCGAGTGTTGATGTGCCAGAACACGCCATACGCTCCGCTGTCGCACGCCTGGCGCGGCGGCACCGGCCCCGTACCCGGCCGGGCCGAGGACGTGGTCGCTCCCGAACTCACCAATCACAGGCCGCCGTTCACGGTGCGCGGCGGAGTGCGGGACGTGCTCGCCGAGAGCCGTGGCGAGGTACTGGACGTGGACAACGAGGCCGCACTGGCGGCGATGGCGCTGTTCGAGCAGACCGAAGGGGTCGACATCGAGCCGGGCGCCGGGGTCGCCCTGGCCGCCCTGGCCGAGGCGGCCCGCTCGGGCCGAGTGGGCCGCGACGAACTCGTCCTGCTCAACATCACGGGCGGCGGCCGGGCCCGCCTCTCCAGCGACGTGTCATTGACCTCGGCCGAACCCTGGCTGCGCATGCCATGGGGCCCCGGCAGCACCGCGGAAGACGCCGCGGACCTCGTCCGCCGCGAACTCGGCGAGGTGTCGGGCGCTGCGGCGGGGTGGGCGCCGTGATGCTTGCCGCGGCCGGGGCGACGGGGGCGCCTTCCGCGGACGGGGGCGCCCCTGTGACGCGCCGGCTTCCCCACCCGATCAGCCGCCCGGCCTCGACCACCACCCCACCCGGAGCCTGCCGATGACCGTACTCCGCCGACTCGAACCGTCAGCGGCACAGCGTTCGATGTGGTTCGGCCAGCGGCTCGACCGGGCCGGTGCCGCCTACAACGTGGGTGAGTACACGGAGATTCATGGTCCCGTCGATCCGATCCTGCTGCGGACCGCCGTACGTCGCGTGGTGGAGGCGACCGAGACCCTGCGGTCGCGGTTCGTCTCCGAGGACGACGGCGTACGACTCCTCGTGGGCGCCGACGCCGACGTCGTGAAGACGATGCCCGTGATCGACGCGGCGGACGGCGAGGCCGCCCGGGAGTGGATGGCGGACGACTTCGCCACGCCCTTCGACCTGGAGCGGGGACCGCTTTTCCGGTACGCGCTGCTGCGACTCGCCGACGACCACTGGATCTGGTACCAGGCGTACCATCACATCGCGGTCGACGGCTTCAGCTGCTCCCTGATCGCCCGTCGGGTGGCCGACACGTACACCGCGCTCGCGGCGGGCGACCTCCACACTGCACCGTCCGCGCCCCTTCCCCCGCTGCTCGCCGCCGACGAGGCGTACCGTGCGAGCGAGCGGCACGAGCGGGACCGTGCCCACTGGGCTCGCGCCCTCGCCGACCGGCCCGACCCGGTTGGCCTGAGCACCCGCCCGCCGCACGTCGGCGACCGCTTCCTACGCCGTACCGGCCATCTACCCGGCCCGGCGGGCGACCTGGTGCACGCCGCCGCCGAACGTGCCGGAACCCGCTGGTCCCGCGTGATCCTCGCGGCTGCCGCCGCCTACCTCCATGGGCTCACCGGCGCCCGGGACATCGTCCTCGGTCTCGCGGTCACCGCCCGCGAGACCGAGACCGAACTCGCCACTCCGGGCATGGCCTCCAACGTCCTTCCCCTGCGGCTCTCCGTACGCCCGGACGCCCCCGCCGCCGACCTCGTGCGGCAGGCCGCCCGCGCCACCCGCGACCTGCTCGCGCACCAGCGCCACCGGGGCGAGGATCTGCGCCGCGAACTCGACTGGCCACAGGGCGGGCGCCGCTTCTTCGGCCCGGTCGTCAACATCATGGCCTTCGGCCCGGAGTTGTCCTTCGCCGGACACCGGACGACCCGTCACAACCTGTCCACGGGGCCGGTCGAGGATCTGGCGTTCAACGTCTACGACCGTTCGGACGGCAACGGCCTCAGGGTCGACCTCGACGCGAGCGCCGAGCACTACTCGGACAACGAACTCACCGGCCACCACCGGCGATTCCTCCACTTCCTCGAACGGTTCGCGACGGCGGTCGTGGGGCCCGGCACTGTGGTGGGGCGGGTGGAGCTGACCCGGCCCGAGGAGGAGGCGCTGCTTGGGGGCCCCGTGACTCCCCGCTACGGCCTCAGTGTTCCCGAGGTGTTCGCGGCTCGTGTGGCCGCCGACCCCGACGGGGCTGCCGTGGTCCACGGCGACCGCACGATCACCTACCGGGAGCTGAACACCCGCGCCAACCGCCTGGCCCACCGCCTGCGCCGGCTCGGGGTCCGGCCCGAGGACCGCGTCGCGGTGCTGATGCGCCGCTCCGGCGAGCTCCTCACCGCCCTGCCCGCCGTCCTCAAGGCGGGCGGCGCCTATGTCGGCCTCGACCCGCGCACCCCGGCCGCGCGAACTCGGCAGATCCTCACCGAAACCGGCGCAACCGTGCTCCTCACCGAGGGCGACGCCGACGCGGCCTGGTCCGACACCCGTGCCGGTCTCCACGTCCTCGACGTCACCGACCCCTCCCTCGCCACCGAGCAGGACACCGACCCCGGCGATCCCCCGCATCCGGACCAGCTGGCGTACGTCAGCTTCACGTCCGGGTCCACCGGAACGCCCAAGGGTGTCGCCGTGACGCACCGGGACGTGACGGCGCTGGGGGCCGACTCCGCGTTCGGGGGCGGCGCGCACGCGCGGGTGCTCGTCCACTCGCCGGCCGCCTTCGACGCGTCCACGTACGAGATGTGGGTGCCGTTGCTGGGCGGGGGTACCACCGTGGTGGCGGGGGCGGACGACGATGTGGACGCCGCTGCGGTCGCCCGGCTGACGGCGCGCCACGGGCTCACTGCGTTGTGGCTGACGGCCGGGCTGTTCCGGCTGATCGCCGAGGAGGACCCGGGCTGCTTCACCGGGCTGCGCCAGGTGTGGGCCGGCGGCGAGGCGGTACCCGCGGGCGCCGTCCGCGAGGTGCTGGAAGCCTGCCCCGGGCTGACCGTCGTCAACGGCTACGGCCCGACCGAGACCACCACCTTCGCCACCAGCCGCCCCTGCCGGGACGCGGCGTCGCTGCCCGGAGCGCTGCCCATCGGCCGCCCGCTGGACGGCATGCGCGCCGCAGTGCTCGACGGCGCCCTGCGGCCGGTGCCGCGCGGCACCGTCGGAGAGCTGTACCTGGCCGGGGCCGGCGTGGCCCGTGGCTACCTCGGCCGTCCCGGCGTCACCGCCGAGCGTTTCGTCGCCGACCCGTACGGCCCGCCCGGCGCCCGGATGTACCGCACCGGAGACCGGGTCCGGCTGACCCGCGACGACGAACTGGAGTTCCACGGGCGGGCCGACGGCCAGGTCAAGCTCCGCGGCTTCCGTATCGAGCCCAGCGAGATCGAGTCGGCCCTGTCCGGCCACCCGGCGGTCGCCCAGGCGGTCGCGCTGGTCCGGGAGGACCGGCCCGGCGACCGACGTCTGATCGCGTACGCGGTGTCCGCCGTGGGAGCTGCGGCCGACCCCGAGGCTCTGCGCGCCCACCTGGCCGAACGCCTGCCGGACTACATGGTTCCCTCCGCTGTCGTCCCGCTGGACGGGCTGCCGCTGACCGCCAACGGCAAGCTGGACCGTTCCGCCCTGCCGGCCCCCACCGTGAGGAGCGGCAGCCGCACGCCGGGCAACCCGCTGGAGGCGGCCCTGTGCGGTCTCTTCGCGGACGTGCTCGGCCTGTCCGCCGCCGGTCCCGAGGACAGCTTCTTCGCCCTCGGCGGCCACTCCCTGCTCGCCCTGCGCCTCCTCGCCCGGATCCGCGACGCCCTGGGCGCGGACCTGACGCTGCGGGACGTGTTCGGGTCGCCCACGCCGGCGGCGCTGGCCCGTTCGGTGAGGGCGTGTGCGGTGGACGCGGAGGCCGTGGTACGCCCCGCCTCCCGCCCGACGCCGGGGGCTGTGCCCGACGAGGTCGCGCTGTCGCCGGCCCAGCGGCGGCTGTGGTTCCTCGACCGGCTGGAGGGGGCGAGCCCGGCCTACCACATCCCCCTCGCCGTACGGCTGACCGGCGCCGGGCTCGATACGGACGCCCTGGACGGCGCCCTGTCCGACCTCGTCGCCCGCCACGAGATCCTGCGCACCGTCTACCCGGACACCGACGGCACACCTCGCCAGCGGCTGCTGGAACCGGGGGCGGGGCCGATCCTGCGCGTCGAGCCGACCATGAGCAGGACGAACGAGCTGCCGGCCCGCCTGACCGAGTTGGCCCGCCAGGAGTTCCGGCTCGCCCAGGACATTCCCCTTCGCGCCCATCTCCTCCCGCTGGGCCCGGACGACCACGTCCTGCTGCTGGTGTTGCACCACATCGCCGCCGACGGCCGGTCGATCGAACCCCTCTTCCGCGATCTGGCCTCCGCATACCGGGCCCGGCGCGAGAGCCGCGCCCCCGGGTGGACGCCCCTTCCGGTGCAGTACGCCGACGTCGCGGTCTGGCAGCAGGAGCAGCTGTCCGACGGCGACGCGACGAGGCGTCAGCTCGACTACTGGACAGCGGGGTTGGCCGGCCTGCCCGACGAGCTCACGCTGCCCGTCGACCGTCCTCGCCCGTCCCGCGCCACACACCACGGTGGCGACATCCCCGTACGGCTGGATCCGGCGCTGCACCGGCGGCTGGGCGAGCTGGCGGGCCAGACCGGCGCGACGCCGTTCATGGTCGTCCAGGCAGGGCTCGCCGCTCTGCTCACGCGGCTCGGAGCAGGCACCGACATCCCCTTGGGGACGCCGGTCGCGGGCCGTTCCGACGAGGTGCTGGACGACTTGGTCGGCTGCTTCCTCAACACCCTCGTGCTACGCACCGACACCTCCGGCGCCCCCACCTTCCGGGAGCTGCTGGACCGGGTCCGGGAGACAGACCTCGCCGCCTACGCCCACCAGGAGCTGCCGTTCGAGCACCTGGTCGAGACCCTCAACCCGCCCCGCTCACTCGCCCGGCACCCGCTGTTCCAGGTGATGCTCGCCTTCCGCCCGGACACCGCCGGACCCCACCTCGACCTCCCCGGGCTCGCGACCCGCACCCTCCCGGTGGAGACCGGCGCCACCAAGATCGACCTCACCTTCAACCTCGGTGAGCGCCGCACGCCCGACGGCCTTCCGGACGGCATCGAGGGCATCCTCCAGTACAGCGCCGACCTCTTCGACCGGGGCACGGCCGAGGAGCTCGCCGCCCGGCTGGAACGGCTGCTGCGGGCCGCCGCCGAGGACCCCGACCTGTCCATCGGGGCCCTCGACATCCTCGCCCCGGACGAACGGCGGCGCCTGCTCGTCGAGTTCAACGACACCGCGCGTGAGGTGCCGGAGACGACCTTTCCCCGTATGTTCGAGGCGAAGGCCGCGGAGGTGCCGGACACGGTGGCCGTGACGGACACCCGTACGAGCCTGACGTACGGCCGACTCGACCTGGAGGCAGACCGGCTGGCGAGGCGGCTGGTCACTGCCGGTGCCGGGCCTGGCCGAATCGTGGGCTTCTCGCTGCCCAGGTCGGTCGACATCGCCGTGGCCGTGCTGGCCGTGCTCAAGGCAGGTGCCGCCTATCTACCGCTGGATCCGGAGCATCCGGCCGAGCGAACCGCGTATCTGCTCTCCGACGCAGACCCGGTGTGTGTCATTTCCCGGGAGCCGATGGACGCCGGCTGCCCCGTCGTGAGCCCGGACACCGATGCCTCCCGTATGGAGGCTTCCGGCGCCGGAATCGAGCTGCCCGCCGCCCGTCCCGCCGACCCCGCCTATCTGATCTACACCTCCGGGACCACCGGCCGTCCCAAGGGTGTCGTGATCGAGCACCGCAACCTCACCACCTACGTCGCCCGCTGCGCCGAGGCGTACCCCAGCCTGCGGGGAGCCTCACTGCTCCACGCCACCATGTCCTTCGACGCCACGGTCACGACCCTGCACGGCGCGCTCGCCGTCGGCGGCCGGGTGCACATCGCCGCCGTGCACGAGGCGGGTGCCGAGCCGCTGCCCGGTGGCTACACGTTCCTCAAGGCCACACCCAGCCATCTGGCGCTGCTGCCCACCCTGCCGCGCGACATCTCACCGGCCGAGGAGTTCATGCTGGGCGGCGAGGCGCTGGTGGGCGAGGCCTTGCGTGCCTGGCGCCGGGACCACCCCGGGGTGCGGCTGATCAACCACTACGGTCCGACCGAGCTGACCGTCGGCTGCACCGACCACCGCATCGAACCCGGCGACGCCCTGCCCTCCGGCCCGGTGCCCATCGGACGCCCCATGTGGAACACCCGTGCACATGTCCTGGACGCGTGGCTGAACCCCCTGCCGGCCGGAGTCGAGGGCGAGCTGTACGTGTCCGGCGACCAGGTCGCCCGGGGTTATCGGAACCGGCCCGGGCTCACCGCCGAACGGTTCGTGGCCGACCCGTACGGGCCGCCGGGCACCCGCATGTACCGCACCGGGGATCTGGCCGTGTGCCGCGCCGACGGCGTTCTCGAGCTGCGCGGCCGGGCCGACGGTCAGCTGAAGATCCGGGGCCTGAGGATCGAGCCGGGCGAGATCGAGGGCGTGCTGACCGCACACGACGCCGTCGAGCAGGCCGCTGTGGTGGTGCGTGAGGACCGGCAGGGGGCACGTCGGCTGGCCGGGTACTTGGTGGCACAGCAGGGTAGCGGCGTCGAGGTCCCGGACGTACGAGCCCATGCGGCCCGGCTGTTGCCGGACCACATGGTCCCGGAGGCGTTCGTGGTGCTGGACGCCCTGCCGATGACGTCCAACGGCAAGCTGGATCGTGCGGCGCTGCCCGCGCCGCCCGAGACCGCCGGCTCGGCTGGATCGCGCGCCCCGCGCACCGCCTCGGAGGAGACCCTGCGCACCCTGTTCGCCGAGGTCCTCGGGCGTGCCCCGCACACGGTGGGCGTCGACGAAGGCTTCTTCGACCTCGGCGGCGACAGCATCGCCTCCATCCATCTCGCCAGCCGGGCCCTCGCGGCCGGGCTCCCGCTGACGCCCCGGGACGTGTTCGAGCACCGCACGGTCAGCGGACTCGCGTCGGTGGCGGGTTCACGGCCGGTCTCGGAGCAGGCGCGCGGCCAGGAGCCGGCGACCGGTGAACTGCCGCTCACCCCGGCCATGCACCGGCTGCGCGAGCGCGGCGGCCCTGTCGCCTCGTTCAGCCAGTCGATGCTCCTCGTCACCCCGGCCGGGACCGACGAGAAGCGGCTCGCCTCCGCTCTGCAGGCCGTAGTGGACCATCACGACGCGCTGCGGATGCGAGTGGCGACAGAGGGCGACTGGTCAGCCGTCATCCCGCCGGCCGGAAGCATGGCCGTCCCGCTGGAGCGGGTGCCCGTACCGGGTGGGGACTTCCCGGCAGCGCTCGATGCACCGCCTGTTCGCGGACTGAGCCCGGAACGCGGCGAGTTGGTGCGTGCGGTCTGGTACGACGCCGGGCCGGACCGGCAGGGCCGCCTGCTGCTGACGGTGCATCACTTGGCTGTGGACGGTGTTTCCTGGGGCATCCTCCGGGCGGATCTCGCCGCCGCCTGGCGGGAGGAGGAACTTCCACCGCCCGGGGCCCCGTTCAGGCAATGGGCCAGGCTGTCGCAGCGGCAGGCCGAGGCCCGGCGCAGCGAACTGGACGTCTGGCGCCGGATGCTGGACGCCCCCGACCCGACGCTCGGCACCCGGCGCCCCGACGCCGCGCGAGACGTCGTCGGCGCGGTACGCCACCTCACCCGAGTTCTCCCGCCCGAGCCGACCGCGGACGTGCTCACCGCGGTGCCCGCCGCCTTCCACGCCGGCCCCGACGACGTGCTGCTCGCCGCCCTCGCCCTCGCCTTCGCTCGCCGTCGGTCGCACCCGGCGCTGCTGGTGGACGTCGAACGGCACGGGCGGGAGGACCTGGGCGCCGGGGTGGACGTCTCGCGCACGGTGGGCTGGTTCACCAGCGTCGTTCCGGCGCGGCTCGACCTCACCGGGCTCGACCTGGGAGACCCCGCGCGGGTCCTGCGTGAGGTCAAGGAACAGTTGCGCGCCGTGCCCGACCACGGCATCGGCCACGGGTTGCTCCGCCACCTCGACCCGGCGTCGGGCCCGCTCCTCGCCTCCCTTCCGACGCCGCAGGTCGGCTTCAACTTTCTGGGCCGGGCCACGACCAGCGGGACAGTGACCGGCAGGACGGCGGCCGATTGGACAGCGGCCCCCGAGGAAGTCCCCGGCACGCTCGCCCTCGGCGCCGCGCACGACCCCGCGCTCCCTGTGGCCCACGGCCTGGAGATCACAGCCATGGCCGACGACGACGGGCTGCGGGCCACATGGTCCTGGGTGCCCGGCATCTGGTCCGAGGACGAGGTGGACGCCCTGGCCGGACTGTGGTTCGAGGCCCTGTCCGCTTTGATCCATACCATCCCGGCGGGCGGACACACGCCGTCCGACCTGCCCCTGGTGTCGCTGTCCCAAGCAGAGATCGACGAACTCGAAGCCGAGTTCGGAAGCGAGTGGAGGTAACCCACGGTGACTCGGTCCGGAATCTCCGACGTCCTGCCCCTGTCCCCGCTGCAGGAGGGGTTGCTCTTCCACGCCCTGTACCACGACGACGACAGCGCGCCTGACGTCTACGCAGCCCAGCAGGTCCTGGAGCTGACGGGCGAGGTCGATCCCGCCGCCGTACGGGCCGCGGGGCAGGCGCTGCTCGACCGGCACCCGAACCTGCGGTCCTGTTTCCGCCGCCGGGAGGCCGGGCAGCCGATCCAGGTCGTACCCACCGACGTCGAACTCCCCTGGTCCGAGGTGGACTTGTCGTCGTGCGCCGACGAGGGCGACCGGGAGGCGGCTTGGCAGCGGCTGCTCGACGAGGAGCGCACCCGCCGCTTCGACCTCGCCAGGCCGCCGCTCCTGCGGCAGGTGCTCGTGCGGTGGGCGCGGGACCGCCACCGGCTGGTGACGACCAACCACCACATCCTGCTGGACGGCTGGTCCAAACAACTGCTGGTCCGGGAGTTCGGCGCGTTGTACGCGGGCGAGCACCCGACCGCACTTCCACCCGTGCCGCCGTACCGCGACTATCTGGCCTGGCTGACCCGGCAGGACCGTGACGCCGCCGAACAGGCCTGGCAGGAGGCGCTGTCCGGGGCGGTCGAGCCCACGCTGCTCGCCCCGGCCGCGCCCACCGCGCCCGGTCTCCCGCACGAGCTGACCGTGGAACTGCCCGAGGACCTGACCGCCCGCGCCGAGACCGCGGCACGCTCGCTCGGCGTCACCCTCAACACGGTCGTCCAGGGCGCCTGGGGTGTGCTGCTGGGCCGCCTGACCGGCCGTACCGACGCCGTGTTCGGGCAGACCGTCACGGTCCGTCCACCCGAGCTGCCGAACGTCGCGTCGATGGTCGGCTTCTGCATCAACACCGTTCCCCTGCGTGTGCGTTGGGACGACGATGACACGGTCACCGGCCTCCTCACCGGCTTGCAGAACCGGCAGGCGGGCATGCTGCCGCACCGGTACCTCGGCCTCGCCGACATCCGGCGTGCCACCGGCACGGGCGACCTCTTCGACACCCTGCTGGCCTTCGAGAACCACCCCACCACCATCCCCGAGGGCACGTCCCAGGTCACCCAGCTCACCGGCCGCGATGCCACCCACTACCCCCTCACCCTCGCCGTCCTGCCCGGCCGCCGCCTGGCCCTGCGCCTGTCCTACCGACCCGACCTGTACGACGAGCTGGCCGCCCGCGCCTTGCTGGACCGCTTCACCACCGTCCTGACAGCGCTGACCGCCGACCCCTCGCGCCGCGTCGGCGAGATCGAGGTGCTGCTGCCGGGCGAGCGGGAGCGTCTGCTGGACAGGACGGTTGCCGGGGCCGTCCACTCGGAGGAGGCCACGCTGGCCGAACTGTTCGCGCGGCAGGCGGCCCGCACGCCCGAGGCCACGGCCCTGGTACACGACGGGGCCTCCCTGACGTACGCGGAGCTCGACGAGCGGTCGAACCGGCTGGCTCATCTGCTCGCCGAACGCGGCGCCGGGCCGGAGCGTCTGGTGGCCCTTGCCCTGCCCCGGACGCCGGACCTGGTGACGGCCGTGCTGGCGGTGCTGAAGACAGGTGCCGCGTACGTGCCGACGGACCCGGAGTACCCGGCGGAGCGGCTGGCGTTCATGCTGGCCGACGCCGACCCGGTGCTGCTGGTCACGGCGGACGGGGCGGCGCCGCCGGACCTCGCCGGCAGGGTGCCCGTGGTCTCCGTGGCCGAGTCGCTGCGCTACCCACCCACCCCACCGCGGCTGCCGCTCCCCACCCCCGCCAACACGGCGTACGTCATCTACACCTCGGGCTCCACCGGCCGACCCAAGGGCGTCTGCGTACCACACCGCAACGTCGTTCGGCTCTTCACGTCCACCCGGCACTGGTTCGACTTCGGACCCGACGACGTGTGGACCCTCTTCCACTCCTACGCCTTCGACTTCTCGGTGTGGGAGCTCTGGGGCGCGCTGTTGCACGGCGGGACGCTCGTGATCGTGCCGTTCTCGGTGAGCCGCGAACCGGAGGAGTTCCTGCGGCTGCTCGCCCGGGAACGGGTCACCGTGCTCAACCAGACGCCGTCGGCCTTCGGTGAACTGCTGCGCGCGGACGCCGCCCTGCCCGAGGTGGGCGATCGGCTCGCCCTGCGCTACGTGGTCTTCGGCGGTGAGGCACTGGACATGGCGCGGGTCGCCGAGTGGTTCACCCGGCACCCGCAGGACGCGCCCGTCCTGGTCAACATGTACGGGATCACCGAGACGACGGTCCATGTCACCGGACTGCCGCTGACAGAGGACATGGCCCGCGCGGGCCGGGGCGGGATCGGGCAGGCCATACCCGACCTGCGCGCCCATGTGCTGGACGCCGGACTGCGGCTGGTGCCGCCGGGCACGACCGGCGAGCTGTACGTCGCCGGGGCAGGACTCGCCCGCGGGTACCTGGGCCGGCCGGGGCTGACGGCCGGGCGGTTCGTCGCCGACCCGTTCGGCCTTCCCGGCGAGCTCATGTACCGCACGGGTGACCTGGTGCGCTGGTCGGCGGACTGTGGGCTGGAGTACGCGGGCCGGGCCGACGACCAGGTCAAGATCCGCGGCTTTCGCATCGAACTCGGCGAGGTGGAGGCGGCGCTCACCGACCACCCGGATGTCGCGCAGGCGGCGATCCTCGTGCGGGACGGGCGGCTCGTCGGCTACGTCGTGGGCCCGGACCCCGACGCGGAGGAACTGCGGCGGCATGCGGGGCGAACGCTTCCCGAGCACATGGTCCCCGCCTCCGTGGTCGTCCTGGACCGGCTGCCCCTGACCACCAACGGCAAGCTGGACCGGGCCGCCTTGCCCGAGCCGCCGCGGCACGGCGGGGGCCGGGCCCCGCGCACCCCGCAGGAGGAGATCCTGTGCGGCCTGTTCGCCGAAGTGCTCGGCGTGCCCGCGCAGCAGGTGGGAACCGACGCCGGCTTCTTCGACCTCGGCGGCGACTCCCTCCTCGCCATGCGTCTCGCCGACCGGATCAGAGGCGCCCTCGGCACCACGCTGCCCGTCCGTGCGATCTTCGAGACCCCGACCCCGGCCGCGCTCGCGGAACGGCTGCGTGAGGCGGACGGCGTACGACGTCCCGAACTCGCCCCGTACGAGCGCGGACACGCGCCCATCCCGCTGTCGTACGCGCAGCAGCGGCTGTGGTTCATGAGCCGCCTCGACGGCGGCAACACCGCCTACACCGTGCCCTGGGCCCTGCGCCTGACCGGCCCGCTGGACCGGCAGGCACTCGAGGCGGCCCTCGCCGACCTGGTCGCCCGCCATGAACCGCTGCGGACCCTCCATCCCGACTTCCAGGGCGCCCCGTACCAGCGGATCCTCGACCCGGAGGCGGGCCGCCCGGACCTGGTCGTCGTACCGGCCACCGAGACCGAACTCCCCGCGCTGCTCACCGTCGCCGCGCGCCGCCGCTTCGATCTGGCGGCCGAGACCCCGCTGCGGGCCACCCTGTACGCACTCGACTCCGATACGCACGTCCTGCTGCTGCTCGCCCACCACATCGCGGTCGACGGCTGGTCCATGGCGCCGCTGATGCGCGACCTGGAGACGGCGTACGCGGCGCGGCTTGCCGGGGACGTCCCGCGTGGACGTGACCTGCCGGTGCGGTACGCCGACTTCGCGCAGTGGCAGCGTGAGCTGCTGGGGTCCGCGACCGAGCCCGGCAGTGCGATGAGCCGTCACATCGCCTTCTGGCGCGAGGCGCTGGCGGGCGCCCCGGACGAGCTGCCCCTGCCGACCGACCGGCCGAGGCCGGCCGAGGCCAGCGGTGACGGCGAGCGGGCCGCCTTCACCCTCGACGCCGAACTGCACGCGGGCCTTGCCGACCTCGCCGCCGAGGCCAAGGTGACCCTGTTCATGGTGCTTCAGGCGGGTCTCGCCGCGCTGCTGACGCGATTCGGCTCGGGTACCGACATCACCCTCGGCACGCCGGTCGCCGGGCGCGCCGACAGCAAGCTGGACGATCTGGTCGGCTTCTTCGTCAACAGCCTCACTCTGCGCACGGACACCTCGGGCGATCCCACCTTCCGTGAACTGCTGCGCCGGGTTGGGGAGTTCGACCTCCAGGCCTACGCCCACCAGGATGTGCCGTTCGACGTGCTGGTGGACGCGCTCACCCCGAAACGCAGCCTGGCCCGGCATCCGCTCTTCCAGGTCGTGCTGGCGTTCACGGGACACAGCTCGCAGCCCGCGTTGTCCTTGCCCGGGCTGGAGGTGAGCCGCGAGAACGTCGCGACCGGTGCCGCCCGCTTCGACCTGTCCGTCTACCTGAGCGAGCGCCGGGAGGCCGACGGCAGCCCGGCGGGTGTCGACGGGGTCGCCGAGTACAGCACCGACTTGTTCGACGCGGCTACCGGGGAGCGGATCGCCCAGGGGTTGGTGCGGCTCCTGACGGCCGTCGCGGCGGATCCCGGGGTGCGGGTCGGGGATGTAGATCTCGCGGGCCTCGTAGCGGCAGCCCCGAAGTTGGATGCCGAGGACCACAAGGAGCCCCCTTCGGTCGCATCGGCGCCACAGGAACCGGCGAACCACGCCGAGCGCGTTCTCGCCGGGCTGTTCGGCGAACTGCTCAACCTGACCGACGTCCCCCTCGACGAGGACTTCTTCGCCCTCGGCGGCGACAGCATCTCCTCGATCCGGCTGGTCAGCCGGGCCGCCGAGGCCGGGGTCGTGATCCGCGCACGTGACGTCTTCAAGCACCAGACGGTGCGGGAACTGGCGGCGGTGGCCCGACGGCCGGCCGGCACCGAGGCGGGTACCGGTAGGACTGCCGACGACGTGGGGGCGGTGAGTGACCAGGCTCCCGACGACGCGGTGGGCCCCGTGCCGCTCACTCCGATCATGCGGTGGCTGCTGGAACGCGGCGGCCCGATCGGAAGGTTCAGCCAGTCCGTCCTGCTGACCGTGCCCGCCGCGGCCGGTCTGCCGCGACTGACCGATGCCCTTCAGGCCCTGCTCGACCACCACGAGGTGCTGCGCTCACGCCTCGTTCCCGGCACGGAAGCCGGGCAGGAACCGGCCTTGGACATCCTCCCGGCCGGCGAGATCCGTGCCGCCGACCTGCTGGACAGCGCCGCCCCCGACACCGACGATCTCCACGCGGCTGTGGCCGAGGAGTTCGCGCGAGTCGTGGACCTGCTCGAGCCGGCGGCCGGGTCCATGGTCCGGGCCGTGTGGTTCGACGCCGGCCCCACGACGCCGGGGCGGCTGCTGCTGGTCGTGCACCACCTGGCCGTGGACGGGGTCTCCTGGCGGATCCTCGTACCCGACCTGGAGGCCGCCTGGACGGCGGTCACTGCCGGGCGGCGGCCCGAACTGCTGCCCGTCGGCACGTCGTTCCGCCGCTGGGCCACCGCCCTGGAAGAAGAGGCGCGCAGGCCGTCGCGGGTCGCCGAAGCCGAGCTGTGGCGTGGTGTCGCGGCAGCGCCGCGCACCCCGCTGGGCTCGCGCCCGCTCGACCCCGACCGGGACACCGCGGCCACGATCCGCTCCCTGCGGCTTGCCCTGCCGCCCGCGACGACCGCCCCGCTGCTCACCACCGTCCCTTCCGCCTTCCGCACCGGTATCCAGGACGTCCTGCTCACCGCACTCGCGCTGGCGGCTGCCGGCCGTCATGGCTCCCCGCACCTCGTGGTCGACGTCGAGGGCCACGGCCGCGAGGAACTGGCCCCGGGCCTCGCACTCTCTCGTACCGTCGGCTGGTTCACCTCCCTCTATCCGGTCCACCTCGATCTGTCGGGCGTGGACGTGAGCGACGCGCTGGCCGCCGGGCCGGCCGCCGACCTCGCCGTCGACCGGATCGCCGGGCAACTGCGCGAACTGCCCGACCACGGGACCGGGTACGGCCTCCTGCGCCACCTCAACCCGGACACGGCGGCCGAGTTGGCCAAGGCACCCGTCCCGGAGATCGGCTTCAACTACCTCGGCCGGTTCACCGCTCCTGACGCCACCCCCTGGGCCTTCGCCCCCGAGTCCCTGGCCCTCGGCACGGGCGTGGACCCGGACCTCGCCGCCGCCCACGTCCTGGAGATCAACGCGGTCGTGCATGACACCGGAACCGGACCACAACTGCTGGCCGACTGGGCGTGGCCCGACGGCGTACTCACCGAGCCGGACGTACGGGCGCTGGCCGAGGCCTGGTTCCACGCGCTCACCGTGCTCGTGTCGCGCGGCGACGGCGCCGGGGTCTCGGTCACGGGGCTGTCCACGGACGAGCTGGACGAGTTGGCGGCGGGCCTGGACTCCTGACCGCCCCCGAAGGAGCCGGAAGACTCAGCGAGACGAGAGAACCAGATGACACAGCCCGCGCTGGCCGACGTACTCCCCCTCACCCCGCTCCAGGAGGGTCTGCTCTTCCACGCTCTGTACGAGCACGAACGGGACGCCGCCGACGTGTACGTCGTGCAGTTGGTCTTCGAACTCGATGGGCCCGTGGTCCCCGAGCGCCTTCGCACCGTCGCGCAGGCCCTGCTGGGCCGTCACCCGAACCTGCGGGCCGCCTTCCGCCGGCGCCGTGGCGGACAGCCCGTACAAGTCGTGCCGCGCCGGGCGACGCTGCCGTGGGCGGAAGCCGATCTCACCGAGACGGGGCCCGACCCGGAGAAGGCATGGACCGAGCTGCTGGACCGGGACCGGGAGCACGGTTTCGACCCGGCCACCCCTCCCCTGCTGCGGTGCACCCTGGCCCGCGTCTCGGAGCACCGTCACCGGCTGCTCGTCACCCACCACCACATCCTGCTCGACGGCTGGTCCGTCTCCGTACTGCTTCGGGAACTGCTCGCCCTGTACGCCGCCGACGGCGACCCGGCAGCGCTCCCGCCCGCACCGCAGTACCGCGCTTTCCTCCACTGGCTGGAGCGCCAGGACCGAACCGCCGCCGAAGCCGCCTGGCGGGACGCGCTGGACGGCGTGACGGAACCGACCCGGCTGGCACCGAACGCCGCCCCCGGCGCGCATGACCTGGCCCAGGTACGAACAGAGCTGTCGACCGAGACCGGGGCCGCGCTCACGGCACGCGCGCGGAGTCTCGGCGTCACCATGAACACGCTCGTCCAGTCCGCATGGGCGATCCTCCTCGGCCGGCTGACCGGACGCGACGACGTCGTCTTCGGTGCCACCGTGTCCGGCCGCCCGCCCGAACTGCCCGGTGTCGAGTCCATGGTCGGCCTCTTCATCAACACCATCCCGACCCGCGTCCGGCTCCGCCCGGACAGCCCGCTGCGCGACCTGCTCCGCGAGGTCCAGGACGGCTACGCCCACCTCCTCGACCACCACCACCTCGGCCTGGCCGACATCCAGCGGGCGGCCGGGGTCCCGGAACTCTTCGACACCCTGGTCGTCTTCGAGAACTATCCGGTGGATCCAGCGGCGACAGGGGACGGCGGTCAGCCCAACGCCTCTGACAGTGACCGGCTTCGCCTCGTCGGATCGAGTGGGCGCGACGCCACCCACTACCCCGTGACCCTGGTGGCCCTGCCCGGCCCCCGGCCCCGTTTCCGGCTGGCCTACCGCCCCGGTCTCTTCACTACCCGCTGGGCCGAGGCCACGCTCGCCCGGCTGGTGCGGATCCTGGAGGCCATGGCCGCCGAGCCGGAGCTTCCTCAGGGCCGGCTGGGCCTGCTGGCGCCCCACGAACTCCCCCGACGCCCGGAACTCGGGCCGCCCGCGGACCGTACCCTCACCGACCTCTGGTCGGCGCAGGCCGCAGCCACCCCGAACGCCGAAGCCGTACTCGACCGGGATCGCGACACGCGTCTCACCTACGGTGAACTGGACGCCCGAGCAGAGCGGTTGGCCGAACGGCTCATCGCCCTCGGTGCCGGCCCGGAGCGGGTCGTCGGCATCGCGCTGCCCCGTACGGCGGAACTGGTCGTCGCCGTCCTGGCCGTGCTCAAGTCGGGTGCCGCCTATCTGCCGCTCGATCCCGCCTACCCGGCCGGGCGCCTGGCGTACATCGTCGCCGACGCCCGCCCGATCGTCGTCCTCACCACCTCCGCCGCGGCCGGGGCACTGCCCGAGGACACGCCGACGCTCGACCTCGACGCTCCGCCGGCGGACGATCCGAGGGTCGCTCCCCCTCGCCGCCAGTGCGCGGCACGGCCCGACAACCTCGCCTACATCACCTACACCTCCGGTTCCACCGGCCGCCCCAAGGGTGTGCTGGCCACGCACCGCAACGCGGTCGAGTTCGTCGAGTGGACGCACACCGCGTTCGGTCCCGACCGGCTGGCCGAGGTGCTGTTCTCCACGTCGCTCAACTTCGACGTATCGGTGTTCGAGATCTTCTCCCCGTTGCTGTGCGGTGGCCGTCTCGAGATCGTCGAGAACCTCCTCGTGCTCACCGACGGCACCCGCCGAGACGCCGGCCTGATCAGCGGCGTCCCCACGGTCCTGGCCACCGTGCTGGCAGAAGGCCCCGCCGTCACCCCGCACACGGTGGCCCTCGGCGGCGAGCCGATCCCCGAGCGGCTCCGCGCGGACATCGAGGCCGCCTTCCCCGGCACGCGGCTGGTCAACTTCTACGGCCCCACCGAGGCAACCGTCTACGCCACCGCCTGGCAGTCCGACGTCGACCCGGGCTTCGGCGCTCCCGGCGCCGAAGCAGGTCCGCCCATCGGCCGTCCGCTCGCCCGCAACCGCGTCCACCTTCTCGACCACGCGCTGCACCCCGTGCCGGACGGAGCCGTCGGCGAGGTGTACGTGGCGGGCGGCGGCCCCGCCCGGGGCTATCTCGGCCGCCCCGGCCTCACGGCCGAGCGCTTCGTCGCCGACCCCTTCGGCGAACCCGGCGCACGCCTGTACCGCACGGGCGACCTGGCGGTACGCGGCCCCGACGGTCTGCTGCGCTTCCTGGGCCGGGCCGACCAGCAGGTGAAGCTCCGGGGCTTCCGCATCGAGCTCGGCGAGATCGAGGCCGTACTCGCCACGCACCCGGCCGTCGCCGAGGCGGCGGCGACGGTACGTGAGGACGGGCGCGGCGAGAAGCAACTGGTCGCGTACGTCGTTCCGGGCGAGGCCGCCACGGAATCGGTGCCCGCCGACGACCTTCGCCTCCACCTCGCCCGTCCCCTCCCCGCCCACATGATCCCCTCGGCGTTCGTCACGCTCGACGCTCTGCCCCGCACCGCGAGCGGCAAGCTGGACCGCCGAGCGCTGCCCGCCCCGGCCGGGCCGCTCACCACGAAGACCGCCCCGCGAACCCCACGGGAAGAGAGACTGCGCGACATCATCGCGGAGGTCCTGAACCTGACACGAGCTCAGGTCGGCGTCCACGACGGCTTCTTCGACCTCGGCGGCCACTCTCTGCTGGCGCCCCGCCTCACCGCCCGCATCCATGCCGAACTAGGCGTCAGACTGCCCCTGCGCGCGCTCTTCGACACCCCGACCGCGGCAGGGCTGGCCCACGAACTGGCCGACGCCACCGACGAATCGGGAGCTGCCGTCCCGCTGGGCCCGCTGCTTCCCCTGCGCACCCGAGGCGACCGCGAGCCGTTGTTCTGCCTTCCGCCGGCCTCCGGCCTGGCCTGGGGTTTCGCAGGTCTGGCCCGCCATGTCTCCCCCGACCGCCCGCTGTACGGCCTGCAGTCCCG
This sequence comes from Streptomyces sp. NPDC041940, assembly GCF_055589465.1. Taxonomy (NCBI): domain Bacteria; kingdom Bacillati; phylum Actinomycetota; class Actinomycetes; order Kitasatosporales; family Streptomycetaceae; genus Streptomyces; species Streptomyces sp. NPDC041940. The sequence goes on from NZ_JBVJBP010000005.1 coordinate 41,412, forward strand.
CGGCCTGATACCGGGACAGACGCCGGCCGACACCCTGGCCGAGGCGGTCGCCGAGCACACCGCCCACATCCGCGGGATCCAGCCGCGCGGCCCCTACCACCTGCTCGGCTACTCGATGGGAGGCCTCGTCGCCTACGAGGTGGCCGTCGCCCTCCAGTCGGCCGGAGAGGAAGTCGCGCTCCTGGCCCTGCTCGATGCCTTTCCGGGCGCCTGGATCCGGCAAGGCCCGGCCTCCTCCGACCGCCCGGCCCTGTTGCGCAACCTGCTCACCATTCTCGGCCGCCCGTTGCCCGGGACCGAGGCCACGCACGAGCCGCTCACGGACCGGCGGTTCGCGGAACTGGTCCGCGGCGTACCCGACATGGCCGGCAGTCTCGGTGACGCCGAACTTTCGGCGCTGGTCGAGGTGACGGCCAACAACGGACGGCTGCTCGGCGAGTTCGCCCCCACCTCGTACCGCGGCGACCTGCTCGTCTTCACCGCCGCGCACGATCCGGGAGCGGTCAGCTCCCGGCACGGCACCTGGCAGCCGTACGTCGCAGGGCACGTCGACAACCACGACGTCCCCTGCGCCCACGGCGACCTGACCCGGCCGGCGGCACTGGACCGCATCGGCCCGGTAGTGGACACCCATCTGCACCTGAGGAGGAACCGACCATGACCACCAACCCCTTCGACGACGACACCATCGAGCACCTGGTGCTGGTGAACGACGAAGGCCAGCACTCCCTGTGGCCCGCGTTCGCCGAGGTCCCGGCCGGCTGGACCGCCGTGCACGGCCGGGCGAGCCGCGCGTCCTGCGTGGACTACGTGAACGAGCACTGGACCGACATGCGCCCCACGAGCCTGATCGAGGCCATGGGCGAGTGAGTGACCGCACGACCGACCGACTCCCGAGGAGACACGCACACCCATGACCACGCATGACAGCATCAAGCTGGTGTGCCTGCCGCACGCCGGGGCGGGCGCCTCCTTCTACCGCCCCTGGACCGCCTCGGCCGGGGACTCGCTGGAGATCGTGGCCCTTCAACTGCCGGGCCGGGAGCGGCTGATCGACGAGGAACCGTACCAGGACGTGCACCGGGCCGTGGAAGGGCTCATGCCCCAACTGCGGGAAAGGCTCGGTGAGCACGATGCCCGCGTGGCGCTCTTCGGGCACAGCCTCGGCGCCGTACTCGCCTATGAACTCGCCCACCGGCTGACGGCCGAGCCCGGCATCGAGCTCGCGCACCTCTTCGTCAGCGGTTCGCCGGAACCCGATCAGGGGCGAACCCGACGAGCCACCGGACTGTCCGACGACGACTTCCTCGCGCGCGTCCGCGAGTTCGCTGGGTACAGCCATCCCGCACTCGACGACCCGGACATGCGTGAACTGCTGCTGCCCGCCCTGCGGGCGGACGTCGAGATGCACGAGACATACGTCCGCAGCACCCGCCTGCCGCTGGACGCGCCCGTCACGGTGATTCGGGGTGAGCAGGACGACCTGGTGAGTCACGAGGACGCGGCGGCATGGGGCAAGGCGTCCGACCGCGACTTCGCCCATGTCGAGCTGCCCGGCGGCCACATGTATCTGACCGAGTCCGCGCCCGACCTGATCCGCGTGATCGTGTCGAGGCTGGTCTAGGACCGGCCCCCCGGCAAGGAGTATTCGATGCGTCTGCACGGCAAGTCAGTCCTCGTCACCGGCGCCGCCCGCGGCCTCGGCCGGGCCACCGCGGTCGCCTGCGCGGCCGAGGGCGCCGACCTCGCGCTGCTGGACATCTGCGCTGACCTGCCCGGGGTTCCCTACCCCCTGGGCACCCCGGGCCAGTTGGAACACACCGCCGCGCTGTGCCGGGAGGCGGGGGCGGCGGTGCTGACCGCAGAGGCCGACATACGGGACCTGTTCGCCGTGCGGGCGGCGGTAGCTCGGGCCGAGGACCGGTTCGGCCGGATCGACGTCGCCGTCAACAACGCGGGGATCGCCGCGCCCTCCGGCAAGCCGGTGCACGAGATCGACGAGGACGAGTGGTCCCTGATGATCGACGTGGATCTCTCCGGCGCCTGGCGGGTGATCCGCGAGGTCGGCCGGGCGATGAGCGCCCGGCGCGCCGGCAGCATCGTCAACGTGGCCTCCACGGCCGGGCTCGTCGGCTACCGCCACTTCGCCGGCTACGTCGCCGCCAAGCATGCCGTGGTCGGTCTCACGAAGGCCGCCGCGCTCGACTTCGCGCCCAGGAAGGTGCGTGTGAACGCCGTCTGCCCCGGATCGGTGCGCGACGACGCGGGGGCCGAGGGCCGGATGCTCGCCGAGATCGCCCGAGCGCTGGAGGTGCCGGTGCACGAGCACGAGAAGACCTTCGTCGAGGCCCAGCCGATGAACGCGCTGATCGAACCCGAGGACGTGGCCGCCGCGGTCGTCTTCCTCGCCTCCGACGAGTCCCGGCAGATCACGGGCTCGGTACTGACCGTGGACGGCGGATTCACCGTCCACTGAGCCCCGAACGCCAAGACGACACGGCGTACGGCCGTGGAACGACAAGGAGTACGGCCCGTGCCCGCTTCGCTGCCCGATCCCCTCCCGTCCGCGCCCCACTGCCACGCGCTGCGCGTCCGCACGGGGGCGGGCCCCAGGGCCGACTCCCGCCGACCGGGGATGTGGGTCGAGGACATCCCCGCACCCTCCGCGGACCCCCTCGCCGTTCGCCGTCGCACCGTCGAACTCGCCCGCCCGAGCGGCGACACTCCGCGCAGCGTCCTCCTGCGCTACGCCGACGGCGTGTCCGACCTGATCATCGTCGCTCCGCGCCGCCGCTTCGACCGCAAGGCCCTCCTCCAGTTCGCGGCCGGTGAGGCCGCAGAGCACCGTCCTGGACCCGCCGCCGCGTCACCCGCACCGGCACCTCCTCCTGCCTGGGGTCTGGGTGGCGACGAAGGCCAAGGCACATCCCACACCCTCCCGCTGGGCCACGATCCGGGCGATGAGGCGAGCTGGCTCACCGCACTGGCCGTCACTCTGCGCCGCTACGACCCCGACACCCCACCACGCATCGCCACCGACGACGGCGTGTACACCGTCGAACCGGCCGCCACACTGGGTAAGTCGAAGCCCTCCCCCGACACGGGCCCCGCTCTCGCGGGCCTGCTGTTCGACGACTCGGCCCTCGCCGCCGAGGGCGGCCCGGAGACCGAGTACGTGCCCTGTCTCGCACCCCCGTTCCCGCTGACCATGTCGGTCTTCCGGGACAGCGGCGGCCTGAAGCTGCGCTGCGATCGCCTGGGCAGCCACATCTCTGCTGAGATCGCCGCACAGCTCGTCCGACATCTCGCGCACGTACACCAGCAGGTCATGAAACACCCGGGAACCTTGCTCCACGACGTGGAACTGCTCGACACCTCCGAACACGCCCGCACGGTCGCACTGGGCCGCCCGCCCCGGTCCCTGACCACCAGCCGGACCAGCGTGCCGGAGGCGTTCGACCGGATCGCCGCGGCGACACCAGACCAGATCGCTCTCACGGACCGCGCCACGCACGTGACCTACCGCGAGCTCGACGAGCGCGCCACCCGGCTGGCATCCGGTCTGCGGGCCCGCGGCGTCGGCGGCGGCGACCGGGTCGGCGTCTGTCTGGACCGCTCGGCCGAACTGGTCGTCACCCTGCTCGCCGTACTGAAGGCGGGCGCGACCTACGTACCCATCGACCCGGCCTACCCGGGCGACCGCCTCGCCCACACGGCCAGGGACGCGGAACTGGGGGTGCTGATCACCCGGCTGTCGCCCTCCCCGGAAGTCCCAGGCTGCATACCGGTGACACCGGACGACCTCCTCGCCCCGGCTCCCACAGAGGAGGCCCTACCCTCCCCCTCCCCCGACGACCCGGCGTACGTCATCTACACCTCGGGCTCGACCGGCCGCCCCAAGGGCGTCGTCGTACCGCACCGCAACGTGATCGCTCTGGTCGACGGGACGCGTGACGAGTACGGGCTGGGCGCCGGCGACGTGTGGACGTGGTTCCACTCCAGCGCGTTCGACTTCTCCGTGTGGGAGATCTGGGGCTGCCTGCTGACCGGAGGACGACTGGTCGTCGTGCCGCACTTCGTCTCCCGTGAGCCGGACAGCTTCCGCGACCTCCTGGTGCGGGAGAAGGTCACCGTCCTCAACCAGACCCCGTCGGCCTTCGCGCAGTTGCTGAACGAGGACCACTCCGAGTTGGAGGTACGCCTGATCGTCTTCGGCGGCGAACCCTTGGACACGCGGATGCTCCTGCCCTGGTTCGACCGGCACCCGGAGCGGTCCTGCCGAGTGGTGAACATGTTCGGCATCACGGAAACGACCGTCCATGTCACTGAGCAGACCCTCGACCGGCGGCTGGCACTGACGTCCACCCGTTCCGTCGGGCACGCCCTGCCCGGCTGGCACCTGTACGTACTGGACCCGGCCGGCCGCTTGCTGCCCCCAGGCGTGGCGGGCGAGATCTGCGTAGGAGGTGCGGGAGTGGCACTCGGCTACCTGGGCCAGGAGCAGTTGACCGCACAGCGCTTCGTCCCGGACCCGTTCGCCGACGGATCAGGCGGCACGATGTACCGCAGCGGTGACCTGGGCCGCCTGCGCCCCGACGGCCGCCTCGAGCACCTCGGCCGCATCGACAGCCAGGTCAAGATCCGCGGCTTCCGCATCGAACTCGACGAGATCCGAACCATCCTCCTGGAAGACCCCGCCGTACGCACCGCTGCCGCCCTCGTCCGCCACGACGACCCAACCGACGCGTCCACAGCCAGAATCGACGCCTACGTGGTTCTGTCCCACCCTGAGGGCGACACGCGGACGATCCGCCAACGAGCTGCAGGATTCCTGCCCGACTTCATGCTCCCCGCCACCATTACCGCCCTGGACACCCTCCCTCTCACCGCCAACGGAAAACTGGACGCGTCCCGACTCCCCGAGCCCGTCCCGAGTACGAACGGTGGTGAGTCCCCAGCCGACACCCTCGCCGAACACCTGACCGAGATATGGAGCGAAGTCCTCGGCGTGCCCGTAGGCCATGATGACGACTTCTTCGAACTCGGCGGCAACTCCCTCCTCGCCCTTCGCATCGGCGCCGCCCTGCGCGCCCGCGGCCTGCCCTCCCTGCGTCTACGAGAGCTGTACCGCAACCCGACCATCCGGGCCACGATCACGAGCCTCAACGCGGTGGACGCTTGACCTGCACCCGCTCGCGTCCGCGAAGCCCGGCAAGAGAAGAGACCGTGTGCGTCGTAGGACGGGCCAGATGCCCTCGACCGGGTTGAGGTCGGGTGCGTAGGGCGGCAGTTGGAAGACGGTGAGCCGGTCGCGGTCGGCGATGTAGCGGCGCATGCCGGCGGTGAGGTGGGTGTTGAGGTTGTCCCAGACCAGCACGATCGGGCCGCCGAGCTGCCGTCGGGCCGGGCGTCCGGGCAGGGGCGGTAGATCAGCCGTGAGGATTCGCCGGTCTTGTAGCGCATACCTCATGCACTTGGCGTACCGCAGGGATCATGGACCGTCAGCCCTACCGAGAAAAGTGCTCATGCGTGTACAGACGAAAGTGCTCAGCCGTGGGACCGGGACGACGACCTTGCGGCCGTGGGGGTGTTCGCGAGCGTCTATGACTTGCCGGCGGCCTGACCTTGGAGCACGCGGGCGTAGGCTCTCAGGGATGCGGATAGGCGAGTTGTCCAAGCGCACGGGCGCAAGTCCGCGCTCATTGCGGTACTACGAAGAGCAGGGCCTGCTGACCAGCTCACGCTCCGACGCGGGGCAGCGTCACTATTCCGATGCTGCGGTCCAGCGCGTGTCGCTCATCCGGCAGTTGTTCGAGGCGGGTATGTCCAGCCGGGTGATCGCGACTGTGCTGCCGTGTGTGGACGTCCCGGGTGACCTGGGCGTCGCCGAGGAGACGTTCATGGCGATGATGCGCGAGCGCGACCGGATCGACGCCGACATCGCGCACCTGATCGAGACCCGGGATGCACTCGACGTGCTGATCAAGGCCAACAGTCGGCACCGGGCGGAGCTGTCCACGGACCCGGAACCGGTGGCGCCGTCGGCCTGATGCTGTGATCTGCGCCATAGCCGCTTGCCCTTTACATCAATGTCAGAGGTGAGGATGGCGACAGCACCCGGAATCACCGGGTCGGTCATACGAGAGGCGGCGGAAGATGGGGCAGGCGTGGGGTTTCGACAGTAATGGCGGGCCCGAGGTACAGGAGTTCTTCGATCGTCCCGATCCCGTCCCCGGTCGCGGCGAGGTGCTGATCCGGGTCGACGTCGCCGGCGTGAATCCCCTCGACCACCTTCTGCGTTCGGGTCTGGTCGACGGGCTCGACGGCGGGCGTCCGTTTCCCCGCGTGCTGGGCATGGAGGCAGCCGGAACGGTTCTCGCCCGGGGCGAGGACGTCGAAGGGCTCGAAGTAGGTGACGCGGTTTTCGGCTTCGCCCTCACCGGTGGTGGCACCTACGCCGAGACGACGGTGCTGTCCGCGTCGAACACCGCGCGCATTCCGGAGGGTCTGTCCGCGACCGTGGCGGCAACGCTGCCAGTGGCCGGGACGACCGCGGTGGACGTGCTCGACCAGCTCGGCCTCCCGGCCGGTTCCACGGTCCTGGTCAACGGGGTCGGGGGCGGGGTCGGCCTCGCCGTCGCCCGGCTGGCTGTCGGGCGCGAGCTGCATGTGATTGGCACCGGGAGTACCGCCAAACGCGAGCACGCAGAAGCCATCGGGGTGCGGTTCATCGACTACACGGCCGAGGACGTCGCCGCCGCGGCACGCGAGCTGGTTCCGGACGGCTTCGACGGGATCGTCGACCTGGTCGGTGGCACCTCGCTGCGGACGGTCGCTCCGCTGGCCCGGGATCCCCGCAACGTCATCGCTGTGGGTGATATGTCTGTGCCCGATCTCGGTGGGCGTTTCGTCGAGCGTCGCGTCGACCGCGAGAACCTGGAGCGGTCGGCCCGGCTGGCCCTCGACGGACTCCTCGCACCCGTAATCACCGCGGTCCATCCGCTCTCCGACGCCCCGGCCGCCCTCGCCACCGTCGAGAACGGTCACACCTCGGGCAAGGTTGTCATCAAGGTGGCATGAGAAGTGCCCGGCCGCCTGACGCCGTCGACGGTCCATTGCGGACTGACGAGAACCCGTGGTCAGCGCACCATCAACTGAGCACGTTCACCGGTACGGGGTTGAGCACGTTCAGGCATACGCCGACAACGGTCAGCGCGAGCGGCCGGGAGGGCGCGGAGCCGGGGCCTTCGCCACGCCGGTCGGGCGGCCGGCTGCGGCTGCCGGGCGGACCGGAGGCAGCGGGCAGGCCTCGCCGGTGAGCCGGTCCTCGCACCACTGCGGCGCCTCATCGACGGTGTCGAAGCCGCCCTCGCGCAGGATGTGAAGGGCATCGCGCTCCGGCTGCGGCGTACGACGGCGACGGCCCTCGCCGAGCTGCGGCGCTGGCGCAGGCGGCCAAGAACGACGGTCCCCCGGGTCAGCCTGGCCTCGCTCCAGGCCGAACTGATGGCCTGGAGCAGAGCGGCGTGCAGCCGGGTTCCAGGGCGGGGCCCGGACCGAGGAGGCTCCTCAGCCCGCTCTCCACCTGACCGAAAATGGCTGCCCTGCTCTGCCATCCGGGCTTTCCTCCTGTGGACGTGCTCGTTCTCTGCGGGTTCTACCGGTTCCACCGGTGTTCCGTAGCGGTCGGCCCGGCGGCTTGGTCCGGCCCCGCCACGGCGCACCACAGCCGCGAACGGCAGACGGCGTCTCTCTCTCCCCCCCAGGGGGGCAGGTCTGGTCACGCCCGCGCTGAACAGACAGGCGGCATCGGCATTCGCGGCCCGCCGGTCGCGGTGGAGGGGGCTGCGGGCCCGCTTTGAGGCGGCTGTCCAGCGGTATTGACCTGTCGTCAGCTGGTGGGCACGAGGACGGTGTCGATGATGTACACGTTGGCGTTGGCGAGCTTGACGTTGCCGCACACGACCTTGGCGGAGTCGTTGACGGTGGAGGACTCGCCGGAGCCGGACGTGGTCGGCTTGGACTTCTCCAGGGTGCCGAAGGAGCCGTTTCTCCTGGTCCTGGGGTACGAGCTTTTGGCCCACGCCGCACAGAGAAACACGAGTGTGCGGGGCGGGCGGTCTTCGGGTCAGGTGTGTGCGATGTTGCCGACCGCGGTGCGCAGGTCGCCCTCTCCAGGTTGCAGCGGGGGCAGGGGGGTCGCGTTGGCGGGGTTCAGTGAGTCGAACAGCAGAGCGATGAAACGGGCTCGCATCGAGGGTGCAGTGCCGGGGATCGCGAGCCCGGCGACGGCCATGACCAGAAAGCGCGGGATGTCTTCCGCGGTGAGGTCGTGGCGGACCTCGCCCTGTTGCTGCGCGCGAAGCAACACGGGGTGCAACGACTCACTGAAGCGCTGAATGGCGTCCACGGCGACATCGGAGAAGTTGCTCGCGAAGGTGACCAGCCCCTTCTCCTCCGCGATCAGGTCGAGCAGGCGCGTGGCGATGTCCTGGAGGGACTGGCGGGGGTGAGGGGCCTCGGCGGCGCGGTCGATGAGGGGGAGCAGGTCGGTTTCGAGGATGTCGTGGAGGACGGCCCGGACGATGGCCTCGCGCTTGGGGAAGTGGCGGTAGAGCGTGGCGATGCCCACGCCGGCCTCGGCCGCGATCTGCTCCAGGGAGGCTTCGCCCGTACCGAGGACGGTCCGTCCGGCGGCGGTGATGCGCTCGATCGTGGAGCGTGCGTCGACTCTGCGTCGCGGGGCCCGGTCGCCCTTGGTGCCGGCCATCTATGGCTCCTTCCTGCTCTGCGATGAAGCCTATCCGCCCTTGGGGTGACCGATAGCCACCCATCGCTTTGATAGTCCACTATCGCTTTGGTAGTACTCTCTCACCTCGTGTCGGTGCCGCCTGCGGGACCCACGAAGACGCCTGACGATGGGAGAGAGCTGTGTCCGTTCTGCTGTACCGGCTGGGAGGGTTCGCCTACCGCAAACCCTGGTACGTCATCGGGGGCTGGCTGGCCGTGGTGGCCGCTGTGGTGGGGCTCCTGGTGGCTGCTCCGGTCAAGTTGAGCAACGAGGTGCGCATTGACGGCACCCCGTCCCAGCAGGTCATCGACGATCTGGCCAGGTCCCTGCCGGAGGCGTCCGGGGGGCAGGGCATGCTGGTTTTCAGGGCGCCGGACGGTGCCCGGATCGGCGACGAGAAGGTCCAGGGTGCTCTGCTGGCGGCCCTGGACGCCGTCTACGGCCACGACCACGTCGTCGATGTCCGAAAGGCTCTCGCGAAGGAAGCCGCGAAGGGCGACAGCAGCCCGCTGCTGCTGGCGCAGGCAGCGGTTGCCCAGGCCGCGGGACAGCCGTCCCCCGGCAGGACACCTGTCCCGTTGCAGGTCGACGGACGGCCCGTGCCCGGCATCGTCGTAGCCGCCGACGGCTCCGCGGCCCTGATGCAGTTCCAGTTCGACGAGCAGACGTACGAGCTTCCCTCCGGGACCATCGACAGCACCGTCGAGGCCGCCGAGCGGCAAGCCGCCCGCGGCGGCCTCGAGGTCCTGCCGTCCGCGTCGATGATGGAGATCCCTGAGGTCGTCGGCGTCGGAGAGATCGTCGGCGTCGTCGTGGCGGCCATCGTCCTGCTGGTAACCCTGGGGTCGGTCGTGGCGGCGGGCCTGCCCCTGGTCATCGCCCTGGTCGGCGTCACGGTGGGCGTGGGCGGAGCCTTCACCCTCTCCACCGTCTTCGAGATCCACTCGCTCGCCGCGGTCCTCGCCTTGATGCTGGGGCTGGCCGTCGGCATCGACTACGCCCTGTTCATCGTCAACCGGGAACGCCGGCTGATCCTCGAAGACGGCCTGGACGCGCACGAGGCGACCAGCCGCGCCATCGGCACGGCCGGGAGCGCGGTCTTCTTCGCCGGCAGCACCGTCATCATCGCCCTCACGGGGCTCCTGGTCGTCGGGATCACCCTGCTCAGCACCATGGCGATCGTCGCCGCCGCCACGATCGCCATCGCCGTCCTGCTCGTCCTGACCCTGCTGCCGGCACTGCTGGGGCTGGTCAAGGAGCGCATCTGCCCCGCCCGCGCACGGCGCCGGGCGCAGGAGCGGGCGGCCGGCGCCGAGCGCCCCTGCCCAACGCGGGCGACCCGGTGGGGAGCTCGTCTGATCCGCCACAAGTACCCGGCGCTCGCGGCCGCGTTCCTGGTCCCCGTGATCCTGGCGGTGCCCGCCGCCGATATGAGGATGGGCCTGCCCTCCGGCGCCAGCTACAACTCCGACACCGCGCAGCGGCAGAGCTACGACCTGGTCAGTGACGCTTTCGGGCCCGGCTACAACGGCCCGCTCATGATCGCCGTCAATTCCACCGCCGAGGGACGTGCGCTCACCCCGGCGACTCTCGCAGCGGTCACCGCCGATCTCAGGGACGTCAAGGGCGCGACCTCCGTTTCCCTGGCGGGGATGAACAACGCCGGCACCACGGCCATCCTCACACTCGCCCCCGGCAGCGGCCCCAACGACGACGCCACCAAAGACCTCGTCACCGCCGTACGGGACGAAAGTGCGCGGATGAGCGAGGCCACCGGCACCAAGATCGGTGTCACCGGCTTCACCGCCCTCGCCATCGACGTCTCCGACCGGCTCGCCGATGTCCTGCCCCTCTACGTGGCCACCGTTCTCGGGCTCTCCCTGATCGTCCTGCTCCTGGTCTTCCGCTCCGTCATGGTCCCCGTGACGGCGACTCTCGGCTTCCTGCTGTCCATCGCGGCCACGTTCGGCGTCACCACAGCCGTCTTCCAGTGGGGCTGGCTGCAGGCCCTGATCGGACTGGATGCCACAGCGCCCGTCGTCAGCCTGCTGCCCATCATCATCACCGGTGTCCTGTACGGGCTGGCCATGGACTACCAGATGTTCCTGGTCACCTCCATGCGCGAAGCACACGTCCACGGCGCCACCCCGCTGAACGCCACCGTCACCGGCTTCGCACGCGCCGGCTCCGTTGTCGTGGCGGCGGCCACCATCATGGTCTCTGTCTTCGCCGGGTTCGTCTTCAACGCCCAGCCCATGATCAAGCAGGCCGGATTCGCGCTCGCCGCGGGCATCCTCATCGACGCCTTCGTCATCCGCATGACACTCATTCCGGCCACCATGGCGCTGGCCCGGGAGAAGGCCTGGTGGCTACCCACCTGGCTGGACCGCCTCCTGCCGGACCTCGACGTGGAGGGCGACAAGCTCGCGCAGAAGATCCCGCTGCCCCGTCCCGTTGCGGCCCAGTCGCACGCCGCCGCACCACAGGGGGCCGACATCACTTCGTGAGACCTCCCGGGGGGAGCGCCGCGAGCGTCGCCCCCCGGGTACCCGGGGGACAGGTCGCCACCTTCCACGACCGACCCACGATTGCCGACACTTCGCCCGCAGACATCACGCAGGTCGGCGTCCGGAAGAGGCGGGGCCTGCGCCGCACCGGCGAACTCGAGCCGATCGGTGTGCCGTCATGGGACCGCTCAGGACCACCGAGCGGCTCAGGCCGCCGCCAGCTTTCGGATGCGCGGGTGGTTCTCCAGAGCCCACCGCACGGTCTTCAGCGGGCGTCCGAGTAGGGTTTCCAGTTGGTCGGTGATACCGCCGTAGCGGGCAGGCGCAGTTCACCGTCGGCCAGTGAGCCCAGGGCCAGCCAGGTCATGATGGGGTTCTCGACGAAGAAGGCCGCCTGTTGACGGTCGGGAGGCCGGACCACTCCAGCACCTGCTCGGCGACCCAATGGGCCCGCTGCTGCGGCGACCAGTTGGCGACGAGTCCGCCGAGCCACGCACGCCGCTCTTCCTCCGGCGCGGTCATCTTGTCGAAGGTCATGAACGACTGCTCGTACTCGGAGAGGTTGACGAACACCTCGATGTCGCCCTGGGCCCGCGCCGCCGCGGCGTGCCCACGCTGTGCCCGGCGTGCGGCCCCCCACGGTCTGAGAAGTATTCCCCGGTGCATGCTGGGCGGCCGGCTCAGCATGCACCGTCGGCCAAGGCGCCGAACCGGCCGCGGAAGAACAACAGCGGCCCCGTCCGTCCGTCGGCGGCAAGGTCGAGCACACGGCCCACCACGATCACGTGATCGGCTCCCTCCAGCACCTCGGTGATCTCGCCGTCGATCCAGGCGAGCGCACCGGCCAGCAGCGGAGAGCCGGTACGCCCCGCCCGCCGGTCGACCCCGGCGAACTTGTCGCCGCCGGAGACCGCGAACTGCCGGCACAGCGCGTCCTGTCCCTCGGCCAGTACGTTGGCCGCGAAAGTCCCGCCCCCGGATCCGCGGCGAGGTCGTGGACGTCTTGGCCGGGGCGAACGTGACCATGGGCGGTTCGAGCGACAGCGCCTGGGACGACGTCTACGTCCAGAACCCTTCGCGGCCTCATCAGGGCCATGGACGACGCCCCGTCAGCACCTTCATGGTGTACACGCGCACTCCAACGCCCACAACTATGACGTCCCACCACATACGCCTCTGACCTGCACCTTCCTACGGTGTGGCGACACACGAACGCCCCCGCCGAACAGCAGGAAGTGGTGCCGATGTCCTCCCCCGCGACCGCTCCCCCACCCCCCGCCAGCCTCAAACGCATCGTCACGGCCAACCTCATCGGCACCACCATCGAGTGGTACGACAACTCATTCGATCACGGCTAGGACCTGCACCTTTTCATGATTCTGGCCCGCCAAGTCAGCACGGAATCAGCACGGAGTTGGTGACGGGCTGACTTGGTGCTGGTCGGAGCCGGTCGGAGCGCGCTCTCCTGAGCCTTGACGGCACAGGGGCGCGGTCACACAGTGTCGCGAAGAGCTCCACCGTCTTGCGCGGCACCGGGTTCGCGTTTCTGTCCGCCCAATCCACGGACGGGACGCGCATGCTTCGATGCATCGGCGAGGAGTGCACCAGATCGGCTTGCAGTGGACCGAGCCATGGACCGGAACATCCCTGCAGCGGTGGGGAGTTCGGGTGCGGTAGTGCGATCGTCTTCCCCCCTCGCCGGGGCCGTGACGGAACACCCTCGCTTTGGCACGAAGGGTTGTCGGTGCCGAAGCCAAATCCCTTGGGCTCCACCGAGGAGCACGAGGTCCTCACCTGGTTGAACCGTGACGATGCGGGGCTCTTCGCGTGACCGCTGCGTCAGGTGCGTTTGCAGATGTGGTCAAGCAGGTTGGCCGTGGCCCGCTGGATGCGGGGATCGACGTGGCCCGGGCGGTCGAGAGCCGGGGACCACGCGAAGGTGCCGGAGGCGAAGACCCAGGCGCCCGACGGGGCGCGGTACAGCGAAGTCTCCTGATGACTCGCGAGGCCCTCGGAATCGGTGTACGGGGAGTGCGCGAGCAGGATGCGCTCCTCGTGCTCGGGAAGGCCGGCGCGTGGGAAGAAGCCGTCGGCCTCGCCCGCGACCAGACCCTCGATCTCGTCGCCCTCCTGCGCGCCGGTCGACTCCCACAGCCAGTGGTCGGCGTTGCGGACGATCAGCGGGTGCGGCTCGGGGACCTGGCCCGCGTACTGGACGCCGATCAGTTCCTGCTCGGGGCGGTCGATCTCACGCCAGAGCACCGGGCGCCCGGGGCCCCTGCGCTTGCGACAGGTGAGCAGGCGATCGGGGACTCCGGACGGCGAAGGACCCAACTCGGCCTGCCAGTACATGGCGTTGGCGCAGAGGAAGACCAGCGAGGTGCCGTGATCGCGGGCGTTCTCGACCGCCCGGCGCATAGGCATCGACCAGTACTCGTCGCGGCCGGGGAAGACCAGGCCGCGGTAGCGGGTGGGGTCAACGCGGCCGGCGTGCAGGTCGCGGGCGTTGGCATAGGCGAGGTCGTAGCCGTAGCGCTCGGCCCAGCGGATGAAGTCGTAGGTGTGGCCGACGTGGTGAGGCAGGCCGGCGCCCGCGTACGGCCGGTCGAAGGAGACCGTGGTGGCCGCGTTGGCCTCGCCGAGCAGCCGACCCTGCTCGTCCCAGGCGTGATAGAAGCTGGCGCCGGTGCGACCGTCCTCGGGGTAGAGGTTGTAGGCCTGCCATGTGACGTCAGGCAGCAGGAGCAGGAGGTCCGCGCGATGGCCGTTGCGGATCGTGAACGGTACGTGGGAGCGGTAGCCGTCGGCGGTGGTGAGGACGGCCACGTACGCGCCGATGCTCCAGTACGAGGGGATCTGGAGCCGCCAGGACAGCCACCAGTGGTGGCAGGAAACGGTGCGGCCAGCGGTGAGCGGGGGCGGCTGGACGATGCCGGAAAGGCGCGGGCTGGTGGTGATCTTCGCGGCGCCGTCACCGCCGTAGTGGCCGATGCGGTAGATGTCCACCCAGAAATCCTGAGGGGGGTTGACGGAAATGTGGAAGTCGATGGCCTCACCGGGCGCCACCGCTCCTGTGGAGGTGAAGCCCTTGATCTGACCGTGCGCATCGTCCGCGGAGCGGGGGCCGCCGGCAGCAACGCGCGGGGCCGGGACGCCCACGGTCGCGGTGGGGTGCGGCTGGACCGCGTCGAGGTACCTGGGCACGCTGCCCGCCGTGCCCTCGAGAAAGGCCGGATTGCCACGCAGCCACGGAACGGGGCCCTGGCCAAAGGGGTCCGAGACGGAATGCCGCAGCGAGGGAGGGGCCGGCCTGTCGGGCGCGAGCGCGCCGAGGGCCGTGAGCACGCTACGGGATGCCGTGACCAGACGCCTGAGGGGTGCGGGAGTGGCAGGATCGCCCGCCGGGTCGTAGACGGTGGCCAGGAAGGACGTCTCGTCGCCCGCCTGCTCCACGATGCGGCTGTCCAGCGCGTCGTAGACCTTCCAGGCGTCCGATTCGCCCACCATGCTGAGGAGTTCTTGGCGGACGTTGTCGCGGAAGGCCAATGTCGCGCCGTCCGCCACCAGCAGGCCGCTCACGATCAGCTCGCCGACGTCCTCATGCGTCGCTTCCGGCACCACCGCTTCCCGTACAACGGCGATCAGCGGGACGGTCAAGTCCGGGATCAACGCGCAGAGGGCGGCCAGCTGCAGCGCTGCCGGCGAGGTGAATCGCCGGAAGAAGGCGGTGAGATCGGCGTCGGAGGCAGGTCCGTCGTCATCGCTGGGCCGCCCCGTCGGCGGGACCAGCAGCGCGTCGCATCCCGGCGCGTCCCTCCGCATCACGGTCGTGGCCCACTGGCGGAGCGCGTGGGGAGTGATGCTCGCGACCGGGACGGGGAGCCAGTCGCCTTGTTCGCGGTCCCGCAAGAGGTGCGGCAGCGTGAAGCGCAGGTCCGCGTTGCCGGATCCAGTCGTCGAGGGGCTGACCCGGACAGCGGGGAGATCCAGGCCGGATCGGCCCCAGAGCCGGGCCGGGATCGGGGTGATCAGAGCCGTCGGGCAGACGGACGCCCAGGAACGGATCAGGCGCCACACCTCGGGCCGCCGCCACCCTGGGTCGCTTCCGTCGGTTACGACCAGGACGAGCGTCCGGCGGCTCGGCCCGTTCACCAGGCGCGGACTCACTTGGTCGTTGCGCTGGTTGCGCAGTAGGGAACCCCGCCGGGTGAGGCAAATGCGCTGCTCGTGCAGACGCCCGAAGGCACCGAGTTGTTCCAGGACACGGACCAACTGGAAGACGGTGTCCTCCCACAGCGCCATACCGGGTGAGTCGTCGATGATCAGGACAACATCGAACAAGGGCTCCTGGGCGGGGCGGAACCTCGGAAGCAGCCTGTTCGTGTAGGCGTATGACTGGACCGTGGCTTCCAGGTCGAGTTCTGTCCTCCGCCCGCGCGGCAAGCGGTGCTTGAGCGGGCGCAGCGCACGACCGAGAGCGACCTGGTCGGGCGACGTGCGTGCCTGTCGGAGCCGGACCTGCTTTCCTGGGCCCTGCTGAAATGCCTCCGATGGCCCTGTGGACGGTTCCGGGTCCGCTGGCTCGACGAGATCGTTGTCCTGGCGCGCGGGGGGCCGGTGTCCACCGCCACCACCACTGAGTGCGATCCGGCCGGCGCCGGCTGACGGCGGGAGCAGCACCGTATTCGCCGTGCCCGGGGGAACGCGCGCGGCCGCGGCGAGCCACAGCGCCTCGGCGACCGCTGTGGCGTCCAGATCGAGACCGAGCCGCAGGACCGACTCCACCATGCCTTGAAGGCGGTCGGCCGCATGCCCTTGAAGAGGGTCAGCCACTGGCGAGGTCCTGAAGCAGCATCTTGAGGAGCTCCTGGCGCGACGTGCCGTGCGGCGCGTCCTCCCCGGCGAGGACGAAGACCGCGTTGAGGAGCTGGTCCACCGCAAGGCTCTCACCGGCGTCGATCCGCTGCACGAACGCCTCCACGATCCCGCTCAGTGCCGTCACGCCCGTCACGTCGAGTCCGAGATGGGCCAGCACCACCCGGCGGATGGCCTTGGCGTCGGGCTTGGGCATGGTGAACCGGATACACCGGCGCAGAAACGCGGCGGGGAAGTCACGATCGCCATTGCTGGTCATGACAATGAAGGGGAATTCCGTGCACTGTACCCGGCCCCGGACCACTCGATGAGTGTCCTCGCCGCCCCAGATGCGGACCTCGACATCCTTGCGCTTGTAACGGGCGAGTTCGGGAATCTCGAACTCACCGCGTTCCAGTACCTGGAGCAGGTCACTGGGCAGGTCGAGATCGCTCTTGTCCAGCTCGTCAATCAGCAGCGCCCGCGGTCGTACGGAGGGCAGGAGCGCGGTTCCGAGCGGCCCGAGCTGAAGAAAGGGAGCGATGTCGTCCGCCGAGCCGCTGCCTTGCGACAGTTGCTGCTCGTGGATGCGGCCGAGAACGTCGTACCGGTACAGCGCGTCGCCCAGTTCGCTGCGAGAAGTGATATGCCAGCGCAGGACGGGCCCCAACCCCAACTCTTCTGTGACGGATTCGATGACGGTCGACTTGCCGGAGCCGGGAGTTCCCGTGATGAGCAGCGGCCGACGGAGGGAGAGCGCCGCGTTCACCGCCCCCGCGAGCCCCTCGGGCGGTTCGAAGGGGACACTCGCGGACCGGCGGGGGAACTGGCGCCAGGGTGGCGGAGCGTCCAGCGCGACCTCGCGCCGAATGCCGTCGCCCCTGTAGTAGGAACCCCACGTCATTGCGTACCCCCTGGTGGATTGTGTGAACGCACTCCGCGACCCGTGCAGAACCGCAGCCATTCGTCGTCGTCCCAGATCGAGCGGAGATCGGCGAGGGGATCGCTCTGGTCCCCTTTCCACCGTTCCCTGTAGGCGACCAGAAAGGCGGCAGGGAGGTCGTCCCAGCGGGCCTCCACCTGCGTACAGTGTTCGGCTCGTCCGTCCGGGCCCGCCGGCCAGATGAGGATCGGCGTGAACGCGAGCAGGAGGTCCATCAGTTCCGGATCCTCCCGTGGGCGCCTCATCAGGCCGATCGGCGTGGTCAGCCGACCGTCCCGCAGGTCGCCCATCAAACGGTCCCTCTGCCGTGTCCGGTGTTCGAGCAGCCAGGTCGTCGCGTAGTCCGTGTCCTGCGCGGCGACGGCCGACAGACGTGATTGAGCGAGTTTGTTGATCCACCTCATTCCGGCCGGCGGGTCTAGTCGGACGCTCCAGCGTGGATGCACCTCGTACTGCTCGCCCAGGCGCGTGCCGTTGAGCACTTCCTCGGGGGCCCAACGCAGCATGATGGTGCTCGGCACGGCGACGTCGATGTGCCGCAGGTCCAGCCCCAACTCAACGGCCTCGGACTCGGCCCATTCGACCGCCTCCAAGAGCTTCGCCTCGGCGCCGTCCTGGCTCGGCGCGCACTCGGCGAAGACGGCGCGCAGATGGACGTCGCCGTCGAGCAACAGCCAGGCGCTCAGGGTCTCCGGCCAGTCGCCCGCCGGCGAGTCCAGTCTCACCACCAGCCTCAGCCGGCGCTGTCTACTGGTCTCCCGTGTGGCGAGGACCACGTCGTTGTATGGGAGCAACGCGCCGACCTCCACCGCCCATGCGCGCATCTCGGCGGCGTCCAAGTCGTACGCGGCGTCGGTGGCCAGCGCGACCATGAATCGTGCCATCGCCGGTCGACAAGACCCCTCCTTCATGGGGTGGTTGAGGGCCACGAACTCGACAGCGTCCCTCTCATCCGCCAAAGGGCCACGCCAGTGCGCACCGATGGCCTTCAGTGCACGTCGCAGTGCTGGCGTGCTGAGCTGCCTGGGCATGAAGGACCGCAGAAAGGCGACGGTGCGTTCCGCGACGATCAGGCTGTCCAGCACTCGTTCCACGCGGATTCGCCGGGGTGTCACTGGCAGCGCCGCGACCTCTCGTTGCAGGTCGCGCAGCACGCTCGTCGTCCACTCCGCAGGCAGTTGCCTCTCGGGTAACAGGGTGAGCAGACCGGCTGTCAAGTCGCTGGTCCCGCGAGGGCCGACCGCGGCCGTAGAGCCGTGAGCCGCCTGCCGGTTCCGGGCAATCCACAAGCCAGCGGCCTTGGAGTCACCGTCGTAGGACAACGTGACGACCCTGCGGGTGGCGTCCGCGACACGCAGGTGTCGTCTGAGGACGCCCAGTCCGATGTGCGTCTCACCGGTCGCGACGCCGGTCGTCAGCAGTCGGGTGAGCGCCTTGGAGAGGTCGAGGTCGTAGGCGTTCTGCTGCACGGGGGAGGCCATCAGGAGATGGAGGCTGGTCCGCCCGCCGCGGGCACCCGTGGTGAGGGCCTCGACCGAGGGCAGGGCGGCGGCTGCATTGCAGGTGTCCACAATGCCCACGACGCCCCGCACCCCCAGGTGGTCGACCGCCTGCCCCAGCAAGTCTTTGATGTTGACGGCGGAGGATGCCCGGCCGTCGACGGACTTCCATCCCAGGAGGTACAGGGTGGGGTGTTCGCCGGAGACCATTCCGTGGCCGAGGAAGGCCATGACCAGCGTGGCGCCTCTGTGTGCGGCGTGACCGACCGCCGTCCGCGCCGCGGCCCAGATCTCGTCCGCTCCGAGACGGCCCGAGAGCAGCGACCGGCCGTCCGGCAGGCCAGGGGAACAGGCGCCGATTCCGGGGTCGGTGAGCACCGCGACGAGGGAGCGCGCGATGGTGTCCAGATCCTCCAGGTCGGGCATCGCTTCGCACTGTGTGGCGATCACCAGCACGTGCCTGCGGTCCTCCTCCGTCATGAGGCCGCAGCAGCGGCTTGCAGCGCCTCGATCACCGGGCCGGCGACCTCGCCCTGCGCCAGGTACTTGGTGGCCGAGTGCACCCACAGGCCGTCGGAGTCGACACGGGTGCCGTGCGGCTGTACACCCGCGGTGTTGGCCATGATGTCCGCGTCACCCAGCGGGCGTGCGCAGATCACGTCGTCGCGGTCCCAGAAGTCGAGCCACGACGCGACGCCCGGTGGAGTGCAGCAGGGCCGGGGCCGCAGGTGCGGCCACACCACTGCGCGCATCGCCAGCGGTGAGCCCAGGGTCACCAGCAACGGCACTGTGGAGGTGAACTCGTGCAGGACCTCGTACGCCACCACGGAGCCGAGGGAGTGGGCCACGACGACCGAGGGCCCGGCGCCCACGAAGTCGGCCACGACGCTGCGGACGAGCAGGTCGAGGCTGTCCCGGCCCCGCGCCAAGTAGCGGGCCACCTGCCCGACGTCACGTATCAGGAGCTTGCCCCCGGCCCACTGCCCGCTCCGGCGCCACGGGCCCGCATCGAGGAGACTGGTGCCGGCGTTTACGCAGGCGCGCACGACATTGCCCACCCCCTGTGCCGCGGTGCCGTCGGGATGCAGGTCGGCCAAGGCCTGACGGAGATCCGCCTGCTCCTGGTGGTCCGAGGCCAGAGCCAGCCGCCTCTCCAGGACTTCCGACATGAGGCCGGATAAGATCGCGGCTTCCAGGTCAGAGAACTGGGCGTCGGCGCCGCCCTGAGCTCCTGGAGAGTGGAACAGGTCGCCATAGTAGGCGAAGGAGACCTCGGCCAGCTTGCCGTTCTCGAGATCCTCGGCCGCTCGGGAATGTCCCGCAGCCCGCGCCCCTCGCGCCAGCGCCTCGATCCATCGATCCTGTTCCAACGCGACACGCCGTGGGCCGCCGATCCCGTGAACGAAGACGAGCCGTAACGCCACGAGACCTCCATGGGTGACGACAGAAGATGCCCTGGTGAGGGGCGAGCGTAGCCGAGTTCAAGTACCGCCATCGTCCGAATCGGGCATCTGGTGTGACCGGTTCGGCACCGGCACGATTCCGCCCCTCGGCAGCCTGGCACGATGGCATCAGGGATTCCGCACAGAGCCTCCGAGCCCTGCTCTGCTGGGATCACAATCCCGAGCCACCAGGAGGCCCCACCGTTGTGTCCCAACTGCCGAGAGATCGCGAACAGGACTCTATGGGCGCGACGCTGACAGGTCCTCGCACCGATGCCCCACCCGGGTTGCGCCCGGCGGCCGATATCACGCTGCCGGTGCGGCGGGGGTTCACCCTGGCCGGACGACATCGATGAGGAGGCCATCGGACTCACCCCGACCTGACACTTGGGTCCTCTTCGCTGACGAGGCGGGCGGCCTCACCGGCGCGCCTAGCCCTGCGGGGGGCCTGGTGGGAACCTGGCCGCAGTCTCGGTCCTCCAGTCACGGGGTGTGGGCGGCGATGCCGCGTCCGCTGGACACGTACTGACTTCCTGGACTGCGAGCCAGGTGAGGGTGGCCCGACGTGTCGCACTGAGGCTGACGGCATGCTCTGGTATGCAAAGCGACCAGTGACGGCTCACGGGTCAACCGCGCCCTCAGCCAGTTCAGCGGGTCGTCAACGAACGCGCCGTCCTGCGGTACCGAGAGATCCACACGTGCCCCGATGGCGGCCGGGGTCGCCCATGCCGCTCAGCCAGCTGCACAAGATCCAGCCCTTCGACCACCCCGGCGACAAGCTGCTCGTCCTCCGCCTCGTTCCAGCCCCGGCCGCGCCGTGACTCGGGCGCTTGTTTTGGCACGTCTCTCCCTCACCGCTCGGACCGCCGCTCGGACAGAATCCACGCAAGGCAGGTTCACACACCGGCTGCCGCGCATCCCAAGTGATCAACTCTGCCCCCGCCCGCTCCCGTCTTGTCCACAGCGGACCCACCCACTACAAGGACGCCGGCGTCGAGCCCGTCGGCGAGAATCGACTTAGGGCTTGCTGGGAAACAACTTGCGTGTTCTGGCTCTTGACACCCCAGCGAAGCCAGGGTGTTCGAGAGCAAGTTGTCTTCCAGCAAGCCCTTACAGGTCGTTTCACAATTGAGGTCCGTGAGGCACGAGATGCTGGGACGCTCAGGTTCGTCCGTAGGATCACTCCATGCCTGCTGACGAACGCGTAGCCCGGTCCACGTTCTCCGGTCGTATCCAGCCGATATCAGCTCCTCAGCCGATGCCGGAGCTGCCTCAGCGAATCTGGTCAGATGACGACTGGAAGCGGATCCAGCTCGGCTACGCGTCGCGGGACATGGATGAAAAGTGGGACGTCTTCACAGAGGGCGAGGTCGTTTTCCTGCACCGAAGCTGGACAGGTAACGGAACCTTCGCAGCGACCTTCGCGCCCGTTGACGGCGGTGGATGGCGGATCGACAGTGCCGTAGTCGAACGTGACGCCGAACGCTATCGAGGAACGGACGATGCCTACGACTGCGTCATGCTTGAGTTGGTGATCAGCGCCATCGTGCTTGGTGAGTCGGCGACAGACCTCCGTACGAAGTTGGTCGAGTTGACGCGTCGGAAGCCGGGTTCCGATGCTCCGGCCAGGCTGATTCAGCACAGCGCCCTGGGGCTGCGCTCGGACTCCTAGCCGATCACTACGGGACCGCTGGATAGACGTCGGATGCAGATCAGGCTGCAGGCCAGTTCGAGCAAGCCCTGGTGGAGATCGGCGCGTCGTTCGTAGCGGGTGCGGAGCCGCCTGAACTGGTGCAGCCAGGCGACGGTACGCTCGACCACCCAGCGCACCTTGCCCAGCCCGGAGCCGTGGGCGACGCCGCGTCGAGCGATCAGGGGCTTGATACCGCGCTCCCAGAGCAGGCGGCGGTACTTGTCGAAGTCGTAGCCCCGGTCGGCTTCGTGCATCCCCAGGAACAGCAGATGTGGACGGATTCGGGAGGCGGTTGGTGATCTTTCGTCGCCTGGATGTCGACGAGTGATGACGGCACCCACTGTGGTGGACGCTGGCTCACGTCCCTGACAGGAGCCCGGCTCCCTGAGGGGGCACTGCTGGCGAAACGGACGTGACAGCCGATGCCTGCTGCGGAAGACTCGCGTCGTGCGTGATGGTGTAGATGCTTCTTCTGGCCTGGTGTTGCGAAGATGGAAGACCGAGGATGCCTGGGCGGTGATGACCGCGTTCGCGGATCCGCTCATGCGTGGACAGTCCATCGAGCCGGTTGATTCTGACCAGGCTGCCGAGCGGTGGATAACGGCTCGTGGTGACCAATGGGCTGCCGATTCTGCCTATTCCTTCGCCGTCGTCGATGGCGGTGGCCTCGTTCTCGGCCAGGTATGTGTCGGCTCGGTGGATCGGCGTCATGCCGTTGGATGGGTGTCCTACTGGACGACGGCAACGGCTCGTGGCCAGGGCATAGCTTCCCGTGCCTGCCGCGCTGTGGCCCGCTGGGCTTTCGACGATGCGGAACTCTTCCGGCTGGAGCTTGGGCACCGGGTGAACAATCCCGCCTCATGCGGTGTGGCTCGTGCTGCCGGCTTCGCGGTGGAAGGACAGCAACGACAGAAGCTCGAATACGACGGTGTCCGCTTCGACGTCGAACTCCATGCCCGTCTGGCAACGGATACGGAGCCCGTGTCGTTGTGAGAGGGCGGTGCGGGACGGCCCGCTGCCCGTGAGAGTCAACGGGCCGTCGGATGAGCGCCTGTATCAGCTGACCTTGGCGGGTTCTTCAACTCGGGCTCGGATGCTGGCGAGGCGATAGGAGTCCGTCCCGGTCTCGATGATGGTGCCGTTGAAGGTCAGGCGGTCGACGATGGCCACGCAGAGACGTGGGTCTGTGAACGTCTTGGTCCAGCCTCCGAACGACTCGTTGGAGGCGGTGGCGACGCTGTTCTTCTCCTCGCGCTCGGTCAGAACCTGGACCAGCAGTTCGGCGCCGTGGCGGTCGAGTTCCATGTAACCGAGTTCGTCGATGCAGAGAAGGTCAACGCGGCGGCCTCGGTGCCCAGCGCGATGAGCATTTGGGACTTGCCGGTGCCGGAGTCGCCGATCAAGCAGAGCGGCTGACTCTTCTTGATCCACTCGCAGCTGGCCAGGGTGTGGATGGTGGCCGGGTCGATGTTGGGGTTGGCGTCGAAGTCGAAGGCCCGCAGCGACTTCTCCCGCGGGAAGCCCGCCGCCTTGATCCGCCGCTCCGAGCGGCGGCGGGCCCGGTCGTCACACTCGGCCATCAGCAGCTCGGCGAGGAAGCCACGGTAGGTCATCTGGTCCTTCATCGCCCGGTCGCGATCTCGTTGAACTCGTTGCGGATCGACGGCAGCCTCAGCACGCGGCAGGCGGTGTCGATGGCGGCGTGGGCTGCCTGCTCGGTCAAGCCGCGCTGGCGGGGCAGGGTCACTGTGCTTCTCCCTCTCGGTGGTCACCGCCGCTGGCGCGACGACGTCGGAGCAACTGGCCATAGGGGGTCACCGAGGGCAGTGCAGGGACGTCACGTTCGCCGACGGCTTGCCGGACAACGGTCGGCCTGACGGGGCGGGTTCGGTCTCGGCCTGGGCAGCCTTGCGTGCCTCTAGCGCGACCGCGTCAGCGGTCATCGCCCCGGCCCGCAGGGCCGCGGCCAGGCCGGCGACGATGTGTTCGTGCGGCAGGTGCCGGCCCAGCAGGACCTCGATCAGGGCCCGGGTGCCGTCTCGCTCACCGTGGACCTTCTGGGACCTCGCGGCCTGAGCCCACCACGCATCGTGGACCGGGGTGAACCTGCCCGCCGAGCGGGCCTGTTCGAGGGCGGTCGAGCCGGGAAACGCGCCGGGCTTGCGGACCAGGACCTCCAGGTAATGGTCCAGGTCCAGGCGGACGGCCCCCTTGGCAATCAGGCGTTCGTGCCGGGCCACTTCCACGTTCTGCCGGATCGGCACCGAGTAGCGGTTGGTGCGGACCGGGATCTGGCCGTAGCGGTCGACCCGCAGGGTGAACAGCCGGCCCGTCTCGAACGGCTCCTCGGGCAGGGGCATCAGCAGCGGCCGCTCGAGCGCGAAGCACTCGGCGACGGTCTTGGACCGGGCACCGATGCGGCGTGCGTCGTCCTGCCGGTCCCACTGCTCGACCATCCCGTTCAGCTCGGCGAGCGAGGAGACCTCCGGGACGGGAACGAAGTGGTTGCGGCGGAAGTAGCCGATCTGCCCCGCGACACCACCCTTCTCGTGGGCGC
Organism: Streptomyces sp. NPDC041940; assembly: GCF_055589465.1. Taxonomy (NCBI): domain Bacteria; kingdom Bacillati; phylum Actinomycetota; class Actinomycetes; order Kitasatosporales; family Streptomycetaceae; genus Streptomyces; species Streptomyces sp. NPDC041940. The sequence goes on from NZ_JBVJBP010000005.1 coordinate 65,698, forward strand.
CCTCGATGCCCGGCCGACAGTAGAAGCTCTCGACGCCGTAGTGCGACTTGAAGGCGATCCACCGGTCGGCCTCCACCCGCGCCCGGCTCAGCCCGAGCACCCGGGCGACGGCGGCCTTGAGGTTGTCGTAGCGCACCTTGCTCCGCGAGACACCTCTAATATGCGGGTCTCGATGTCAAGCCCACTGGTCACGCTGAGGACCAGGGCAGGTACCCCGTCTCACGCAATCTCCCTCCTTCCGATCTCGCGCGCTTCGCGAGTCTGCAGCCCGATTCGAGCGGTTGGGCGACTCGGACGAGCTTCCGGCACAATCAGAGGTTGTGGCCAACCACCCTGATCCGATCGTTCTGTATCCCGACGTCGCTGCCCGAGGCAGCCTCGGCGCCGCGTTGCAAGCAGTAGCGGGAGAGGGCGGTTTCTCCCTCCCTGTCACGTCCTCGGCTTCCAGCCCGTTGAGCCACGCCACCGTCGCGAGCTCGCAGCCGCATCGCGAGGCTCTGCTCGTCACCTCGTGGGCGGCCAAACGGCGCTGGTCGATCCGCGGTGAGGAGTCGTTCCAAGGCATGGCAATCATCGACGGTGACACCGATAGTCTGGAGCAGATCGCCAGGGCCGCGCAGGCGTGGGACCACAGGGTCACTCTGAGCGACATCCGAAAGGCTGCTCCGTTCGTGCACCTGACCGGCCGCTTCGAGGTGCCCGATCACGATCCGGTGCGGCTGACCGAATCGGAGTGGCAGCATCTCCGCACCGAGGCAAGGGAATTGGAGCGACCTGGGGACGCCTATCACGCGCTGGTCGAGGCGGCATATGCCGAGCCGGCACTACGGGGTCTCTATCCGTTTACCAGCCACTGGACGCTGCGATTCTCGACGACAACGCGCCCGCACTTGACCATCTTCGGGCCGTGTCTGCTCGCGCATGACGTCGACCAGTACACGGTCAGCACGAAGTTCACGGGTGCGGATGCCCTCGCCCAAACCACCACGGCGCGGGAGGCAGTGGCGGTTGCCGTGCGTCATCTTCCTTACAGCCCTGGCCCTGTCACGTCCGGAGCGGTCCGCGCCGACAGTCGGTGAGAGATCGGCCATCAGCTATGTGATCAGTTTCTGCCCTGGTCACATAGCTGATGTCCTGGCCTCATCACCGGAACGCGTATCCGCCCGGGGTGGCGACGGCGCCGCTCGGGAGCAGACGGCAGAAGCGGAGCTACCCGCTTCCACAGGTCGTCAGGGACAAGATCAGCACGCACCCGAGACATCCTGACGACCAAGATCGTCGAGCACAAGACACGCAACCCATTCTGAAACGATCAGTTAGTAGTCAGAGGCGAAGTCCACCGTGCAAGCGGCTTCTTGGCCGGTGCTACGGACGATCGACCGCACTTTGATCTCCGTCTCGCCGAGTTCAGACGCACATCGACCTGGCGGTCTTCCAAGTGGAGGTCCATCACGTAGGGCAGGTCGACCTTGATGGTTCCGGCCCGCCGGCACCCGCCGGACACGGCCTAGCGGATCGCCAAAGTTGGACTGTCTGCTGCCCAGGATCTTCCGGCGGGGCTGATGGTCGCCCTCACACAAAGCCCGCCAGTGCAGCCTCCCGTGCGGCGTGCACACCCTGACATCTGTCAGGGATGCGACGTCACTGGGGCGGTCTACGGTTTGAGGTGCTGACTCGGCGACAGCTCTGGGCTGTTTCTGCCGCACGTCGTCCGTTCCACAACGATTGAGGGGGCATGCATGACGCGTACGCCGATCCGGAGAAGGGTCGCAGCGGTAGCCGCAACCGCGTTGTTGGCGCTCGGTACGGGAGCACTGTCGGCGTCGCCGGCCTCGGCGGCCCCCGCTGGCTGTCCGTCCGGCGCCGCGTGCATCTACGGGGGACCCAACAGCAGCGGTGGCGTGACCAACCAGTACTGGTCCCGAGGGGTTCACAAGCTCTACAACCAGGTTGGCGTCCACACCGTGTTCAACAACCAGACGGACGACTGGAAGTTCCTGCTGTGCCGGGGCTCGAACGGCGAAGACTGCGACTGGACCTTCTATGAAGGTTCCTGGACGGACGTCGACCTCACCCCGTTCAACTCCGTCATCGTCACCCCGTAAGGTGTCGCGGCAGTCCCGGGAGAGAGCAGCACTCCCGGGACTCACGTGTGTTCACGCGCCGAAAGCCCACCTCGCCCGCTCGTGCTCCGCCGGACACGGCCTCGTGGCGCTATAGCTCGCTCCACTCGCGGAGCGCGGCGATGAGCGCCGTCCCGTCCGCACGTGCTGGGCCGAGGCCCATCCGGATCCGGGTGCTCTGCCGCATCATGAAGGCTCGCTGGTCGTCGGGGAGGTGGTCCAGCACCGTGCGCCGAGGGCTGCGGCGGTTCCGCTGAGGCAGCCGGCCGAGCACGGGCGTCCCGTGCCGGGCCAGTTCGGCGTCGACCATGTCGTCGAAGGAGTCTGAGCTGTTTTCTTCGGGTCGCCCTTCGAGCATCAGGCCGGTCATGGGTACGTCGGCGTAGGGAAGCCTCCACAGCCGGCTGTGCAACCAGGCCACTGCGGACTCGGCAGTGGCCGCGCTCGGGGTCAAGACCCCCTCGCTGTACAAGCACGTCACCGGCCAGACCGACCTCGCCCACCGGATCGCCATCCTGGCCATGAACCAGTGCGCCGACGCGATCCGCGACGCCATCCAGGGCCGGTCCGGCACCGAAGCCCTGGTCCGCGGCGCACAGGCGATGCGAACGTTCGTCAAGGACCACCACGGCCGATACGCCGCAGCCAACGCCGCCCGCCCGACCGGACCCGACGACCCCCTCATCGACGCCCTCAACCGGGTGGTCGACTCCTGGGCGGCCATGCTGCACGGCTACCGGATCGACCCCGACCAGCAGATCCACGCGCTGCGGATGCTGCGCACCGTCCTGCACGGATACGCATCCCTGGAAGCAGCCGGCGGGTTCCAGTTCGCCACCGACATCGACGACAGCTTCACCTGGATGATCGACTTCATCGACCGCGGCCTGCGGGAGACCACGGCCGCCAGCACCAGTAGCGCCCCCTCCCACAGGGCCGCGCCGGGCGTGACGCTCTGAGCGCCGTGGACCGCGCTCCACGCCAGTCCCCGGCCCCACCGAGCACCGGTAGACCAACCGCTCGCCCCCCGCCCTTCCCTCCCGCACGAGCCAGAAGTGGAAACCACCATGAAGCCGGTCCTCACCGCCGTGATTGACATCGACGCCACCCCGCAAGCGGTGTGGGACGTCCTCACCGACTTCACCGCCTAATCAATGACGGCCGGTGTGCTCGACCTCCACCCCGAGACCTGCCCCGACCCTGACCGAAGAAGGGAGCGGCAAACCACTCCTCCTCCTGCACGACGGCATGGCCCCGTCAGCATGGGTCGCCGCGGAGATCGCCGTCCGCGACCGCGGCGGCCACCCCCGCCGGCATGAGTGCCCCCCTTCCGAAAACGAGAAGCCATCGAGCACCCCGGTCGGGATCTCGTAGCCTCAACCTCGAGGAGCTGTGGTCAGGCTGTTTGCGTCTGCCAGTTGCTGCAATGGTCCAGCCCAGTGCCCTTCTCACGGCACACCCTCCAGGTCAGCTGATAGCCTTCCTTGAAGTCCTTGTTCTTGTAACGGCCTTCACCGCTCCCCAAATTCATCGTGATCTGGCCTCCCCTCACGAGCGTGCCACTCGAGTTCTTGAGCCGCCAATCAACGAGAGCGCCGTGCCCGTCTGTCCTATTGTCTGCGACGTAGAACCAGTCGCCGTGCTCGCCATACGCTCCACCCACGTCGTCGGTGGTGCGCCATGTCCACGGCCCGTTGGAGGATGAGTTGGACGCAGTGGCGTGGTCATACTCCCACGTGATGGCGGACGCCTGAGAGGAAAGGAGGGCCAAGGACCCCACCGTGGCCGCCATAACCGTGACTATGCGCTTCTTGAGCATGTAGACCTCCCTTACATAAGAGCGCCCTGGCGTCGTTCCAATTGACCAGCGCGCGTTCCAATTTGCTTGGAGCAGATGGATTTCCGGTTCATGGCGCGCTCCCAAGGCAGGTTCCGCACCTCAGCGTGCGAGCGCGCTGCACATGCGGGTGCGGAACCGCCTACTTCGAACTCGACCGCAGTCAGGCGGAGCCCGCACCCACTGACCCCAGCACTGTCGTGGCGGCCGAAGCGCAGCTTGTCGCCGAGGCTGGCGAGTGCCCCGGCGAGGTCCTGGTCTTCGCGCAAGGCGGCTACCTGTCGTGGCTGGAAGTGTGTTCATGGAGCGACGACGTCAAGGTGTCCCTGGCCGCCGCGCGCCGTTGGCTGCAGACACCCGCTTGATCTCGAACGGCTAGAGTCCAGCGGTCGCCGCGACACCCCCGACATCACGAGTTCAAGTTCAGCAGCCGCTCCAGCAGGCCAGGGAACTCCGGCGATGCGGTCTCGGGGTGCTCCCATAGTTGGTCAAGATGCGTCGGCAGGCACGATCTTCCACTCGCATCACGAGGGCGTAGAGAACTTCATGAATCTTGGAAGCTCGTGCCTGCACTGCTTTCCCGGGCAGAGCCGAGACGGCACCACGAACCGGACGTCAGACGACTGGGCCGAAGCCCAGCCTCAGCATGGGGGGTGTTTTCCGGGAACAAGTACACCCGCGGCAGTGTCCGTAACTCCCAAGAGCGCGGCCATATAGAGCGCGAGAGCGCCAGCCGCCGCAGAAGGTTTCGTCCTTATTCCCGTCCCCCTTTGTCGGGTCAGGCGGCCCAGCGTCCGTTTGAGGTAGCGGAAGAGCGGAAGTCGAACCAGAAGCGGACGCCGTTGGGAATGTCGAATTCCAGAATGGTCCAATTCCCGCGGGAGGCGTACCTGTACGTGCTTGCGCAAGTCCCAGTGCTCCCCCAGCACACCCGAACGTAGCGGTTAGTCTTGGGCTTGATGCTGATGTTCGCACAGCTGCTCGTGGTCTTGAGGTACCGGCCCTCGGGGTAGGCGCCGTCGCCACTCGGCTTCGAGTAAGCGCGCGAATCCCCGTAGCAATCCTGGGCCGTCTCAGGTGCCGCATTCGCAACAGAGGCCCCGCCCGTGAGTCCGGCCATCGCCAGCAGGAGCACACTGTGAGCCACAATGAGGCTTTTAACGCTCTTTCGCATTCCCTCTCCGATCTGCGTGTAACCGATTTAGCAGAGCGAGAACTGTTGCGAATCGCACCTCTCGCTCAACGGCGTACGCATTTCAAGGTAGGTGGCCCCATCGCGGATGTCGTTAGCACCGAGTGACCACCTGCTTGGCACTGCGTCTACTCCACGACGCGCTGGACCTGGTGCCGGTACTCCCCGGGCGGGAGCCCGTATGCCGTGCGGAAAGCACGGGTGAAGTCAGATGCGCGTGAGAAGTCACAGTAGGAGCCGATGTCGTGGATAGGCATGGCGCGCATCGCAGGGTCGGCGAGCGTACGTGCGTGGGGTCAGTTGCGGGTCGTGCAAGTGTTGCTGGACGAAGGCGCGGATACACAGGACGAGCGCCTGTCGGCGGGTTTCCGGTGGCAGCGAGCTGTCCGAATCGAGGGCATGGGCGATGAGTGCGGACAGCAGGTCGACGGCGGATTTTCGAGCTTCCCAGCGCGTGCTGGACCTCGGTGCCGTATCGGTGTGGCCAACCACTTTCCAGCCGGCCTTGGCGATTGACGTCATTCGATTCGGGCTCAGACATCTCGATCCACAGCCCGAGGGCCTCGCTCGTTGCGCTTCACGACAGCCCCTATGAGCGGGGTGGTGGCTGTGGCTGTTTGACCAGGTGGAAGACCTCTCGGGACGCGTAGCGTTTGAGGCAACGGATGATTTCGCGACGGGTCTTGCCCTCCTTGATCCGTCGCTCGTAGTAGTCCTGAGTGCGCGAGTCGACCCGCAGGCGGGTGAACACGATGCGATGGAGCACGGCGTTGGCCTGCCGGTCGCCGCCGCGGTTGAGACGACGGACCTGCCGACGTCCCGAGGAGCGCTCGACAGGGCTGACCCCGCACAAAGCGGCGAAGGACGCTTCACTGGCCAGCCGTTCCGGGTTGTCCCCCATCGTGATCAGCAACGTGACCGCCGTGTCCGGGCCCCCCGGACCGTCAGCTGCTGCACCATGCGGCGGCCGGTCTTTCCGGTGGCGCCGGTCACCAGAATCGTCTCGTCGCTCATGCCCTCCAGCCAACCCGTCAAGCACGCGCCCCGGCCATTCCAGGATCCGCAACTCTATTAACAGTAAGGGCAGTTCTTTAGCAGCGGATTGGTAAATCCGCAGCATCGTCAGCAATGACTACGAGCAGTAACGGTCGGTTGTGCGGCACTTCCGTCAGCTTGCGGGTCGCCGGTTCGACACGATGGGTTCGGCGGTGGCAGCGAGCAGGGCGGTGTCGTCGTCGACCCGGTCGGGGGTGTTCAGCAGCTCCAGGGCCCGTTCGATGATCCGCTGGGGGTCGGTGCGGGCGGCGACGGGGAGCGCGCCGCAGGTCTGGCACAGGGACGCCAGGCAGTCGTCCAGGGACAGCGCCCGGCTTTCCACCAGGCCGTCGGTGTACAGCAGCAGGCTGGTGCCGGGCGGGAACGCCACCTCGCGGTCGACTGGGGTGCTGCCCAGTCCCAGCGGCAGCGCCGGGGGCAGCTCCAGGTAGGCGGTCTCGGCGGCTACCAGCAGGGGCGGCAGGTGCCCGCCGGCGGCGTAGCGCAGGCTGTGGCGGTGCGGGTCGTAGACCGCGTACAGGCAGGTGGCGAAGCGTTCGGCGGCGAGCGACTGCAGGTAGGCGTCCAGCCTGGCCAGCACCTGGGCCGGGCCGGCGCCCTCCATCGCGAGGCTGTGCAGGGCGGAGCGCAGTTGGCCCATCACGATGGCGGCTTCCACGTCGTGGCCCATGACGTCGCCGATGGCCAGCCCCACGGCACCGTCGGGCAGTGCGAGCACGTCGTACCAGTCGCCGCCGACCTCAGCGCCGCGGTTGCTGGCCCGGTAGTGGGTGGCCAGGCGCACACCGGGCACCTCGGGCAGGCGGTGGGGCAGCAGGGCGCGCTGCAGGGTCAGGGCGAGGCGGCGCTCGTTGTGGTACCGGGTGGCGTTGTCGTAGGCCAGGGCCAGGCGGTGGGCGAGGTTCTCCAGATACTTGTGTTCGACCGCGGAGTAGTCGGTGTGCCGGACCAGTACCAGGGCCCCCAGTGTCTGGTCGTGGGCGTGCAGCGGCAGGGCCAGCACGGCGGCGGGCGGCGGGTGCGGGCCGGCTGGGGCTGGGGCGGTGCCGTTGATCGCGTGGGTGGCGGCGCTGGCCAGGGCCTCGCGGGCAAGAAGGGGTGCGCCGGCGATGTATGCCGGGGGCGACTGGGCCGGGGCGGGTGCCGCTGCGATGAGGTGGATGCTGATCTGGTCGGCGAAGTCGGGCAGCAGGATCTGTCCGGCGGTCTGCAGTATGTGGTCCGGGTCGAGGGTGGCGGACAGCCGCAGGCCCGCGTCGGCCAGGGTGGCCAGCACGGCCAGCTGGTCGCGGGTCTCGGTCAGGACCTGTTCACGCAGCCAGGACAGCTCCAACCCGGTGCGGACGCGCGCCAGCAGCTGGCGCGCGGAGAAGGGTTTGGCCAGGTAGTCGTCGGCGCCGGCCTGCCGGCCCTGCACGGATTCCTCCTCGCCGGCGCGGGCGGTGAGCAGGACGATCGGCAAACGGGCGGTGCGTGGGTCGGCGCGCAGCGCCCGGACCAGCTCGAAGCCGTCCATGTGGGGCATCATTACGTCGCTGAGCACCAGCTCCACCGGCTGCGCCAGGGCCGTCTCCAGGGCCGCCCGGCCGTCGGCGGCGAGCAGCACGTCGTAGTCGGGGTCCAGGAGCTGGGTGAGATAGGCGCGCATGTCGGCGTTGTCGTCGACGACCAGCAGGCGGGCCCGGCGGGGGCGGTCGGTTTCGTGCGGGCCAGGGCCGTCGGTCGCGGGGGCGGGGGCGGGGGCGGGGGCGGGCGGGGCATCGTGGGTCGCTGGGGCGGGCGGAGTGTGTGCCGAGGGGCTCGGCGCGGCGAGAACGGGCTCAGCCGCCAGCCAGCCCAGTGCCTCGTCCGCATAGGGCGCAGCGCGGCCGGACCGGCCGCCTCCGCCTTCCCTGAGGGTCTCCCCGGGGAATCCGACGCTGTCCGCGGCCGGGTTCGAGCGGGGCCGGTGGGCGGCGGCGAAGGGGAGGTCCACGGTGACGGTGGTTCCCTGGCCGGGCCGGCTGTCCACGCCGACGGTGCCGCCATGCGCTTCCACCAGGTCCTTCACCAGCACCAGGCCGAGGCCGCTGCCCTCGTGGGAGCGGGAGCGGGCTCCGCGGACTCGGTGGAAGCGCTCGAACAGGCGCGGCAGCTCGTCCGCCGGGATGCCGGTGCCGGTGTCGGTCACGGTCAGCCGGGCCCGGTCGCCGGCCGCGGCCACCTGCACTCGGGCGCCGCCGGTGAAGGTGAACTTCAGGGCGTTGCTGAGCAGGTTGAGGATGATCTTTTCCCACATCTCCCGGTCCAGGGACACCGGCTTGGGCAGCGGCGGGCAGTCCACCTCCAGCGTCAGCCCGGCCGCCTCGAAAGCGGAGCGGAACACCCCGGCCAGCTCGGCCGTGGCACGGGCGAGGTCGACCGGCTCAAGGGCCGGGCGTATCTGCCCGGCCTCGGCCCTGGCGACGTCCAGGAGGGTGTTGACCTGCTTCAGCAGGCGCAGAGCGCCGCGCTCGGCCAGCTCCAGCTGCTCGCGCCGCTCGGGCCGGTCCTCGTCGGCCAGGGTCTGCTGGAGCGGGCCCAGGAGCAGGGTGAGCGGGGTGCGCAACTCGTGGCTGACGTTGGCGAAGAAGGTGGTCTTGGCCCGGTCCAGCTCGGCCAGCGCCTCCGCCCGCCGTCGCTGTTCGTCGTGGGCGAGCGCGGCCGTCAGCGCCCCGGCCACGGCGGCGGCGAGCACTTCCAAGAAGTCCCGGTATGTCCCGGCCGGAGGGAAGCAGGGGTTGACGCCCACCACCAGGGCGCCTCCCACCTGGCCCGCACAGTCCAGCGGCAGAGCCAGCACCTGCTCGACCGGGAGCCGGGAGGCCGCGGCGTGCCGCCCGGCCGTGTTGCCTCCGGTGAACGCGGCAGCAGGCAGCGTGGCAGGGGCACCGTCGGCGACCACCTGCGCCAGCCGGGCTGCGACCTGCGACCCGGCGGCGGCACTCTGCGAGACGGCCTCGGGCGCCTGCTGGAGCCCGGCGGAGGCAGCCGGCCGCAGCACCCCCGGCTCGGAGGCCAGGTACAGGCCGAGGAACGGGATCTCCTCAGGATAGGAGCCCAGCACCTCCGCGACGACGCGGGCGACCTCACCCGGCGTGGGCAGCCCGGCGGTGCGGGCGCCGGCCTCGCTCAACAGGCGCAGCCGACGCTCGCCCAGTACCCGGCCGGTGGTCTCGGTGAGGATCTGCAGCACGCCGCCGGCGGTGCCGTCGTCCAGCAGCACGGGCTGGAAAGAGGAGTCGAAGTAGCACTGCTCCGGAAAGCCGTGGCGCTCCATGATGAGCGGCTCATCGGAGATCAGCATGGACTTGCGGGTGTCGATCACATAGTGGAAGTGGGAGCTCACCGGGGCCCAGACCTCAGGGAACACCTCCTTGTACGGCTTGCCGAGCGCCCAGGGATGCTTGGCGCCGGGAATGAGTGCGGCGCCCAGGTTGTACAGCGTGGCGAACTCGGGGCCCCAGTACAGAGCCATGCCGTGCTCAGAGGTGAGCATGAGGCGCAGGGTGTCCACCAGGGGCCCCGGCCAGGACTCGGGGGGCCCGAGCGGCGTCGCCGCCCACTCGATCCCGGCCAGAAGCTCGCCGAACGCACCGGCCTCGGCGAACATCCGGGCCGCCGCGGTGCGCGGGTCCTCGGGCCGGGTCATGAAGAAATCGCCCTCCTGGCGCCTACGTGATCCGCCCGCGCCCCCAAGGCTGCCGGACGCTACTCGCTGCGGACCTTCGGGCAGAACGGACGCCGGATCCGACGCTTCTGGCTATCCTCCCGCCAGAACTACAAGGCTAATTAACCCAAACTGCTATTTACTCAGAAGTGTAAGCTTTTAAGCACCTACCGACGGAAGTGATCATCAGCTCGCAGTCCTGACGTCGGCAGCCCCATGACGCTGAGTGAGCTGTCAGGGGCGGTCGATCGCGGTCTGGGATGATCGCGCGGTGAGTGATGCGAGGCTGCTGGCCGCTGAGGCTGTTGAGTCACATGTCCGGGTGTTCTTCGAGGGGCACTCCGTGGAGGTGGTCGACTACGACCTCGGGCCGGAACGGCGACAGGTGGCCCCCGACCTGCGCATCCTCGTTGTGGGGCCCGGTCCCCGCAGCGACAGCTGGGCCTATGTGACCGCCGGGTGCTGGGCCGCGATGGAGAAGGACGGTCATGGACTCGAGTTCGTCATGACTGCCCATGTCCGCGACCAGCGGTTCATCGAACTCATGGCGATGATCGCCTACTACCACTGCGGAGGACATCAGCTCGACCTGGAGCACAGCATGCAGATCGGTGAACCATGGGTGCCGGGTTCAACCTGCGATCACCTACTGATCAGCCTGCCCTATCTCCACGGACCCGACCTTGAACACTGTGCCGTTCCCGGGGGTCACGCCCGCATCGTGTGGACGCTGCCCGTGACGACAGCCGAGATCGAGTTCCGCAGGCGTCACGGCCACGAGGCGTTGGCGCAGCTCTACGACGAGGCAGAAATCATCCCCACCGATCCCTTCAGGGCGTCGGTCGCCTGAGTTTCCGGCCTCCGGCGGTCACCGTTTGTGGTCTCCCAGGCGTATCGGCTCCAGGTTCCGCCGGCCTCGGTGACGAGGCGCGTGGCGGTCTTGTCGTGGTAGCCGAGGGCTTTCGCGATGACCGGGGCCGGCGCTTGGAGGACGAGTTGGCGGATCGCGGAGGCTCTGCCGCGCTGGGGTGGGAGGAGGTCCTTCCCGGCCGCAGAGCAGCCTCGATGGGTGGCGTCCGGGACGCGTCGCAGGGAGCGGGTGCGGAAGTGGGAGGAGACGCAGGTGTAGATCGCGGTGGTGGAGGCGTAGTCGTGGCCGACCTGCTGCTGGACGAACAGCGGGTCGTGGCCGTCCTCGATCAGGTGGCTGATGTGGGACCTGCGCAGCGAGTGGAACTCCAGCGCGGGGTCCAGGCCGACGGCGTCCCGGTAAGCGGCGAAACGGGAGTCCAAGCGTTGGACCCCGATCCGTGCGCCTCGCTCGGAGGGCCAGAGGGCCCGGATGGTCGAACGCCGCATCCCGGGCCGCACCTCGGTGATCCGTTCCTCGATCGTGCCGGGTGTCCAGGTCCAGACGGTCAGCACGCTGCGGCGCTTGGGCGGCGAGCCCTTCTTGGCCTTGGCGTGGCGGACCAACAGGGTGCCGTACTCGCCGAACTCCCGGCCGTCCGGATTGCGGCCGAAGTCGGTGAGGTCCAGCATCCGGGTTTCGTTTCGGCGCAGGCCGTAGGCGTACGCGGTCTTGAACAAGGCGGCATCCCGGAATGCCGGCAGCCAGCCCTTGCGGCCCTTGCCGCGAACGCGAAGGACTTCCTCGTCAGCATGGTCGAAGAACGCTTCCAGCTCGGGCCTGGCGAAGCCCCGGCGTTCTGGCTCACCCTCGGCTTCATCGGCGTGCGCAGCGGCATTCCAGTCGTAGACCACCTGGGCTGGGTGGGTCCCGAAGAGCCGCAGGTACTCGTCGCCCCAGCCGTAGGCGGGGTTGGTCAGGAAGTCGCAGAACTGCCTTACCGAGCCCTGGTAGTTGCGCAGGGTGGAGCGGACACAGCCGTGCACGGCCCGCAGAACGGCCGCCGATATGACTGACCGCCGCAAGGACCCCAACGCCCCCGCCCCGGCGGTGATCTCCGAAACGGTGCTGTCGGCGGGTGGCGGAACTCGCGGCGCTGCTGGTCGTCCCGGAGGGTGCCCGGTGCGGCGACCGGGTCCGGCTCCTTGCGGTTCCTGTTCACCGATCGGTGTCGGGGGTGCAGCCAGATAACTGACTACCCATTAGTATCTGACGGGTCATCAGCTCCAAAGAGCGCGGCGTGCGCCGAATCCGCTCGTCCCGATCGCACACCCCCTCGATCGCACAGAGGAGCCTCCCCCCATGACGCACACCGTTATCGGCGTCAGCCCGTTGGGTGCACCGGACCCCCGCCTCGTCGCCGCCGTCTGCCGGGCCGGTGGGTCCGGTGTCCTCGACCTCGGCCCGGGCGCGCGCGCCGCCCGCGAGGCCCTGACCCTCTTGCGGCAGTGGGCGCCCGGCCGCCACGGCGTGCGGGTCCCCGCCGACTGTGCACTGCGCCCCGAAGAGCTGTGGGCCCCGGCGCCCGCCGGAGCGCGGCGCACCGCGGACCCGGCCGCCGCCGGACCGTGCACCGTGCTCCTCGCCCCCGACGCGCCCTGGACCGTCGCCGAGGTCCGGGCCGCCGCCCGCACCGCCGCCGCGGACCCCGCCGTACTCGCCGAGGTCCGCGGCACCGGCGAGGCCGTCCGGGCCGTGGCCGACGGTGTCACCGGGCTCGTCGTGCGCGGCGAGGAGTCCGGCGGCCCCTGCGGCGAACACTCCACCTTCGTGCTGCTCCAGCGCGTACTCGGCGCCGTACCGGTCGACCTGCCGGTGTGGGCCTGCGGGGGCATCGGGCCGCACACCGCGGCCGCCGCCGTGCTCGCGGGCGCCCGCGGAGTCGTACTGGACATCCAGCTCGCACTGCTCGACGAGGCCGGTACGGCCCCCGCGGCCGCCGGTCTGCTGCGCGCCGCCGACGGCACCGAGACCGTCGTCGTCGACGGCTGCCGGGTGCTCGACCGGAGCCGCCCCGGCCTCCCGGCCGCCCTGCGCGACCGGCCCCTGCCGCTGGGCCAGGATGCCTTTCTCGCCGCCCGGTTCGCCGAGCGGTACGGCACCGTGGACCGCGCCCTCGCCGCCGTCACGGAGGGCATCGACGCCGCCGTGGCGGACGACGGCGCCGTGCTGCGCGGCGGCTCGCCGATGTGCCGGGCGCTCGGCACCGCACTGCCGGTCGTCCAGGGCCCGATGACCCGGGTCAGCGACCAGGCGCGGTTCGCGGCGGCCGTCGCGGACGGCGGCGGACTGCCGGTCGTCGCGCTCGCCCTGGCCGGGCCCGAGCAGACCCGCACCCTGCTCGAGCAGACCAAGTCCGCGCTCGGCGACCGCTCCTGGGGCGTCGGCATCCTCGGCTTCGTTCCGGAAGAGACACGCACCGCCCAACTGGAGGCCATCCGTGAGCTGCGCCCCAGCCACGCCGTCATCGCGGGCGGCCGTCCCTCCCAGGCGGCCGCTCTGGAGGCCGAGGGCATCCGTACCTTTCTGCACGTGCCGTCGCCCGGGCTGCTCGGCCAGTTCTTGGCGGCCGGCGCCCGGCGCTTCGTCTTCGAGGGCGCCGAGTGCGGCGGGCACATCGGGCCGCGCAACAGTTTCCCGCTCTGGGAGGCGCAACTGGCCGTCCTGGAGGACTTCCTCGACGCGGCGGCCGACGACGGTCACGCCGATGGCGGTGACGCCGCCGACCCACAGGACGTACAGGTGCTGTTCGCGGGCGGCATCCACGACGAGCGCTCCGCCGCCATGGTCGCCGCGCTCGCCGCCCCGCTCACCACCCGCGGTGCCGTAGTCGGCGTTCTGATGGGCACCGGCTACCTCTTCACCGAGGAGGCCGTCGAATGCGGCGCCATCCGGCCGCTGTTCCAGCGCGCGGCCTTGGACGCCAGGTCGACCACGCTCCTGCACACCGCGCCCGGCCACGCCACCCGCTGCCTGCCCAGCGCGTTCAGCGACACGTACCAGGAGGTCAAGGACGAGCTGCGGACTCAGGGGATACCCGAGCGGCAGGTCTGGCAGGAGCTGGAGCGGCTCAACGTCGGCCGCCTGCGCATCGCCAGCAAGGGCGTCGAGCGGGTCGGCGACGAGCTGCTCGACGTCGACGAGGAGCGCCAGCGCGAAGCGGGCATGTTCATGGCCGGCGAGGTCGCCGTGCTCCGCTCCGCCGTCACCACCGTCGCCGCCCTGCACCACGCGGTCACCGACGGGGCAGCCGACTTCTACGGGCGCCGCACCGCCGAACTCGCCGCTGCCGCCCGCGACGCGGGCGGCACGGTACCCGCGCGGAACCCGGCCCCCGCTCCCGAACCGCTCGACATCGCCGTCGTCGGCATGGCCGGCATGTTCCCCGGCGCCGCCGACCTGCCCGCCTACTGGGCCCAGGTGCTCGCCGGCGCCGACGCGATCACCGAGGTCCCGGACACCCGCTGGGATCCCGCGCTGCACTTCGGCGCGGACGCCGAGGCGGACGACGTGTCCGCGTCCAAGTGGGGCGGATTCCTGCCTCCGATCCCCTTCGACCCGCTGGCCTACGGAATCCCGCCCGCCTCCCTGGCCGCCATCGAACCCGTCCAGCTCCTCGCACTGGAGGCGGCCAGGCGGGCGCTCGCCGACGCCGGGCTCGACCGCCGGGCCTTCCCGCGCGAGCGCACCTGCGTCGTCTTCGGTGCCGAGGCGGGCAGCGACATCTCCGGCGCCGCGACGCTGCGCAGCGTCCTGCCCTCGTACGTCGGCCGCCTGCCCGAGGACCTGGAGGAGCAGCTCCCGAAGCTCACCGAGGACTCCTTCCCCGGCATGCTCGCCAACGTCATCGCCGGCCGGATCGCCAACCGGCTCGACCTCGGCGGCGCCAACTACACCGTCGACGCCGCCTGCGCCTCCTCCCTGGCCGCCGTCGACGCCGCCTGCAAGGAACTGGCCTGCGGTGCCGCCGACGTGGCCCTGTGCGGCGGCGCCGACCTGCACAACGGCATCAACGACTACCTGCTCTTCTCCTCCGCGCACGCGCTGTCGCCCACCGGCCGCTGCCGCACGTTCGACGCGGCCGCCGACGGCATCGCACTCGGCGAGGGCGTCGCCTGTCTCGTACTCAAGCGCCGCGCCGACGCCGAGCGGGACGGCGACCGGATCTACGCCGTCATCGAGGGCGTCGGCAGCGCCAGCGACGGCCGCTCCCTCGGCCTGACCGCGCCCCGCCCCGAGGGCCAGCGCGCCGCCCTGGAACGCGCCTACGCGCAAGCTCGCGTCTCGCCCGCCGAGGTCGGCCTGATCGAGGCCCACGGCACCGGGACCGTCGTCGGCGACCGCACCGAACTCAGCACGCTCACCCGGCTGTTCGAGGAGGCCGGGGCCGCGCCCGGCGGCTGCGTCGTGGGCTCCGTCAAGTCCCAGATCGGGCACACCAAGTGCGCCGCCGGTCTCGCCGGACTGATCAAGACCGCACTCGCCCTGCATACCGGGGTGCGCCCGCCCACCCTGCATATCGACGTGCCCAACCCCGTCTGGACCGGCCCCGACAGTCCATTCGTCTTCCACAGCGAGGCCCGGCCCTGGGCCGAGCCCGCCGCCCGCCGCGTCGCCGGGGTGAGCGCCTTCGGATTCGGCGGCACCAACTTCCATGTGGTGCTGCGGGCCCACGCCGACGCCGGAGCGCCGCCGCGCCAGAGCCACGACGTCTGGCCCGCCGAGCTGTTCGTCTTCCGCACCCGCGCAGCGGCCGAGGAACTCGCCGGCCTCGCGGCGAGCGGTCACTGGCGGCTGCGGGACCTGGCGCGTACCGCCGCACAGCGCGCGGAGACCGGCCCGGGCCCGCTCCTCGGTGCCGTGGTCGCCGAGTCCGTCACCGAACTCCCGCACCTGATACGGGACCTACTCGACGGCACGCCCGGGAGAAGCGGAGTGTTCCCGGCCACAGGCGCCCCCGCCGGGGCGACCGACGGCGACGGCGACGGTGGCAAGGTGGCGTTCCTCTTCCCCGGCCAGGGCAGCCAGCGCCCCGGCATGTTCGCCGAGCTGTTCACCGCCTTCCCCGAACTCGGCCGCCACCTGTACCACGCCCCGGCCGCCGCCCTCTTCCCGCCCGCCGCCTTCGACGCCGCCGAACGCGCCGCACAGGTCGCCCGGCTCACCGACACCCGCCACGCCCAGCCCGCGCTCGGGGCGGTCGGCCTCGCCGCGTACGACACCCTCACCGCGGTCGGTGTCCGCCCCGACATGGCCGCAGGGCACTCCTACGGCGAACTCGTCGCGCTCTGCGCCGCGGGCGCCCTCGACCCCGACAAGCTCGGTGACCTCAGCAGGGAGCGGGCCGAGGCGACCCTCGCCGCGATCGGCGCACAGGGGTCCGATCCCGGCACCATGGCCGCCGCCGTGGCCTCCGCCGAGCAGGTGACCCGGGTGCTCGCCGGGGCAGGTCTGGCCGAGCGGGTCGTCGTCGCCAACCACAACGCGCCCGCGCAGAGCGTGCTCTCGGGCCCGAGGGACGCCGTCGCCGAAGCCGTCGACGCGCTCACCGCCGCCGGGTTCTCCGTCCGCCCGCTGCCCGTCGCCTGCGCCTTCCACAGCCCGCTGGTCGCCGGGGCCGTGTCCCGCTTCGCCGAGATCCTGACGGCGTACGCCGTGCGCGGCCCCGAGTTCCCGGTCTGGGCCAATCTCACCGGCACCCGCTATGCCGGGGACCCCGCCCGGGTACGGGCCGGCCTCGCCGAGCAGATCGCCGCCCCCGTCCGTTTCGCCGACCAGATCGATGCGATGTACGACGCCGGGGCGCGGATCTTCGTCGAGTGCGGGCCCGGCACGGTGCTCACCGGTCTGGTCGGTCAGATCCTCGGCGACCGGCCGCACGTCGCCGTCCCGTTCGAGCCCCGCCCCGACGCGGGCCTGCGCGGCCACCTCGAGGCCCTGGCCCGGCTCGCCGCGGCCGGTGTCCCGGTGGCGCCCGCACGGCTCTTCAGCGGACGCGACACGGCACTCGCCGACCCGGCCGCCGTGCCGGAGCGGCCCGGCTGGACGGTCGACGGCCACCTCGTACGCACGGCGGACGGCCGGCCGGTGCCGGGAGCGCTGCGCCCGGCCCGGCGCATCTCGGGCATCCCGCGGGCCAGAGAGCGGACCAGTGAGGCGACGACGATGGGCGAACGGGAAGAACTGCTCCGGGAGTTCCTGCGCAACAGCCGGGAGATGCTGGCCGCACAACGGGACGTGCTCCTCGGCTACTTCGGGGCTCCGCCCGCGCCGCAGGCGGCTCCGCCGACCCCCGAGCCCCTTCCGGCCCCGGCTCCGGCCGCTCTCGCTGCGGCTCCGGCCCCCGCTCCCGCTCCGGTGGGGGTGGATGTGCTGGCCGAGGTGCTGGCGGTGATCGCGGAACGTACGGGATATCCGGTGGAGATGGTGGGGGCGGAGTCGGATCTGGAGGCGGATCTGAGTGTGGATTCGATCAAGCGGACGGAGATCGCCGGGGAGCTGGGACGGCGGCTGCTGGGCTCGGGTGCGGATCTGCGGTCGTTGCCGGACGCGGACCTGGAGGAGCTGACCCGGGAGCGCACCGCCGCCGGGATCGCCGACTGGCTGCGGGCCCGCGCGAAGGCGCTCGCCGATCCGGACCCGGCACCCGCCCTCGCCACCTCGGCCCCCGTAGCCGGGGAGTCCCCCGGCCCGCTCACCGGCCAGGCTCCCCGCCGCTATCTGCTGCGGCCCGCCCCGCTCGACCCGCCGCCCGTGCCCGGCGCCGAAGGCGCGGCACAGCTGCGCGGGAAGCGGTTCCTGATCGTCGCGGACGACACGCCACTCGCACGGGCACTTGTCACCCGGCTCACCACACTCGGCGCGCTCGCCGCCCGTGGCGGCCCGGACACCGCACAGCTCGCCAGGCACACCGGCCCGGTCGACGGAGTGCTGCACCTGGGCGCTCTCGCGGGTACGGAACAGCAACTGCTGCCCGCCAAGCTCACCGTGCTCCAGGAACTGCTGCTGCGCGGCCCGCGCCGGCTGCTCTGCCCCCGCCTCCCCGACGACACCAGCGGCCTCGACGGCTTCGTGCGCACCGCGGCCCGCGAATACCCCGCCACCGTGGTCCGCACCGTGGAGCTCGACCCCGACGAGCCCGCCACCGAGCAGGCCGAGGCACTCGTCGGGGAACTGCTGGCGCCCGACCGGGAGCCCGTCGTGCTGCGCACCTGCGGCGTCCGCCGCGCCCCGGTACCGTACGAGAGCCCTCTGGGCCCGCCCGTCTCCTCCGGCGCCGGGGCCGCCTCCTCGGGCGCCGCCGCTGCCGCGGCACTCGGGCTCGGCCCGGAGTCGGTCGTCGTCCTCGCGGGCGGCGCACGCGGCATCACAGCCCGGTTCACCCTCGCCCTTGCCGCCGCCGCACGCTGCCGGGTCGAACTGCTCGGGCGTACGCCGCTCGACGACGGCACGGGCGGGCACCACGAGCTGGCCCACGCCACCGACCTGCCCGCGCTGCGTGCAGCGCTCGCCGCCCGGGGCGGTCTGAGCACCGCCGAGATCGACCGCGAAGCCGGCCGCGTCCTGGCCCGCCGCGAGATCGCCGCGACCCTGGCCGAGGTACACGACGCGGGCGGCCGGGCCAGATACCGGGCACTCGACCTGCGGGACGCGGAGGCCGTGCAGCAGGCGGTCAAGGAGACATACGCGACGTACGGCCGGATCGACGGGGTCGTACACGCCGCCGGAGTGATCGAGGACCGGCTGCTCGCCGAGAAGGACCCCGTCTCCTTCGAACGGGTCTACGGCACCAAGGTGGACGGCGCCCGCGCACTGCTCTCGGCTCTCCGGCGACTTCCCCAACTGCCCGCTTTCACCGTCATGTTCGGCTCCGTCTCCGCGGTGTACGGCAACCGCGGCCAGGCCGACTACGCCGCCGCCAACGACGCACTCGCCCGCCTCGGCCGCCTCTGGCGCGCCGACACCGGCAGCCGTACCGTCACCGTGCACTGGGGCCCGTGGGCGCCGGCCGGGGCGCACGGCGGCATGGTCGGCCCTGAGCTGGGCCGGGAGTACGCGCGCCGCGGCATCGAGCTGATCGACCCGGAGGAGGGCGTGCTCGCACTGCTGCGGGAGCTGGCCTGGGGCGAGCCGGAGACCGACGAGGTCGTCCTGACGGCGTCGGGTCGGTGAACCCCACGATGCGACCGACCGCCCCGCGGCACCGGCAGCCCGTCGCCATCGTCGGCATGGCGGTGACCCTGCCCGGCGCCTGTGACCTGGCCGCGTACTGGCACAACCTCGTCACCGGCGCTGACGCCATCTCCGACGTGCCCAAGGCCCGCTGGGACGCGGACACCTACTACGACCCGGACGGACGGCGCGGCCTCGATGGCGTCTACTGCCGCCGCGGCGGCTTCGTCGACGGGCTCGACGCGCTCGCCGCCTTCGACCCGACCGCCTTCGGACTCATGCCGGACTCCGTGCCCGGCACCGAACCCGACCAGCTGATCGCACTGCGCACCGCCGCGGCCGCGCTCGCCGACGCGGGGGAGGCCGCACTGCCCGAAGACCGCTCCCGGGTCGGTGTCGTGCTCGGCCGCGGCGGATATCTGAGCGACGGACTCGCCCGACTCGACCAGCGGATGCGCACCTCAGCCCAACTGGTGCGCACCCTGCACGAGTTACTGCCCGAGCTGGACGGCGAGCGGCTCGACGCGGTACGGATGGCGTTCACGGCCGCGCTCGGCGGGGAGCAGAGCCCCGAGTCGGTGATCGGCCTCGTGCCCAACTTCGCGGCGTCCCGGGTCGCCAACCGGCTCGATCTGCGTGGCCCCGCCTACACCGTGGACGCGGCCTGCGCCTCCTCGCTCGTCGCACTCGACCAGGCCGTCGGCACGCTCGCCGCGGGCAGTTGCGACGTGATGCTCGCGGGCGGCGTACACCACTGCCACGACATCACGCTCTGGTCCGTCTTCAGCCGGCTGCGGGCGCTGTCGCCGTCCCAGCGGATCCGCCCGTTCCACCGGGACGCGGACGGCGTGCTGATGGGCGAGGGCACCGGCGTGGTCGTACTCAAACGGCTCGCGGACGCGCGGCGCGACGGCGACCGGATCTACGCCGTGGTCCGCGGCGTCGGCGTGGCCGGCGACGGCCGGGCCGGCTCCCTGGTCAACCCGGACCCCGGCGGCCAGGCCCGCGCCGTCCGGCTCGCCTGGGCGGCGGCGGGGCTCGACCCGGCGGCACCGGGGTCGCTCGGCCTCCTGGAGGCGCACGGCACCGGAACCCCCGGCGGCGACCGGGCCGAACTGGCCGCGCTGGCCGAGGTGTTCGGGCCGCCGGACCCGGACGCCGGGCCCGACGCCGTGATCGGCTCCGTGAAGTCGATGATCGGCCACACGATGCCGGCGGCGGGTGTGGCGGGCCTCGTCAAGGCGGCCCTGGCGGTGCACCACGGCATGCTCCTGCCGACCCTGCACTGCGACGACCCGCACCCGGCGCTCCGCGTCACCCGCTTCGCTCCGGCCCAGCAGGCCCGGACCTGGGACGGGGACGTCCGGCGTGCGGCGGTCAGCGCCTTCGGCTTCGGCGGGATCAACGCCCACGTCGTCCTGGAGTCGGTACCGGAGCCCGTGCCTGCCCCCGCATGGGCGCCTGCCCCGGCGTCGGCTCCCGCACCGGCATCGGCCCCGGCCGTCGCGCCTGCGGCCCCGGCACCCGGCGGCCCGGGCGCGGGGCCTGCGGCCTGCGCGGACCGTGCCGAAGTGGCCGAGCCGCCCCGGCTGTTGCGGCTCGCCGCCGCGACCCCGCAGGACCTCGCCGAACTGCTCGACGCCGACGACACCGCGCTGCGCGCGGCCGCCGCGGAGGGCGGAGCGAGAGGAGCCGGGGGCGCCCGCGTCGCCGTCCTGGACCCCACCGGCCGCCGCCTCGCCCTGGCCCGCAAGGCCGTCGCCCGCGCCCGGACCTGGGGCGGCCGGAGCGACGTCTGGTGCGCGCCGCGGCCGGTGCTCGGCACGGGCGGCGGGAAGATCGCCTTCCTCTGCCCAGGGCTGGAGGCCGAGTTCGAGCCGCGGGCCGAGGACGTCGCCCGCCACTTCGGCCTGCCGGCGCCGCACTGGCCGGACGCCCGCGTGGGCGATGTCGCACGGCACGGCGCGGCCGTCGTCGGCCTCGGCCGGCTGCTCGCCGGAGCGCTCGCCCGGATCGGCGTCCGGCCGGACGCGCTGGCCGGGCACAGTGTGGGGGAATGGACGGCGATGGCGGTCGGCGGGATGTACGCGGACGCCGAGGTCGACGCCTTCCTGCGGGACTTCGACCCGGCCACGCTGCGCGTCCCAGGGCTCGCCTTCGCCGCGTTCGGCACCGGTGCGGACCAGGTGGATCCCGAGCTCGCGGCGTACCCGGACGTCGTCGTCTCGCACGACAACGCGCCCCACCAGACCGTCGTCTGCGGGCCTCACGACCAGGTCGAGGGGCTCACCGGGCGGCTGCGCGGCGCGGGAGTGCTCGGTCGGCTGCTGCCCTTCGAGTCCGGCTTCCACACGCCGATGCTCGCCCCGTACCTCACCTCCATCGAGAAGGCCGCGCGCGGCTTCACGCTGCACCCGCCCCGGGTGGCCGTCTGGTCCGCCACGACCGCCGCGCCCTTCCCGGCCGACGAGGCCGCGGCGCGCGCGCTCTTCCTGCGCCACCTGCTCGAACCGGTCCGCTTCCGGCAGCTCACCACGGCCCTGTACGACGCCGGGTTCCGGGCCTTCGTACAGCTGGGCCAGGGCCAGCTGCCGGCTCTCGTGGACGACACCCTCACCAGCCGCGCGTGCCTGACGCTCAGCGCCAACACGCCCCGGCACAGCGGGCTTTCGCAGCTGTACCGGGTGGCGGCCGGACTCTGGTCGCACGGTGCCGAGCCGGACTTCGCGGCGCTGCGGGCGGGGGCCGCGCCTCGGTCGACGGCGGCACCTGCCCGTACGGCGGAGACCGACCCTACGGCGCAGACCGTCCGTACGGCCACGGAGAGCCCGCGAGCCGTCCCCGCCCCCGTCACCGTCCCCCTCACCCTCGGCTCCGGGCTCGTGTCGCTCGAGGCCGCCACCCGGGACCGGCTCCGCAGCACCCTGCGCGCGGCAACAGCACCCGGGATGGACCGGCTCGCGGCCGTGGCCGCGCGGAGCCCCGTGGCGGCCGAACTGCGCTCGCTGCTCGGCGAGACGGCGGACACGGCAGCGGAACTGGCGGAACTGTTCGCCGCGGCAGCGGCCCCGCGCCGCACCGCGCCCGCGGCGCCGCCCCCCGAGCCCTCGGCGACCGGGGCGGTGCCGCCGCCTGCCGCCACACCCCGCGCCACCACCCTGCGCATCTCACTCGACACCATGCCGTACCTCGCCGACCACTGCTTCTTCAGGCAGCCCGCGCACTGGCCCGAGATCGCCGACCGCTGGCCCGTGGTGCCCGCCACCACCCTGGTACAGCACATGATCGACGCCGTGCCCGGCCCAGGAAGGGCCGTGGCCGTGCACGACGCCCGGTTCCTGCAGTGGACCGTCGCCGCCCCGCCCACCGAGGCCACGGTCACGGCCCGGCCCGAGGGAGAGGGTCGGTTCGCCGTGGAGTTCGGGCGCTTCGCCCGCGCCACGGTCGAGACCGCCCACGGGCACGGCACCGCGCCCCGCCCACAGCCGTGGCGGACGGACGCCCCGGAGAGCTGTCCGACTGTGTCCGCGCGGCAGATGTACGACGACCGCTGGATGTTCCACGGGCCGCGGTTCCGCGGTGTCACCGAGATCGGCGCGCTCGGCGAGCGGCACGTCCGCGGTGTCCTGACCACCCCGTCCGCGCCCGGCGCGCTCCTCGACAACGTCGGTCAGCTGCTCGGCTACTGGCTGATGGCCACGCACCCCGACCGCACCATCGTCTTCCCGACGGGCGTCGAGGAGATCCGTTTCCACGGCCCGCCCCCGCAACAGGGCACCGCACTCGACTGCCACATCAGGGTCACCACCGTGACGGACACCGCCCTGGTGGCTGACGCGCAGCTCGCCCGCGACGGCGAGGTCTGGGCCGAGATCCGCGGCTGGCGGGACCGGCGCTTCGACTCGCCGCCCGAGGTCGATCCGGTCAAACGCTGGCCCGAGCACAACACTCTGTCGGAAACCCAGGAGGGCGGCTGGCAGCTGGTCTTCGAACGCTGGCCCGACCCCGCATCCCTCGAGATCTACATGCGCAGCCAGCTCGCGGGCCCTGAGCGCGAGCAGTACGCAGGACGCCCCCCGCGCGGCCGGCGCCAGTGGCTGCTCGGCCGGATCGCCGCCAAGGACGCCGTACGCCGCCACCTGTGGGCGCACGGCACGGGCCCCGTCTTCCCCGCCGAGATACGGGTCGCCAACGACCCTGGCGGCAGACCGCGCCCCGAGGGCGTACACGGCAGAGAACTCCCGCCTCTGGAACTGTCGCTGGCGCACTGCCGGGAGGCCGCCGTCGCACTCGTCCGCCCCGCCGCCGACAGCCCTGGCACCGGCACCGGCATCGACATCGAGGAGATCGTCGAGCGCCCCGAAACGGCCTACGACGCCATCCTCGCCCCGGACGAGCGGGCGCTCTTCACCGGGCTCGGCGGCGGCCCCGGCCCGCTGACCCGCTTCTGGGCCGCCAAGGAGGCCGCGGCCAAGGCCGAGGGCACCGGACTGGGCGGCCGGCCGCGGGACTTCACGGCGGTCGAGGTCGAAGACGGCGCCCGTGCCCTCACGGTCCGGGCGCCCTCCGGCCGGCTGCGGCGCGTCCGGCTCGCCGATGTGACCAACCCGCCGGGGTTGCCCACCCGTACCTACACCGTCGCTTGGACCGAGGAGAGCCCGTCATGACCAGCCCCGCCACCACCGGCCCCGCGTATGCCGCCGTCCTCGCCGAGATCACCGACGCGCTGCACACGGTCCTCGACGACCTCGAACTGGACGACACCCCGATCACCTCCGACACCCGCTTCGTGGAGGATCTCGACCTGGAGTCCATCGACCTGGTCACGCTCACCGCCGAGCTGGGCGGACGCTACGGCGACCGGGTCGACTTCCCCGCCTGGTTCGCCTCGCTCGAACTCTCCGACATCATCGGACTGACCGTCGGACAACTCGTCCAGTACATCGCGGGGTGCCTGCGGTGACCACGATCGAGGCGGGCGGGATCCGGCTGAACGTGGAGCGGCTGAGCGGCGCACCCAGCCCGGCACCGGGCCCGCCCCAGACGGTCGTCCTCGTGCACGGAATCGCCACCGACAACCTGACCAGCTACTACTTCACCATCGCGCCCGCGCTCGCCGCAGCCGGACACGATGTCGTGATGTACGACCAGCGTGGCCACGGCCGCAGCTCCCGCCCGCCGCGCGGCTACGGCGTCGAGGACTTCAGCGGCGACCTGGACGCGCTGCTCGACGCCCTCGCCCTGGAAGGGCCCGTCCACCTGATCGGCAACTCCTTCGGCGGCACCGTCGCCCTCGCCTACGCATTGCGCCGCCCCGAGCGGGTCGCCGGCATCCTGATGCTCGAGTCCGAGCCGCCGACCGCCGCCTGGGCCAAGAAGATGAGCGGCATCCTGGCCGGCTCAGCCCACCAACTCCACGACGAGCGCACCCTGCCGTGGATCGAGGAGACCTACGGCCGCCACGAGGCCCGCCTGGTGCGCTGGGCCACCCGGCTGCTGCACGGCACCTCCATCGCCGAGGACATCGCATCCTGCCCCGTCCCCGCCGAGGAGTCCTGGCAGAGCCTGCACGTGCCGGTCTGCGCGGTGTACGGCGCCACCTCCGACCTGGCCGACACGGCGCCCTGGCTGGAATCGCTGCTGCCCCGCTGCCGCACCCTGACGGTGCCCGGGCACGGGCACTCCGTGCTCGTCGGCACCCCCGAGACGGTCGTCCCGCTGCTGCTCGACTGGCTACGGGACGGCCACCGGGAGCTGGTCGCGCCGTGAGCCGCTTTCTGTTCGTCGTGCCGCCCCTGGTCGGGCACGTCAACCCAGCGGTCAGCGTGGCCGCCGAGCTGACCAGATGCGGGCACCGGGCCGCCTGGGCCGGACTGCCCGGGTTCGTCGGGGAACTGGCCGGGCCCGACGCCGAGGTGTACCCGTGCGACGTGCCCACGCTCCCGGAACGTCCGGCTGCCCTGCGCGGTGCCGCAGCCTTGCGCTTCCTGTGGGAGGAGTTCCTCGTGCCGCTCGCCGGGGCGATGGCGCCCGGTGTGCGCCGCGCGGTCGAGGGGTTCCGGCCCGATGTCGTCGTCGCCGACCAGCAGACCCTCGCCGGTGCCCTCGTCGCCGAGCGCCTCGGGGTGCCGTACGCCACCGCGTCGACCACCCCGGCGGAGTTCAGCGACGCCGTGGACGGCATGCCGAAGGTGGCTCAGTGGACCGCCGGGCTCGTCGCGGAGCTGCGCGCCCGCCTCGGCGACCCGGGGCGCACCCACGATCCGCGCTTCTCCCCCGACCTGGTGCTCTCCTTCACCACCCCCGAACTCGCGGGCCCGGGCCCTCAGCTGCCCCAGCTGCGGTACGTCGGTCCGGCGTTCACCCGGCGCCCGGCCGCCGACTTCCCCTGGGAGTGGCTCGACGAGCGCCGGGCCACCGTCCTGGTCTCACTCGGCACTGCCAACACCGGCCTGGGGGCGCGTTTCCTCGCCGAGTGCGCGGCCGCCGCGCGGGAGCGCGGGCGGCGGCTGCAGGCGGTACTCGCCGACCCCGGGGGGGTACTCGACCAAGAGTCCGACGCCGACCTCCTGGTGCTGCCCCGGATCCCCCAACTGCCGCTCCTGCGCCGGGCGTCCGCGATGGTCAGCCACGCCGGGCAGAACACCGTCGCCGAGTGCCTGTGGCACGGCGTACCGCTGGTGGTCGCGCCCATCCGGGACGACCAGCCACTGATCGCCGGCCAGGTCACCGGCGTCGGCGCCGGAGTGCGGGTGCGCTTCGGGCGCGCCGACCGCCGACGGATCGGTGCCGCCCTCGACGCCGTACTCGACGGGCCCGCCTACCGCGCGGCGGCCCGTCGCGTCGGGGACTCCTTCCGTGCGGCGGGCGGGGCGGCTGCTGCGGCGGCGTACCTGGAGAAGTTCGCGGCACAGAAGCCACGGGAGCCGCAGGAGTCACGGGAGCGGTGAGCGACCGACCGGCAGGGCGACCGCCGTGCCGAAGAGTGGAACGAGAGGAGACCACGGACATGGCCACCACGAACCAGCCCCCTGACATCCCCGACACACCCGCCCCACCGCCCCCTGCTTCCGACGCCGAACGCGTCGCCCGCCTGCGCCCCGCGTACCAGGCAGAGCTGGCCGACGGCATCGCCCGGTTCTTCGAGCCGCGCCGCACCGACTGCCCCTGGTGCGGCGCGCGGCAACTGCGTCGCCGCCTGCGCACCAAGGACCACCTGCAGCGAAAGCCCGGCACCTTCACCCTGGACCAGTGCCGCGACTGCGGACACACGTTCCAGAACCCGCAGCTCAGCGCGGCCGGACTGGACTTCTACTACCGGGACTTCTACGACGGCCTGTACGCCGAGAAGATCGGCGGCGCCCTGGACAGCGACGCCGCGAGGGAACGCAACCGCGACCGGGCCGTGGCCATGCGGCGGCACGCCCGGCCGAAGCGCTGGCTGGACGTCGGCACGGCGGGCGGTGACTTCTGCCTGGCCGCCAAGGAAGCACTGCCCGGCACCACCTTCGACGGGCTCGACATCGGCGCCCATGTGCTCGGGGCGCAGCAGTCGGGGCGCATCGAGCGGGCCTACCAGGGCTTTCTGCCCGACCTCGCGGACGAACTCGCCGGCCAGTACGACGCGGTGAGCATGTTCCACTGCCTGGAGCACACCACGGACCCGAAGGCCCAACTGGCCGCGGTTCACACCGTGCTCCGCCCCGGCGGCCACCTGATCATCGAGGTACCCAACCCGGAGTCGCCCTTCGGCCGCCTCTTCGGCCGGTACTGGCTGCCGTGGTTCCAGCCTCAGCACCAGCACTTCGTGACCATGAGGAACCTGCGCCGGGCCCTCACCGAGCTGGGCTTCACGGTGGTGGCGACGGACCGCGAGGAGTCCCATATCCCCGTGGACTTCACCGCGCTCGTAGGGCTGTACGTGCTGCGGCTGCTGCCGTTCCGCGACGAGCCCTGGCTGCCCGAGCCCCGGGGCCGTCTCGGCGCCGCGGTCACCAAGACGGTCTTCTGGGCGGGCATACCGTTCTGCTTCCCGATGTACGCCCTGGACCGGCTCCTCGCCCCGCTGATCCGCCGCAGCCGCTTCTCCAACGCCTTCCGGGTGATCGCCCGCCGCGAGGAGTGACCAGCCCAGCACGAGCTGGGACTGGAGAGGATGAAAGACGCCATGTGGAAGGTGGACCCTTCCCACGGAAGTCCGCTACCGCGACCCCAGGGACACCCCACAGCAGATGCTGAACCTCGTATGCGAACCCGATACGGGTCCGCTGCGACGCATCCGTCTACGAGCCCGGCAAGGTGATCGATGCCGTCCGACAGCTACGCGACGCGGGTGCCGTAACGACGGACCCTCGCGACACCTCCGGCGCCCAGCCCGTCAGCCGAGCAGGGCGCCCTCTGGTGAGCGGTCCCCAAGAGCACATCAGGGAATGCGAGCCAGGAAACGGCACTGATCGGCACGAGCTGCACAGACGGGTCCTGCCGGGGCACCTTGTCCAACTGCACGACGGGCATCTCCGGAGCAGCCCGGCGATGCCCGTCGCATCAGGTCCCCGTCCACGCAGACTCCCCGTCGGTGCACGGCGGCAGAAGCACCTCAGGTGTCACGCCGGTGTCACCAACCCCGTAGACGCTCCCGGATCTCAAGGATTGCGCCCACGCAAACCGCACCGTTTCGTACCACGTGGACGCCAGAAGACGGTTCTGACTACCTGTGCCATGTCGTACCGCAGGACTCGCACGCAACACCACAGATCACGGACCAAGATCCGGACCAGGTGCGGACCAACTCGGCTCAGCAGCAGACGGTTCCACCGTTTTCCGCAGGTCAGAGGTGATGATGAGCGTGTACCACCAGCAGACGAAGAATCTGCTGGGACGTACGCGCACACACCCAGGCGCAGCACTTTGTCCGTGCCCGCAGAGCCGAACGGCAAAGCCGGGTCGGCCTATCAGTCAGGTCGCCTACCGCGCAACGGTCCTGAGCCGATCAGCCCCAAGATGTCCGAGTTCAACGGAGTGTAGTCAGCACCGCACCGTCAAATCACCCTGAAGTACGCGTCCCGGACGGCACTCGTTTCGACCACCATCGATCCCCTGAACCGCCCTTCCACGAGCTGGCATGGTGGCCGCACGCATAGCCAACCCTCGAACTATGTTGCCCCGCCACATGTGCGTCTGACCTGCGGATTCCTACGGTGTGGCGACACGCAAACGTCCCCGTCACACCCCAGGAAGTGGTGCCGATGTCGTCGCCCGCAACCGCTCCACCGGACCCGAACAACCTCAAACGCATCGTCACCGCCAGCCTCATCGGCACCACCATCGAGTGGTACGACTTCTTCCTCTACGGCTCGGCCGCCGCGCTCGTGTTCAACAAGTTGTTCTTCCCGGACTCCGACCCGCTCGTCGGCACGCTGCTGTCGTTTCTGACGTACGCGGTCGGATTCGCCGCCCGGCCCCTCGGCGCGCTGGTGTTCGGGCACTACGGTGACCGGATCGGGCGCAAGAAGCTGCTGGTGCTGAGTCTGCTGTTGATGGGCGGGGCGACCTTCGCGATCGGGCTGTTGCCGACGCACGCCACCATAGGGACGGCCGCACCGGTCCTGCTCACCGTGCTCCGGCTGGTCCAGGGGTTCGCACTCGGCGGTGAGTGGGGCGGTGCCGTGCTGCTGGTGTCGGAGCACGGGGACGCGCGGCGGCGCGGGTTCTGGGCCTCGTGGCCGCAGACCGGCGCGCCGGCGGGGCAGTTGCTCGCGACCGGAGTGCTGTCCCTGCTGACGGCCGTCCTGTCGGACGCCGCGTTCGGCAGCTGGGGCTGGCGGATCCCGTTCCTGCTCTCCGGGGTCCTGGTGATCGTCGGTTTGTGGATTCGTCTCTCTGTCGATGAGTCGCCGGTCTTCAAGCAGGCGTTGGCACAGGCCGAGGCCCGCAAGGCGGACCGGGCCGGGGAGGCGGAGAAGCTGCCGCTCGTCGCTGTGCTGCGGCACCACTGGCGTGACGTCCTGATCGCGATGGGCGCGCGCATGGCGGAGAACATCAGCTACTACGTGATCACCGCGTTCATCCTCGTCTACGCCACCACCTCGGCCGGTGTCTCCAGGCAGACCGCCCTCAACGCGGTGTTGATCGCCTCGGCCGTGCACTTCGCGGTCATCCCGGCGTGGGGCGCGCTCTCCGACCGGATCGGTCGCCGTCCCGTCTATGTGGTGGGTGCCGTGGGGGTCGGGCTGTGGATGTTCCCGTTCTTCTCGCTGATCGACACCGGCGGCTTCGGCAACCTGATCCTCGCCGTCACGGTGGGGCTGGTGCTGCACGGGGCGATGTACGCCCCCCAGGCCGCGTTCTTCTCCGAGATGTTCGCGACGCGCATGCGCTACTCCGGCGCGTCCATGGGCGCGCAGTTCGCCTCGGTCGCGGCGGGCGCGCCCGCGCCGCTGATCGCGACCGCGCTGCTGGCCGACTACGGCAGCTCCACGCCGATCGCCCTGTACGTCATCGCCGCCGCGGTGCTCACGGTCGTCGCGGTGGCGGCGGCCAAGGAGACCCGTCACCGGGACCTGGCCGATGTCGCGCCTGACGCCGACGCGGACCGGACGCCGGCCGCCCCGGCGGCGGACGCCCGGACCATCTGACTTTCCGGGATCCTGTCGGCCCAGCCCCCGTACGTCCGTGCCGGCCACGTACGGGGGTCAGTGCTGTCCGGGCTCCGACAACCGGTGCAGACGCAGGGCGAGTTGGATCTCCAGGGCGCGGGCCGGGGTCTGCCAGTCGTCGCCGAGGAGGCGGCCGACCCGTTCCAGGCGCTGAGCGACGGTGTTCACATGGACGTGGAGCTCGTCCTTGGTGCGGGCGGGGCTCATGCCGCAGGCGAAGTACGCGTCGAGGGTGCGCAGCAGTTCGGTGCCACGTCGCCGGTCGTACGCGACGATCTGGCCGATGGTGCGGTCGACGAAGCCGGGTATGTCCCGGTCGCCCGCCAGGAGCAGTCCCAGGAAGCCGAAGTCCTCGGCGGCGGCACCGTCCCCGGAGCGGCCGAGCAGCCGCAGGGCGTCAAGGCAGCGCCGGGCCTCCGCGTAGGCCGTGGCCACGGCGTCGGTGCGGGTGGCGAGGTCCTCGGCGGGAGCGGAGGCACCGACGGTGACCGGTGTGTGGACCGCTGTGCTCAGCTGCCGGGCGGCGCGGCGAGCCAGGTCGGTGGCGCTGTCGCCGGGGCCGAGGGGCAGCAGCAGGACGGTGCCGCCGTCGCGTGCGGCGGCCAGGCCGTGCCGGGTCGCGGCGAGGTGGGACGCCGCGGCCGCCAGGCGTCTGCGGGCGTCCGCCTCCTGGTCGGCGTCGGCCGCGCCGCCTTCGAGCCGCGCGGCCAGCACCACGTGGACGGCGTCGAGGTCGGCGTGCAGGCGGGCCGCGCGCTCCCGCAGCAGGCGCGGGTCACGGTCGCGCGCGTCCAGCAGGTCGTCCAGCAGTTCGCCGCGTACGCGCTGTTCGGCCTCGGCGGCGGACCGGCGGGCGAGGAGCAGCAGGGAAGTGACCATGGCGGCACGTTCCAGGGTGCGCTGGTCGACGGGGTCGAGCCCCGGGTGGCCCCGCAGCACGAGGGCGCCGAGCAGTTCCCCGCCGGCGGCGACGGCGGCGATCCAGTCGTCCTCGAACCGTACGGCGTGCCCGTCCGCGCGGGACGATTCAAGGGCCTTCGCCGGTGTGGCGGCGGCCTCGGCGAAGACGACCGTGCCGTCGAGGACCTCGGAGACCGCGGCGGCGACGTCGTGCACCCCGCCGCCGCGCAGGACCAGTTCGGCGAGCCGGTCGTGGACGTCGGAGGCCCGCTCGATGACGCCGCTGCGGTCCCGGATGATCTCGTTGGCGAGCTCCAGGTCGGCGAGGGCCGACCGGGTCTCGGCGAGCAGGTTGGCGGTGTCGATGGCGGCCGCGGCGAGGGCGGCGAAGGAACCGAGCAGGGCGATCTGCTCGCGCTCGAAGACCCGGGCCCGGCGGTCCGCGGCGAAGAGCACGCCGATGACGTGGTGCCCGAGCATCAGCGGCACGCCGAGGATGGCCACGAGCCCCTCGTCCCGCACGCCCGCGTCGATGGTGTGGGTGTGCTGGAAGCGGTCGTCCTTGAAGTAGTCGTCAGTGACGTACGGGCGTGCGGTCTGCGCGACCAGGCCGCCGAGTCCCTCCCCCATGCCGAGCCGCAGCTGCTGGAACCGGGCGGCGACCGAGCCCTCGGTGACCCGCATGTGGGTGTCGCCTCTCGCCGGGTCGTTCAGGCTGAGGTAGGCGACGTCCGTGCCCAGCAGCGACCGGGCCCGCTGCACGATCGCCTGGAGTACGGCGTCGAGGTCGCGCAGCCCGGCGAGGTCGTGGGCGGTCTCGAACAGGGCGGACAGCTCGGCCTCGCGCCGGCGCCGTCCCTCCAGCTCCGAGCGCACGCGCAGGGCGAACGGCTTGGCCCGCTGGAGCGCGGCGACCCACTCCGCGGACCGTCCTTCGGCGCGCGCGAGCAGCACCGGCTGCTCGTAGGCGTCGGCGGAGGCGCCCCGGGCCAGCAGCTCGAGGAACGGCGTCTCGACGTCGGCCGGCGGCGCTTCGGCGGCGCCGGCGGAGCGCTCGGCTGACTGCACGTGATCGCTGGACATGCTCACAGGATTCACCATGACCGGCCCGCCCCGTCAGCCCTGTGGACAACCCAGGAACCGACGCAGCCGGGCCAGGAGGTCAGTGGGCGGTCCAGCCGCCGTCGAGCACGAGCGAGGTTCCGGTCACGAAGGACGCCTGCGGGCCGCACAGATACGCCACCGCCTCGGCGACCTCCTCCGGTTCGATGAGCCGTTTCACTGCGCTGTCCTGCAGCAGCACCTCGGACAGGACGCGTTCCTCGGGGATGCCGTGCGCCTGCGCCTGGTCGGCGAGCTGCTTCTCGACCAGTGGAGTGCGCACATAGGCGGGGTTCACACAGTTCGAGGTGACACCGTGGGGTGCGCCTTCGAGGGCGGCGGTCTTGGAGAGCCCCTCCAGGCCGTGTTTGGCGGCCACATAGGCCGACTTGAAGGCCGAGGCGCGCAGCCCGTGGACGGACGACACATTCACGATGCGGCCCCACCCCTGTCCGTACATGTGGGGCAGGGCCCCGCGGATGAGCCGGAACGGGGCCTCCAGCATCACCGTGAGCACCAGGTGGAAGGTGTCGGGCGGGAACTCCTCGATGGGGCGCACCAGCTGGAGCCCGGCGTTGTTGACGAGGACGTCGGTGCCCGCGGCGGCGAGTTCGGCGGCGTCCAGGTCGGTGAGGTCGAGGACGTGCGGTTCCACGGTGCCCGCGAGGTCGTGGCCCTGTTCGGCGAGCGTCTCCAGGCCTGCGGCGTCCCGGTCGACGGCTCTCACCTCGGCCCCGGCGGCCGCGAGCCGCAGCGCGCAGGCGCGGCCGATGCCGCCGGCGGCGCCGGTGACGAGCGCGGTGCGGCCGCCGAGGTCGAGCGAGGAGGCGTGGGGAGCCGGGGAGACACGGGGCGCGGTCATGCGTCGACCTTAGGAAGCGCCCCTGCCCGGCCCCATGTGGTCACGCCCCATAGTTCAGCTGGGGGCAGTGGGGTCGAACCATGTGGGGGCGTCCGACACAGCCTGCTTGATCCGGAGCAGGCCGAACTCGTTCAGCTCGGGCAGGGCGTCGATGTCGAACCAGCCCACGTCCAGCGACTCGTCGTCGTTGACCCGCGCCTCCCCGCCGACGGCCCGGCAGCGGAGGGTGATGTCCATGTACTGGCAGGTGTCGCCGTTCTCGTAGGTGACGGGGTGGAGCGCCTGGACGAGGACGACCCGTTCGGCGACGCAGTGTACGGCCGTCTCCTCGTGGACCTCCCGCACGGCGCAGGCCGCGGGCTCCTCCCCCGGGTCGGGGATGCCGCCGATCACGGACCACTTGCCGGTGTCGGACCGGCGGTTGAGCAGCACTCTGCCCTCGTCGTCGAAGACGATGGCGGTGACTCCGGGGAGCCAGAGCAGCTGATGGCCGGCCGATGCGCGGAGGGTCCGGATGAAGTCAGGAGTAGCCATGGCGACGACCCTAATCGGCCGGTCACGGTGTCCCGCGCGATTCAGGCAGCGTGCGACGGGCGTACGGCTACACGTCACCGGCGCGTCGTCCGCGCAGACCGGCGCCGACGGCCCAGCCCAGACCGCCGGCCGCGACCAGCACGAGGGCGATCTCCGGCAGGATGCCGAGCCGCGTGGCAGGGGTCTGCGAGGACCGCAGCGGCACCTTCTGCACCAGCGAGTCGGCGACGAACATGCCGGTCTTCTGCGTGATCTTCCCGTCCGGCATGATCATCGCGCTGACGCCACTGGTCACCGGCACCGTCACGGTCCTGCTGTGCTCGACCGCGCGGACCCGGGACATGGCGAGCTGCTGGTAGGTCATCTCGCTGCGGTCGAAGGTGGCGTTGTTGCTCGGCACGGAGATCATCTGGGCGCCGTCGGTGACCTCGGAGCGCACGGTCCAGTCGAAGGCGGCCTCGTAGCAGGTGACGAGGCCGACCTTGGCGCCGTCCATGGTGAACACGCCCGGCTCGGTGCCGCGGCTGAAGTCCTGGCGGACCATCGCCGTCCAGTTCTTGTTGATCGCGCCGATGAACGAGCGCAGCGGCAGATATTCGCCGAACGGCTGGATCTGACGCTTGTCGTAGGTGTCGACGGGGCCCTTCGCCGGGTCCCACAGGATCTGCTCGTTGTACAGCTTGCCGTCGCGCTCCACGACGCCGCCGACCGAGATGGGCACACCGATGGCCTTGGCCGCCTTGTCGATCACGGCACGGGCGTCGGGGTTGGCGAAGGGGTCGATGTCGGAGGAGTTCTCCGGCCACAGCACGAAGTCGGGCTGGGCGACCTTGCCGGCCTTGACCTCCGCGGCCAGGCGTTCCGTCTCGCGCGCGTGGTAGTCGAGCACGGCCCGGCGCTGGGAGTTGAAGTCGAGGCCCGCGCGGGGCACGTTGCCCTGGATCGCGGCGACGGTGACGCTGCCGTCCTCGGCCTTGTCGCTGACCAGCGGCCGGGCGGCCACCGCCGCCAGGACCGGGGCGCCCAGGCTCAACATGGCAACCGCTGCCCCCATGTGCCGCACGGCCCCGGTGGCCCGCCTCTCCAGAACGAGACGCACGGCCTCGTACAGTCCGAAGCCGCACAGGACCACGGCGAAGCCGAGCACCGGGGTACCGCCCACCGCCGCGAGCGGCAGGAACACTCCGTCGGCCTGCCCGAACGCGACCTTCCCCCAGGGGAAGCCCTCGAACGGCACGCGCGCGCGTACCGCCTCTCCGGCGATCCACACGGCGGCTGCCCACACCGGCCAGCCGGGCAGCTTCGACACGGCCGCGACGCCCGCACCGACCAGTGCGACGAAGATCGCCTCGATGACGACCAGGGCGAGCCAGGGGCCCGGCCCGACCTCCACTCCGGTCCACACCAGCAGCGGCAGCAGAAAGCCGAGGCCGAAGAGGTAGCCGAGGCCCAGCCCCGCCTTCAAGCTCCTGCCGCGCAGTACCCAGCCGAAGACCGCGAAGGCCGGCAGGGCCAGCCACCAGAGGGTGCGGGGCGGGAAGCTGACGTAGAGGAGCAGGCCGGAGAGCGCGGCTGCGGCGGGCGGAACGAGACGCCGGGCCCAGGTCCGCGCCCCGGGCGCGTTCCGCGGCTCCAACTGGTCCGACTCGCCGACGGAGGTTGCGGTGACGGTCACTCCCGGAGTCTAAGGCGAGTGACCTTGAGGCCGACAGCGCGGTCCCGAGGCGGCGGCACCACGCCGTGCGGACGGCCACGCGCGGCGCCGCCCCGCGTCCGCGGCATCGTTCCTGCTCATTTCGTCACGACACATCCACAAACCGTCCACCAGCGGCTACGGTGTGCCGAAGCCTCAGTCGTGCGGCCCGTGGCGGCCCGTGCGGCCGGGGTCTTCACAGGTCGGGGGCGACGTGGTGCGGGGGGCGGAGCGGGGTGGGTTCACGTGGGCTGACGTCCGCGTCCGGGCTGGACGCGGACGGCGAGAGAAGAATCGTTTCCGATGCGGTGGGCGTCGTGGTGCTGGGGGCTTGCGCCGGCTGGTCCCTGATCACGGCCGCGGTGCACGAGGGCCGGCCCGAGGGCGTGCTCCTCGCGGTGCTGGCCGTGGCGGCGGGGTACGCCGCGGGGCGGATCGGCGGTGCGCTGCTGCCGGTCGGCGCGCCCTGCGCCGCGGCGCTGGCGGGTGTCGCGCTGACCGTGGCCGTTCCGCACCTTGCTCCGGGCCCGGAGATCACCACGCCCCTGGGACACGCCGGGGCCACAGCGGCCGTGCTGACGCTGTCGGCCGGGGCCGCGTGCTGCGCGGCCTGGGCCGCCGCCCCTCCGGCCGCCCGGATCGCCCTGCGCCTGCTGGCCGCCGGGACCGCGGTGCTGGCGGCCGTGCTCGGCTCGACCACCGGCTGCGTCACCTGCGTCGCGGTGCTGTTGTGCTCGCTCGCCGCAGGACGCATCCGTCACCGCGGCGCCGGACTTGCCGCACTGGCCGCGGTCGCCGCCCTGGCGGCCTGCCTGGCCTGGGCGGTCGCCGCGCGTGCGGTACCAGGCGGGCTCGTGGCCGCCCTGGAAGGGCGGCTGACGCCGCACCGCGTACAGCTCTGGGAGGACGCGTGGCACCTGCTGCGCGAGGACGCCGCCCTGGGAGTCGGCCCGGGCCGCTTCGGGGAGCTGAGCACGACGTCCGCCCAGTCACTGCTGTCCGACGGCAAGCCCCACTCGGCGCCCCTGCAGCAGGCGGCCGAGCAGGGCATCGTCGGCGTGGCCCTGCTGGCGGCGGCGTTCGGCTGGGTGCTGTACGCCCTGTGGCGCGGCCCGCGCCCGACGCCGGTGGTGCTCACCGCGGGCGCGACCCTGACGGCGCTCGCCGCCATCGCCGCGATCGGCAACGCGCTGAGCTTCACCGCGGTGTCGGTGGGTGCGGGCCTGCTGGCGGGTACGGCCACGGCACGCCCCTGGGCCGACGAACAGTCGACCCGCGCCACGGACACACACCCGCGTGGCGCCGGACGTACCCCTGCCTGGTGACCGCCCACCCCGGTGATCACGGCCGGCGATCCACAGCGCTCAGTGCGCGGCGGCGCCCGGCTTCGTGGGGCGCAACCGGGCCCTGATCACCTGGACGGCCGCCTCCGCGTCGTCGACGGTGACCGTGAAGGTGTGTCCGTCCCACAGCTCCAGCACGACGCCCTCACCCCGTCGTACGACCACCGCGGTGCCCTTCTCGGGCCGCCATCGGTAGCCCCAGCCGCCCCAGTGCCGGGGCGTGACATGCGGGATGTACGTGGCGCCGGCCACGTGGGACAGCGGGATACGGCGGCGGGGCAGGCCGATGTGGCCGCAGCGCACCTCGAGGTGCTCGTCGTCGACCCGGAGCGCGACGTGCACGAAGGCGAGGGTTCCGAAGAGGACCAGCAGCCCGGCGGCGATGCACCCGACGACGGCCATGACGAGCGGGGCGCCGGACGTCCACGCCGAGTCGACGGCCAGCTCGATGCCCAGCGCCATGCAGGCGGCGCCGACGAGCGCCAGCAGCCACTGGACCCGGTTGGTGGCTCGGCCGGTCCAGACATCGGGGTGCGAGTGGGGGGCGTTCTCGCCGTGGGGGTGGTCCCTCATGCATATGAGGTTACTCAGGTTTCGCTCCGCCGGTACCTCGTGGCGGAGCGTGACTGCGCCGACCGGGCGGGCCCCTCCGGCGCGGGCGACGGCGGTCGGTGGCCGGTGCCGGTCAGGCGGCGGGCGTGACCGCCTGGAGTATCCGCCCTTCTTCGTACGCCAGGGCCGGCGCGGGCAGCGTGCCCTCGCGTCCGCTCAGCAGCACGGTCAGGGTGCCGTGGGGCGGGGCTCCCGGTGCGGGCTGCTCGCCGAGCCGGCGCAGGGCCTGGGCGGCGACGGCGCCCGCTGAGCCGTGCAGCACGAGGGGCGGGCGGCCGGGGCGCTGGACGGCGGCCCGGATGCGCTCGGCGACCAGTTCGTAGTGGGTGCAGCCCAGGACGACGGTCGTCACGTCGTCGGGGGTCAGCGCGGCGGCCGCGGACACGGCGGCGTCGATCGCCGCCTCGTCCGCGTGTTCCACGGCCTCGGCGAGGCCCCAGCAGGGCACCTCGGCGACGGGCACTCCGCCGGCGAAGTCCCGGATCAGGGCCCGCTGGTACGGGCTGCCGGTGGTGGCCGGGGTGGCCCAGATGGCGAGGGGCCCGCCGCCGGCCGCGGCGGGCTTGATCGCCGGGACGGTGCCGACGACCGGGAGCTCCGGTTCGAACCGGGCGCGCAGGGCGGTGAGCGCGTGCACGGTCGCGGTGTTGCAGCCGACGATCAGGGCGTCGGGGCGGCGCGCGGCGGCCGCCTCGGCGACGGTCAGGGCACGCTCGGTCAGGTCCTCCGGGGTCCTCGGTCCCCACGGCATGCCGTCGGGGTCGAGGGAGAGCACGAGATCGGCGTCGGGGCGCAGACGCCGCATCACGGCGGTGGCAGCCAGCAGACCGATTCCGGAGTCCATGAGCGCGATCTTCACCCGATCACGATAGACGATGAGCCTTCCCGGGCAGGTCCGGTGGGGCAGACTGCGCGCGTGAGCGCCGTTGTGTGGACTGCCGCTGGATCACTTCTCGCCTGGCTGTGGCTGCTGCTCTGTCAGGGCTTCTTCTGGCGCACGGATGTGCGACTGCCGCCGCGCCGGGACCCGGACGCGTGGCCGTCCGTGTGCGTCGTCGTCCCGGCCCGCGACGAGGCGGCGGTGCTGCCCGCCGCGCTGCCCTCCCTGCTCCTTCAGGACTATCCGGGGCGGGCGGAGGTCTTCTTCGTCGATGACGGCAGCTCGGACGGCACCGGTGATCTCGCGCGGGAACTGGCGCGCCGGCACGGCGGGCTGCCGCTGACCGTGGGCTCGCCGGGCGAGCCGCCGCCGGGCTGGGCCGGGAAGCTGTGGGCGGTGCGGCACGGCATCGGCCTGGCACGCGCGCGTGATCCCGAGTATCTGCTCCTGACGGACGCCGACATCGCGCACGCGCCGGACAGTCTGCGGGAGCTGGTGGCGGCAGCCCGTGCCGGAGGGTTCGACGTGGTCTCGCAGATGGCCCGGCTGCGGGTGGAGAGCGCCTGGGAACGGCTCGTCGTACCGGCCTTCGTCTACTTCTTCGCGCAGCTCTACCCCTTCCGCCGGATCGGCAAGGAGGGGACACGGACAGCGGCCGCGGCCGGTGGTTGCGTCCTGGTGCGGGCGGAGACCGCCGAGCGGGTGCGGATCCCGGACGCGTTCCGGCACGCCGTCATCGACGACGTGGCCCTCGCGCGGGCCGTCAAGCGCGGTGGCGGGCGCGTCTGGCTGGGGCTCGCCGACCGGGTGGACAGCGTGCGGCCGTATCCGCGGCTGCACGACCTGTGGCGGATGGTGTCGCGCAGCGCGTACGCCCAGTTGCGGCACCACCCCCTGCTGCTGGCCTTGACTGTCGTGGGGCTGGCGCTGGTGTACCTGGTGCCGCCGGTGGCGGTCGTGGCCGGCCTTGCCGCGGGGAGCGCGGCGGCGGCGATCACCGGCGGACTGGCGTGGCTCGTGATGACCGGCACGTACGTCCCGATGCTCCGCCACTACCGGCAGCCGCTGTGGCTCGCTCCCCTGCTGCCGTTCACCGCGTTCCTCTATCTCCTCATGACGTTCGATTCGGCGGTGCAGCACTACCGGGGACGCGGCGCGGCCTGGAAGGGCCGCACCTACGCCCGTCCCGAGGCCGTGCCCGACGAGGGCTGACGGCCGCCGGTGGGCAGGGTGGTCACTTCCTGCCGGGGGTCCAGTTCATGCCCCACCCGTAGGCGTGGTCGACCGTGCGCTGCGGGCTGACCCCACGCTCGGGCACCAGGTAGCGCGCCTCACGCTGGACGACCAGATCGCCGCCGGTGTTGGTGATCAGGGCGAGCGCGCACACGGTGGAGGGGACCGTGCACTCGTCGAGGGAGAACTCGATCGGGGCGCCGTACTGCGGCTGGAGCGTGACGGTGGCGTTCAGGTCGGCGAAGGAGCGTGCGCCTTCGTAGATGGTGACGAAGACGAGGATGCGCCGGAAGGCGTTCTTGTGGTCGAGATTGACGGTGAGGTTCTCACCGGCCGCCAAGGCGCCGGTGCGGTCGTCGCCGTCGAGGTGGAGGTACGGGGGCTGGTGCAGCGCTCCGAAGGCGTTGCCGAGGGCCTGTACGACGCCCTTGCTGCCGTCGGTGAGTTCGAACAGCGCGCACAGGTCGAGGTCGAGGTCGGAGTGCATCGCGGCCGGGCGGCCGAACTTGCTGCTCCACCCCGAGAACTGCTTGCGCACCTCCCAGTTGAGGTTCACGTGCAGGGCCCCGGAGGTGCCGCCCTGCTTGGTGAGCGAGACGGAGGGGGCTGCCTTGGTGAGCGTCACCTTGGTCAGGCGGACCGGCGCCGGTGCGGCCGGAGGCGCTGCGGGCGGGGGCGGGGCCGTCTGCTGCGGTTCGTCCACCGTGATGCCGTACTCGGTGGCCAGCCCTTCGAGCCCGCTGCTGTAGCCCTGCCCGACCGCGCGGAACTTCCAGGCGCCCTGGCGGCGGTAGAACTCACCCAGCACGAAAGCGGTTTCAGTCGTGGCGCCCGGGTTGTCGAAGCGGGCCATCGGAGTGGCACGGCCGGCATCCTGGACCTCGATGTACAGGTCCGGGACCTGTCCGAAGGTGCCGCCGTCGGCGGAGGCGGCGAGGACGACCGTCTCGATCGAGGGCTCCACGCGCGCGAGGTCGACGAGGAGCGCGTCGGTCACCCGGCCGTCGGTGTTCCGCTTGCCCTCGTGACGGATGGCGCCGGATGAGTGCGCGGGCTGGTTGTAAAAGACGAAGTCCGCGTCGGAACGCACCTTCCCGCTTGCCAGCAGCAAAGCGGAGGCGTCCGCGTCGGGCACGCCCGGTCCGGTCCGCCAGCCCAATTCCACCCGCAGTGCCGCGGTAGGCACAGGAGTGTTTGAACCTTTCAGCATTTGCATGTCCGCCCCCATCGCGTATCACCGCGCCAGGCACATCCCGGCCGTCCGTCGAGTTCCGTTCGCACAACCTATTCCTCCCGGCCGCGAACTCCCATGCACCGCCACCGGGAGACCACTGGCCAACCCCTGGTAACCGGCCCGGAACTCGGCCTTTACACGATCAGAACCCTGTTCGGTGCCCTTTTTTGGCGAGTTCGCTCGCATTGGGGATCCCAGGTCACTGACGACGCGGAAAACAACCCTCTTATCGGTCTCCCCAACCAGCACATCGTTGGCTTAACTTATGTGGCATGACCTCCCCCCGCTCCACCTATGGCGGCGGCTACTACTCCGCCTCCTTCCCGGACACCCCGATCTACGACAGGCTCGTCGCCGAGCGGGGCACCCCGCAGATCGCCCCGATCCGGGTCCCCGCGCAATAC
Organism: Streptomyces sp. NPDC041940; assembly: GCF_055589465.1. Taxonomy (NCBI): domain Bacteria; kingdom Bacillati; phylum Actinomycetota; class Actinomycetes; order Kitasatosporales; family Streptomycetaceae; genus Streptomyces; species Streptomyces sp. NPDC041940. Next base: position 106,127 of record NZ_JBVJBP010000005.1, read on the forward strand.
GACATGCCCGGCAGCAACCTGCCCGCCCTTCCGTCGGCGCTGCCCGCACTGCCGGCAGCCCCCTCCCAGCCCGCCTACGGCTATCCGCAGGCGCAGCAGCCCGCCCCGCTCCAGCAGGCGCCCGCCGCGTACATCCCGCAGCAGGCCTCCGCACCGCGCGGCTATCCCGGCCCTCAGCCGCAGCAGCCGCGCCCGGCGGCGCCCGGCGGGGGCTACGAGGCGATGCGCCCCGCGGCTCCCCGGCCCGCACCGGCTCCCTACCAGGACCCGTACAACAACCAGCAGTACCGCGGTTACTGAGCGCTCCCGGGGGTTGTCGGTGCCGGCTGGCACGATGACCCCATGGGGAACGCGCATCTGCACTCGATCCACCTCCATCCGGTCAAGGCGGTCCGGGGCCTGGCGCCCCGGAAGGCCGTCGTGGAGCCCTGGGGGCTGGCCGGAGACCGGCGCTGGGTGCTGATCGACGACGGGGGAAAGGTCGTCACGCAACGCCAGCAGCCGCGCCTCGTGTCCGCCGCCGCAGAGCTTCTGCCGGACGGCGGCGTCCGGCTGTCCGCGCCCGGCATGGAGCCACTGACGGTGCCCGTTCCCCGGCCCCTCGGCACGGTGCCGGTGCAGATCTTCCGCGACAAGGTCGAGGCGGTCCCGGCCGAGGACGAGGCCGCGCACGCCTGGTGCAGCGACTTTCTCGGCATCGGTGCGCGTCTCGTGTACATGCCCGACCCGGCCACGCGCCGCCCCGTCGACCCTGAGTACGGGCTGCCCGGCGAGACCGTCTCCTTCGCCGACGGCTTCCCGCTGCTGCTCGCGACGACGGCCTCGCTCGACGCTCTCAACACCCTGATCGCGCAAGGCGACCACGCGGACGAGGGCCCGCTGCCCATGAACCGTTTCCGGCCGAACGTGGTCGTGGCGGGCACGGCCGCCTGGGCCGAGGACGCGTGGTCGCGCATCGCCGTCGGGGAGGTGTCCTTCCGGGTCGCGAAGCCCTGCGGCCGGTGCGTGGTGACCACCACCGACCAGGACACGGGCGAGCGCGGCCGCGAGCCCCTGTACAGCCTGGGACAGCACCGGCGCCTCGGCGGCAAGCTGGTCTTCGGACAGAATCTGGTGCCCCTGTCCCGGGGCACGATCCGGGTCGGTGACCCGGTCAGGATCCTCGATCAGCACGGGCAGGAGGTCTCCGACCGGGGCGGGAACCCCGTCGCGGGCCCGGGCGTTGGCCTTGTGTGAGAAATTCATGAGAGACCCGTGAGAGGTGATGTGGCTCTCTCTTCGCCGGGTCCGGGCGTGGAGGGCTCCGCGGGGGGTTATCACGGAGCGGGAAGGGGGTGCAGTCGGTGCGAGCGATCAGTGGGCTCTGGCGCTGGCGGCGCAATCCGCTGTGCCGCGCGACGGATCTGGCCGAGGCCTGGGTGGCGCTGGCCGCCCTGCTGCTGATCCTCCTGGTCGCCCCGGTGGCCGGATCCCTCGTCGGAGGCGCCGCCCAGGACACGCTGCAGCAGTCCGTCCGGACGCAGCACGAGGCACGGCATCTTGTGACGGCCACGGTGGTCCGCAAGCTGGACCGCTCCCCGCTCGACGCCGACCCGGAGACCTCGACGGGCAGAGATCTGCGCAACCGCGTCCTCGCCGACTGGACCGCCCCGGACGGCACCGCGCACCAGGGCCCCGTCCTGGCGGGCCTCAAGGACCCGCGGCAGGGCGACGAGTTCCGGATATGGACCGACCGGCACGGCCGGATGGTGGCCCGCCCGCTCGACTCCGCGACGGCGTCGACGCACGCGGTCCTCGGCGGCATAGGCGCGGCCCTGGCGGCCGGCGGCCTCGTCGAGGGCGGCAGACGGCTGATCGTCTGGCGCATGGTCCGCCGCCGGTACGCCCGTTGGGACCAGGCATGGGACAAGGCGGGCCCGGACTGGGGCAGGACGGGCACCGGCAGCTGAGACGGCCTTCCGACTCTGGTCAACCCACCACCCGCGCGCACGCTACGGTGGTCCGGCCGAGACGATCGGCACAACCCGCGCGCGAGCGAGCCATCAGTACGACCGAGGTGGGGGCACAGCTACACCATGGCACAGGGCACGGTCCAGGTGACGCACACCGGCACGTCGCGGTGGCGGCGCCGCACGGGTGAGTACGCATCGCTCGCCGCTGCTTTGGAGGCCGCGGCCGACGGAGACGTCCTCACCGTCGCCCCCGGCACCTACCGGGAGAACCTCGTCGTGCAGCGCGCGGTGACCCTGCGAGGACCCGAGGGCTCCCCCGGCTCCGTGCGGATCGCGCCCGTGGACGGGGTGCCGCTGACCGTGCGCGCCTCGGCGGTGGTGCAGGACCTGCATGTGGAGGGTCAGGACTCGGCCGCCCCCGCCGTCCTGGTGGAGGAGGGCACACCGGAGCTGCGGGACGTGCGGGTCGTCACGCGCTCGGCGGCGGGGATCGAGGTGCGCGGCAACGCGCGGCCCACGGTCCGGCGCTGCGCGGTCGACAATCCGGCGGGCGTCGGCATCGCCGTACTCGACGGCGCGGGCGGGGTGTTCGAGGAGTGCGAGGTCGTCGCGGCCGGTCAGGCGGGCGTGGCGGTGCGCGGCGGCGCACACCCCCGTCTGGAGCGCTGCCGGGTGCACCACACCTCGGGCTCGGGGCTGTCGGTGACGGGGGAGAACTCGGCGCTGGAGGCGGTGGGCTGCGAGATCTACGAGGTCCGGGGCAGCGGGGTGCAGATCACCGGCCGGGCCACCGCGCACCTCACGGACTGCGATGTGCACCGGACGACGGCCGACGGTGTCACGCTGGACACGGACGCCGTGCTGACGCTCGCCGACTGCCGTATCCACGACATCCCGGAGAACGCGGTCGATCTGCGCTCGCGTTCGGTCCTCACGCTGACGCGCACCACGGTGCGCCAGTTCGGGCGCAACGGCCTGTCGGTGTGGGACCCGGGCACGCGGGTGGACGCCAACCAGTGCGAGATCTTCGACAGCACGGGCGACTACCCGGCGGTGTGGGTGAGCGACGGGGCCACGGCGGTGCTCGACTCGTGCCGGGTGCACGACGTGCCGGACGCGCTGTTCGTCCTCGACCGCGGCTCACGCGCGGACGTCGTCGACAGCGACCTGTCGCAGGTGCGCAACACGGCCGTGTCGGTGAGCGACGGCGCGACCGCCCAGCTCGACGACTGCCGGATCCGGGACGCGGCGACGGGCGCCTGGTTCCGCGACCACGGCAGCGGCGGCACCCTCAGCAACTGCACGCTGGACGGCACCCAGACCGGCGTCATCGTCACCAAGGGCGCCGACCCCACCGTGGAGCGCTGCACCATCGACTCCCCCGCGGAGGCCGGGGTCTATGTCTCGGCCGGTGGCCGCGGCAGCTTCCAGAACTGCCGGGTGACGGGCAGCGGCGGCTACGGCTTCCATGTGATCGACGGCAGCCGTACGACGCTCAGGAAGTGCCGCACGGAGCGGTGCACGCGCGGCGGCTACGAGTTCGCGGACAGCGGCGCGGACGCGGCGTCCGCAACGGGCCCGGTGGTGGAGGACTGCACCAGCGACGAGAGCGCGGGGCTCCGGGCACCCGCGGCGCGGGAGACGGCCGTGCAGACGGTGAGCCACTCCCCCGGTCTGCTGGGCGCCCTCCCGGAGCAGCGCGCCGAACCGGCACCCCCGGCCCCGGCCGTGGAGCCCGAGGAGCCGTCCCGCACCTCCAAGGCGGTCCTCGGTGAACTGGACGCGCTGGTGGGCCTGGAGAGCGTCAAGCGCGAGGTGCGTGCCCTCACCGACATGATCGAGGTCGGCCGGCGCCGGCAACAGGCGGGCCTGAAGGCGGCGTCGGTCAAGCGCCACCTGGTCTTCACCGGTTCCCCCGGCACCGGCAAGACGACGGTCGCGCGGCTGTACGGCGAGATCCTCGCCTCCCTCGGTGTGCTGGAGAAGGGCCACCTGGTCGAGGTGTCCCGGGTGGACCTGGTGGGCGAGCACATCGGCTCGACCGCGATCCGCACGCAGGAGGCCTTCGAGAAGGCGCGCGGCGGTGTGCTGTTCATCGACGAGGCGTACGCGCTGTCCCCCGAGGACGCGGGCCGTGACTTCGGCAAGGAGGCCATCGACACGCTGGTGAAACTGATGGAGGACCACCGGGACGCGGTCGTGGTGATCGTCGCGGGCTACACGGCCGAGATGGAGCGCTTCCTGTCGGTCAACCCGGGTGTGGCGTCCCGCTTCTCGCGGACCATCACCTTCAGCGACTACGGCCCCGAGGACCTGCTGCGGATCGTCGATCAGCAGGCCGAGGAGCATGAGTACCGGCTGGCGCCGGGCGCCGCCGAGGCCCTGGGGAAGTACTTCACGGAGCTCCCCAAGGGCCCGGCGTTCGGCAACGGCCGTACCGCGCGGCAGACGTTCGAGGCGATGGTGGAGCGGCACGCGAGCCGGGTCGCCCAGGTCGCGGAGCCGAGCACGGACGACCTGACGCTGCTCTACGCCGAGGACCTGCCCGAGCTGCTCTGAGGCCTGGCCTACGCGGCGGGCAGCTCGGGCTCGTCACGGGGTGCCGGCAGGCCCGGCCGCAGCCGGGCCAGCAGCTTGCGGCGTTCCTCGGCGAACGCCGGGTCGGCCTGGTAGTCGGAGTGGCCGAGGATCGGTGCGGGCAGCGGCAGCGAGTCCGTACGGCCGTAGGCGAGCGGGTCCTTCAGAGGGCCTTGGTCGACCTGGTGGCCGCGGTCGCCGGGCAGGCGCATCGGGCCGCCGATGGGGTCGGTGAGCCGGTGGAGGTTGCGCCAGCAGTCGACCTCCCGGTGCAGTGAGCTGAGCGCGGCGGGGCCGAAGTGGGCGGGGAACCAGCGGCCGTACAGGCGTTCCAGCGGGGAGCCGTAGGTCAGCAGCGCGACGCGCTTGCGGGCCGACGGGGCGAGCTGCCAGGCCGCCGCGGCGGCGAGCACGCTGCCCTGCGAATGCCCGGAGATGACCAGCCGTCCGCCGGTGGTCTTGGTCCAGGTCGCCATCCGCCAGGTCAGGTCGGGCACGGCGCGTTCTGCGTAGCAGGGCGGGGCGAAGGGGTGGGCGGCGCGCGGCCAGAAGGTGCCGACGTCCCAGAGGATGCCTATGGTGCGGCGGGCCGCCGCGTCCTTGTAGGCGCGCCGGCCCCAGGTGACGAACAGTATGAAGCCGAGGCCGATCAGCCAGGAGCCGAGTGCCTGGGCGGTCTCCGCCACACCGTGGACGACGGGGTAGGTGCCCTGTGCGGCCTCCCCCGGTGTCTCGTCGGTGGTCAGGGCGCCCACCAGCGCGCCGGCGCCGAGCAGCAGGGTGACGCCTGAGGTGACGGCGACGATGCGGGGTCCCCGGTCGGTGAGCGCGGCCATCGCGCGGGTGTAGGCGATACGGCGGGTGCGGGCGCGGTCCTGGGCCTCGTCCGGGTAGTCGCGTGCCACGGCCTCGCGCTCGGCGCGGGCGAGCTGCCAGGCCCGTCGGCCCAGCCAGCCGAAGAGCACCAGGAGCACCACGATCAGGGGCGGGATGACGGACGCCTGCCAGGTCAGCAGGACCGGTGGGCCGTCGATCGAGGTGCCGGTGCCGTCCAGCCAGTCGGACACGCGCTGGGCCACACCGCCGGACATCACCCCGCCCAGGGCGCAGGCCAGCATCGCGACGGCCGGTCCGCCGAGGCCGCGCAGCACGGCCCGCCGGTCGGGGTCGGTGCGGTGCAGGGTGTGGGCGACGACGGCGAGGACGATCACGAGCAGCCCCTGCACCAGGGCGATGCCGCCGAAGGTCATGTCGCCCGGCAGCCGCCCGGCCGACTCCCAGCCGGGGCGTTCCCACCCGGCGTACAGCAGGGCGAGGCCGAGCAGGACGAGCGCGGCGAGCGGCAGGCGTCGTACGAAGCGTTCGTCGAGTTCACGGTCGAGGCGCCTCTCGCTGCGGCCCCGGCGGCACACGACCCACACCACGGCGACCGCGCAGGCCACCAGGGCCGCTTCCAGGAGCAGGCCCAGGATGTCCAGTGCGGCGGGGCCGCCGAGCTCGCGGTCGCGGCGGGCGGCGGCACTGGCGACCGCGGCCGCCACGGTGATCAGTCCGGCGGCGGTGTGCGCGGCGCGCAGCCGGGCCACCAGCCGGCGTCCGTACCAGAACCCGGGCCGGCCCAGCGCGGTCGGGCTGCCGTCCTCGTAGGGCTCGGGGGCGCGGTCGATCGGCTGCTGGGACTCGTAGTCGCTCCAGGTGCGCTTGGACAGGTACCACAGCAGGGCGGTCAGGGCGGTGGGGACGAAGGCCGCGAGGGCGAGCCTGCGGCCGGGGCTGCTCCACCAGCCGCCGTCCGAGACGGTCGGAGAGAGGAAGCCCAGCCAGGAGTGGCGGTCGGCGCACGCGAGGGTGCCCGCGCACTGCCAGGCCGCGAGGTCGAGGGCGACCTCGCAGGCCGCCGCGACGAGCAGCACCGTCAGGGTGAGTCCGGCCAGCCGGACCAGGAGGCCGTAGAGGCGCACCGTGCGTCTTCGGCCGCGGGCGGTGGGGCGCATCCAGTGGGCGAGGTTGACGACCATGAACGGCAGCAGCAACAGCCACAGGGCGCGGGTGCCGTTGCCGGAGGTGAGGTTGCACCAGACGTAGGCCTCGGGCACCGGGCCGTCGCGGCGGCCGGCGTCGGGGCTGGTCTCCGCGTCGACGTCGTCGGCGCGGCGGAAGACGGCCGCGATGTTGTCGCCGGTGATCCGCACCGTCCGCGGATCGTTGAGCATGTCCTGCGGCGTGGTGCCGCCCACGCCGTGGACCAGGAGTTCCAGGGCGGTCCCGGACTCGCCGGGGCGCCGGGCGGGCTGGTCCGGCCCGCCGGTCGAGACCTGTTCCTGCGCATGTTCCACTGATTCGCACTTCCCCCGTGACACGCCGTCGGCTCTGTCCGCGCGGGCACAAGGATCTCCACTTCCGCGGCGCCGTACACCTCCTGTCACGGAATCTCCCCGATCCGTGATGCGGGGGAGCGACGGATGAGCAGGAAGTGACATGTGCGCGACGAGCGGTCGGTGGCGCCGGCGACTGCGCGACATGCGAGGATGAGACGTCCGCGCACCGGAGCCCGGGGAGAATGTCCTAGTGGGGGCGAGTGTGCTGCGCGAGTCGGACGGCATTGAGGCGAAAGGACCGGAGCGTACGTGAGCGAGAATCAGAACCTCCTCGCGGAGCAGCGGCGATCCCTGATCCTCGACGAGGTCCGCCGCCGGGGCGGTGTCCGGGTCAACGAGCTGACCCGCAAGCTCGGCGTGTCGGACATGACGGTCCGCCGCGATCTCGACGCGCTGGCCCGCCAGGGCGTACTGGAGAAGGTGCACGGCGGTGCGGTCCCGGTGGTCGAGGCGAGTACGCACGAACCGGGCTTCGAGGCCAAGTCGGGCCTGGAGCTGACCGCCAAGGAGGACATCGCGCGGGCCGCGGCCAAGCTGGTCGCACCGGGCTCGGCGATCGCCCTGTCCGGCGGGACGACGACCTTCGCGCTCGCTCACGAGTTGCAGGACGTGCCGGATCTGACCGTGGTCACCAACTCGGTTCGGGTGGCGGACGTCTTCCACGCGGCGCAGCGCACCTCGGGCCCGCGGCAGGGCGCTGCCACGGTCGTGCTGACCGGTGGGGTGCGCACTCCCTCCGACTCGCTGGTGGGGCCGGTGGCCGACCAGGCGATCGCGGCGCTCCACTTCGACCTGCTGTTCCTCGGTGTGCACGGCATATCGGTCGAGGCCGGCCTGTCGACGCCGAACCTCGCGGAGGCCGAGACGAACCGGCGGCTCGTGCAGTCGGCCCGGCGGGTGGTGGTGGTCGCCGACCACACCAAGTGGGGCAAGGTGGGCCTGAGTTCGTTCGCCTCGCTGGAGCGGATCGACACGCTCGTGACGGACGCCGGCCTGCCGGACGAGGCGCGCGGGGTGGTCGTGGAGCATCTGCGGCGGCTGGTGGTGGCAGGAGAGCCCGAGGACGGGGCAGACAGCTGACGGGCCGCCAGCTAGGGTGGCCCTTCCGGTCATCGCCCGTTCGGTGCGAGGAGGGCTTCGTCCATGGCTCACCGTCTGCGCCCGGTCGGGCTCGACTTCACCGGGATCGCGCCCGTGCGGCATGTCTTCGCGCAGGTGGTCTCGGCTCCGGTGGAGGCGGTCTACCGTGCGCTGGCGGACGTGCCCGGCTGGGTCGACTGGTTTCCCCAGGTGACGGCCGCCCGCCCGGTCGACGGGGGTGCGGGCCGCGACATCACGCTCAGCGGGGGCGTGCGGTTCCGCGAGTCCGTCATCGCGGCGAAGGAACCCGAGGTGTACGCCTACCGCGTCGACGTCACCAACGTCCCGGGGGTACGCGCGATCGTCGAGGAGTGGCGGCTCACGCCGGCCGGCGACGGCACCCGGGTGCGGTGGACCTTCGCCACCGACGGGACGGCGGCGTACCGGCTCGCCATGAAGCCGATACGGATCGCCCAGGCCCGCGCCTTCCGGGATGCCGTCTCGGCGCTGGACCGGAGACTGACGGCCTGACGCCGCGGGCCCGGTCTCAGCCGGGCCAGACGCCCGTCTCCAGCAGCGAGTCGATCGCGGCGGTGTACGGCGCGATGTCCAGCCCCTGGGCGGCCAGCCAGGTGTCCGAGTAGTACTTGTCGAGATACCGGTCCCCCGGGTCGCACAGCAGGGTCACCACACTCCCCTGCCGGCCCTCGGCCACCATCTCGGCGGCGATCTTCAGCGCGCTCCACAGCCCCGTGCCCGTCGAGCCGCCCGCCTTGCGGCCGATGGCCCGCTCCAGTGCCCGTACGGCGGCGACGCTGGCCGCGTCGGGCACCTTCATCATCCGGTCGATCGCGCCGGGCACGAAGCTCGGTTCCATACGGGGCCGGCCGATGCCCTCGATACGGGAGCCGGAGTCGCACGCGACATGGGAATCACCGGTGGTCCAGCCGTCGAAGAAGCACGAGTTCTCCGGGTCAGCCACGCAGACGCGGGTGTCGTACTGCATGTAGTGGACGTAGCGCGCGAGGGTCGCGGAGGTGCCGCCGGTGCCCGCGGTGGCAACGATCCACGCCGGCTCGGGATACCGCTCCAGGCGCAGCTGGCGGAAGGTGGATTCGGCGATGTTGTTGTTGCCGCGCCAGTCGGTGGCCCGTTCGGCGTAGGTGAACTGGTCCATGTAGTGGCCGCCGGTCTCCGCCGCGAGACGGGCGGACTCCTCGTACATCGTGCGAGGGTCGTCCACGAAGTGGCACCGTCCGGAGTGGAACTCGATGAGGCGGATCTTCTCGGTGCTCGTCGTGCGCGGCATGACGGCGATGAAGGGAACGCCGATGAGCTTCGCGAAGTACGCCTCGGAGACGGCCGTCGAACCGCTGGAGGCCTCGATCACGGGTCTGCCCGGCCGGATCCAGCCATTGCACAGGCCGTAGAGGAAGAGGGAGCGGGCCAGCCGGTGCTTGAGGCTGCCGGTGGGGTGGGTCGACTCGTCCTTCAGGTACAGGTCGATGCCCCACCGCTCCGGCAGGGGGAACGAGAGCAGGTGTGTGTCGGCCGAGCGGTTGGCGTCGGCCTGGACCCTGCGGACGGCCTCTTTCAGCCACGCGCGGTAGTCGGCGTCACTGTGGTCGACGTCGAGGGTCACGCCGGTCCGGGTCTGCTGGGGAGTGCTCACGGGGGTGCTCCTATCGCTGCGCGCCGACGGCACGTCGCGCGGCCGACACCTCGATGATAAGCAGCTTCCGCACGCTTCTCACCTGCATAAACGCATCTTTGAGCCCCCCAAAGCGCCCCCAGGGGCAGAGGCCGGGGCAAGGGGGCGCGCGGTCCCGGGGGCGCATTCGCGTATGTGCTGCGGGCGCCCCCCGGCGAGGGGGTCGCACGTACTGGTGCTCGACGCCGGGTGCGGGCAGACTTCACCGCGGGACCGAGGCCCCGCACGGGGTACCGGCAGGGGTACGAGCACCGCCGGAGCAGGCTTCCGAGGCACACTGGATCAGTACACGGGCCCGTACCGGGCGCCGCGGGGAGCGCGGGCCGGTACACCGAGCGCACAAGGGGGCGGGTGGCATGGCGGAGCCGGAGTTCAGGGCCACGGGCGTGCGGATCGGGAAGCGGCTGCGTTCGCTCACCCGGGCCGGACAGGTCCGGATCAGCGACGGCCGGCTCGAGCTGCTGACCAGTTACGGCAGCGAGATCGACAGCGCGCCGGTACAGGCGGTGCGCGCGTCCAAGCCCTGGTTCGGCCCTGACGACCGGGCCACCGCGGATCTCAACGGCAATCGGTACCTGCTCACCCTGGGCGATCACGACCCCGCCCCGGGCGAGCCGGGGCCGCCCGCGGCGCGGCGCTTCATCGAGGCCGTGCGCCGAGCGGCGGGGCGTGGCGACTGAGATGTCCGCGAGTTGCGGTACCTCACCCCCTGCGTCACTCTGGTCTCACGTCACTCTGGGTTTACCGGCGATAACGCTGCGAACCAGCCCGCCGGCCACGACAGCGGGCGGCGGTGTCACGAAGGCGCCCTGCTGGATCCGAACTCCGTGTTCTTCCGGACCTCACGTCGGGGAGTCGCAGCCGTGATCAGCTACCCAAACAGACACTGCACGGTGGAGCTTCAAGCTCTGCCGTCGCGGATCGGCCAGGTCCGCAGAATCGTATCTGCGCAGTTGCGCTACTGGCATCTGGACGCCCTGATCGACCGTGCCTCGCTCGGCGTGACGGAGCTGCTGTCCAACGTCCACCGCCATGCCCAGCCCGACAAGACCTGCACCGTGGAGATAGAGCTGCTCCTCGACCGGCTCACGGTCTCGGTGCACGACCACGACCCGCGGATGCCCGTGGTGGAGGATCCTCAGGACATCGCGCCGCTGGCGACCTGCGGGCGCGGGCTCGCGATGGTGGCCGCCATGAGCGAGAGCTGGGGCGTCCGGCCGGACGGCGAGTCCGGCAAGGTCGTGTGGTTCACCCTGCCGACCTCCGTGGTGACCGCACCGTCGCGCCGCGCACGCCGCGCGGTCCTGGACAAGCCCGCGCGCAGGTTCGCGGAGGTCGGGCCCTCCACCGACGGGCTGCGGCCCGACCATGCTCCCGCCCGGTCCGCCGTTGCCGGTTGACCGGGCGGTGACCACCCTTCGCACGGCGGTCACTCCGAGTTGACGCATTCGGTCAGCGTGCTCAGGCACCCCCGCCCCTGGCCGAGCGTCCGAACTCCTCGTTCAGCACGGACAGTCGGCGCCAGTACTCGTCCTCGTCGATCTCGCCGGAGGCGAAGCGGTGGCCGAGTACGGCGATGGGTGAGTCGTGCTCGACGGTGGCCTGCCGCCAGGGTCCGCCCCGGCGGCCTCGCCACACGGTACGGCGCAGCAGCACGATGCCGCCGCCGATCACCAGCGCCCAGATCAAGGGGAGGAACAGGATCCACGGGCCGGGCCCGCCGCCGTCGCCGAAGTTCGCCAGGGTCTGCATGTCGTCCAACTCCTCGGATGCGTTGCCGCGATGTCTCGGTGTGCGCTTCCGAGAATCGCCCCGTGAGGGGTCCCGGGTCGTCGTACGGACAGCGGCAGTACGCGTACCTCACGGGGAGTACTGGATTCTGTAACTACCAGTATGTACAGTCGTGGCATGAGCACCTCGGAACGACTGATCGAGTCCACCCGCGAGCTGCTGTGGGAGCGCGGCTACACGGGCACGAGCCCCAAGGCGATCCTGGAGCGCGCGGACGCCGGGCAGGGCAGCATGTACCACCACTTCAAGGGCAAGCCCGATCTCGCACTGGCCGCGATCCGGCGGACCGCCGAGGAGATGCGGACTACCGCCGAGGGAGTACTCGACGGCCCGGGAACACCGTACGAGCGTGTCGAGGCGTATCTGCGGCGCGAGCGGGACGTGCTGCGGGGCTGTCCGATCGGCCGGCTGACCATGGACCCGGACGTGATCGCGAGCGACGAGCTGCGGGCCCCGGTCGAGGAGACCCTGGACTGGATCCGGGGGCGCATCGCCGCGATCGTCGAGGAGGGCAAGGAGCAGGGCCAGTTCGGGCCCTGGCTGGACGGCAAGGAAATCGCGGCGGCGGTCGTGGCCACGGTCCAGGGCGGTTATGTCCTCGCCCGCGCCTCCGGCTCCCCCGCCGTGTTCGACGCGGGGGTGCGGGGGTTGCTCTCGCTGCTGGCACCCCGTCCCGCCTGAGGAGGCTCCCGTGCACGCCATGCAGTACGAACTCACCTTGCCTGCCGACTACGACATGGGCGTCATCCGCGACCGGGTCGCCCGGGTGGGGCGGCTGCTCGACGACTGGGACGGCCTCGGGCTCAAGGCCTATCTGATGCGCGAGCGCGGTCTGCGCGGCTCGCCGGTCCATCAGTACGCGCCCTTCTATCTGTGGAACACCGTGGAAGGCATGAACTCCTTCCTGTGGGGTGGTGGGTTCCAGCGGCTCGGTGACGACTTCGGGCGGCCTTCCGTGCGGCAGTGGACGGGGCTCGCGTACGAGGAAGGGGGCGGATCTCGGGCCCGGTTCGCCGTGCGGCACCGCCAACGGGTACCTGAGGGAGGGCTGTTGGCCGATGTCGTGGCGGACGCGGTGGGCGAGGCCCGGAGGCTGGCGGCGGAGGACGGGGCCCTGCTCGCGGCGGCCGCCGTCGACACGAGCCGGTGGGAGCTGACGCACTTCTCGCTCTGGGAGCACGACACGCCCAAGGCCGACGGTGACGTGTTCGAGGTGCTGCACCTGTCCGCGCCCGGCCGGGACCGGCTGCCCCGGGGGCGGCAGTGGTGAGCGCCGTACGCACGGTGCTGGGAGACGTACGCCCTGAAGACCTGGGCGTGTGCGACGCCCACGACCATCTGTTCTTCGGCAGTCCCCGGCTGCCCGGCCAGGAACTGCGCAGCGTGGCGGCGGCGCGGGCGGAGCTGGCCGCGTTCCGGGAGCGGGGCGGCGGGACCGTGGTGCAGTGGACGCCGTACGGGCTCGGGCGGCGGGCCGCCGATCTGCCGCCACTGTCCCGGGAGACCGGTGTGCACGTGGTGGCGGCGACAGGTCTGCACCAGGCCGTGCACTACGACGACGCCACGCTCGCCGGACTACGGGGGCGGCTCGCCGATCTCTTCGTCTCCGAACTCACCGAGGGCATCGGGGTGTCGGGGGTACGGGCGGGGCTCGTCAAGGTCGCGGGCGGGTTCCACGCCCTGGACGCGCACGCCCGCTGGACCATGGAGGCGGCGGCCGAGGCGCATCACGCCACGGGGGCGGCCATCGCCGTGCACCTGGAGCAGGGCACCGGGGCGCTGGACGTACTGGACCTGCTGTGCGGGGAGTTGGGGGTGCCGCCGCACCGTGTGGTGCTGGGGCATCTCAACCGCTCCCCCGATCTCGTGACGCACCGGCAGGCGGCGGAGTCCGGCTGCTATCTGGCCTTCGACGGGCCGTCACACGCCCATCACGCCACGGACTGGCGGATGCCGGACGCCGTACGGGCCCTCGCAGACGCCGGGTTCGGCGACCGGGTGCTGCTGGGCGCCGACACCACCACGGCCGCCGCCCGCTCGGTGAGCGGCGGCCCCGGGATGCCGTATCTGCTGCGCCGGGTGCGGCCCCGGCTGGTCCACGCCGTGGGCGAGGACCTGGTGGGGCGCATCCTCACGGAGAACCCGGGCCGGGCGTTCGGGGCCGAGTGGCGGCGGTGACCTCAGCCTCCGGCCTGGTCGCTGTCCTTCAGCTCGCCCCAGCCGTGCCAGCGGTCGACCTCGATCCAGGCGCTGACCCGGGGGCGGACGCGGTCCGGGTAGGGCTTTCCGATGTAGTGCCGGGCGAGGGTGTCGATGTCGGCCAGGCCCTCGTCGTCGTACATCTCGGTGACCCGGCCGATGAGGGTGACGTGGGTGTACCAGTCGTCGCCGGCGAGGACGGTGAGGGTGACGCGCGGGTCGCGGCGCAGGTGCTTGAGGCGTACGCGGCCCTCGTCGAGGTTGATCAGGACACGGCCGTCCTTCCACAGGTACCAGGTGGCGGTGGAGACGGGAGTGCCGTCGGAGCGCAGCGTGGCCATTACGCACGGGTTGGGCCGGCTCAGCAGGGCGTCGGCCTCGGGCGGCAGCGGTGGCTTGGACATGAGGGGAACCTCCTAGGAGTCGGACTTCTCGTCGAAGCTGGCGAAGTAGGCGGCGACCATGTCCTCGTCGCCGTGACCCTGGGCGGCGGCGCGCTCCATGCGGGTGGCGGCCGCCTCGGCGACGTCCAGGCGGACGCCATTGTCCGTACCGGCCCGGACGATCAGGCGGGCGTCCTTGGCGGCGGTGGTCACCGCGAACTGGGGCGGTGTGAGCCGGTCCTCGAGGACCAGTTCGGACTTGGCGCGCAGATAGCCCATGTCGAGCGGGCCGCCGGCGACGAGGTCGAAGAAGCCGTGCGGGTCTACGTCGAGGGCCTTGGCCAGCGCCAGGGCCTCACCGGCGGCGGCCGTGACGGCGAGGACCCAGCTGTTGGCGACCAGCTTCAGCCGGGTGGCGCCGCCCGTCGCCCCGTCCTCGCCGGTCCACACGGTGCGGGCGCCGACGGCGTCGAAGACCGGCGTCACCCGGTCCCGTCCGTCTGCGGGCCCTGCGGCGAGCACGGTCAGCTGTCCGGCCTCGGCGGGCTGACGCGTGCCCAGGACGGGTGCGTCGTAGAAGACGAGGCCGTGCTCGCGGGCGAAGGCGGCCAGATCGGCGATGCCCTCGGTACCGGCGGTGGTGGACTGCACCCACGCGATGCCGGGACGCAGGGCCGGGGCCGCCTCACGCATCGTCTCCAGGGCGGCCGGACCGTCGTAGAGCATGGTCAGGACGACGTCGGTGTCCCGCACCGCCTGCGCGGGCGTGTCGACGATCTGTACGCCCTCGGCGGCCAGCGGCTCGGCCTTGGCACGTGTGCGGTTCCAGGCGCGGACGGTGTGTCCGGCCCGGGCGAGGTTGCGGGCCATGGCCGCGCCCATGATGCCGGTGCCCAGGACGCTCACGGTGAGCTTGTCGGTCATTGCGCTTCAACTTCCTCGGTGGTGCGGTGCGGCGGGCGTACTGCCTGTGAACCAGCCTGCCCGCTCGGGGCTCGCCTGCCCGGGAGCGGCGCGGGCACTCCTACCGGGTCAGCGCCCCGAGCGGGTCGTCCAGCACCGGCTGCCACGCCAGTTCGGCCGCGCCGACCAGGCTGTTGTGGTCGAGGGTGCACGGGAGGATGGGGACGCCGCCGCTCTGGCCCCAGAGGCTGCGGTCGGCTACGACGGCGCGGAGGCGGTCGGGGTCGGCGTCCAGGAGGGTGCGGTGGAGGCCGCCGAGGATGATGCGGTCCGGGTTGAGGATGTTGACCAGGCCGGCGAGGCCGAGGCCGAGGCGGTCGATGAGGGTCTCGGTGGCGATGCGTACGCCCGGGTCGTCGTAGTGGTGGCGGACCAGGTCGATGGACTGCTGGAGCAGGGACACCTCGGGGCCCGGGTCGCGGCCCGCCGCCGTGAGGAAGGCCAGCGGGTCGGTCTCGACGTCGAGGCAGCCGCGGCTGCCGCAGTGGCAGGGGCGGCCCTCGGGATGCACGGTGAGGTGTCCGACCTCCAGGGCCAGGCCTGAACTGCCCCTGTGGAGGCGGCCGTCGAGGACGAGCGCACCGCCGACGCCCCGGTGGCCGGTGGCCACGCACAGCAGGTCGCGGGCGCCGCGGCCGGCACCGTGCCGGTGCTCGGCGATCGCGGCGAGGTTGACGTCGTTCGCGGCGAAGGCGGGTCCGTCGATGCCGGCCGCGCGCACCTGCTCGGCGAAGATGTCGCGGACGGGCGCGCCCGCGGGCCAGGCCAGGTGGAGCGGGTTGAGCGCCAGGCCCTCGGGTTCGGCGACCGCGGAGGGGACGGCGAGTCCGGCGCCCACGCATCGGCGTCCCGTCTCCCGCAGCAGTTCGGCGCCCGCCGTGACGACGGACGCGAGCACCTTCGCCGGGTCCGCGTCGACGACCTCGCAGCCGGGCGCGGTGGCGACGATCCGGCCGCCCAGCCCGACCAGCGCCGCCCGGAATCCGTCGGCGTGCACCTGCGCGGCGAGGGCGACGGGGCCGTTCTCGGCGACGGCCAGCCGGTGTGAGGGCCGGCCCTGGGATCCGGCCGCCGCGCCGGGCCGGGCGTCGACCCGGATCAGCCCGAGCGCCGCCAGCTCGGCGGCGACCGCGCCGGCCGTCGCCCGGGTCACTCCGAGCTCGGCGGTGAGGACGGCCCGGGTCGGCGCGCGTCCGGTGTGGACGAGTTCCAGCGCGGGTCCGAGCGCTCCGCGCCCCCGGTCCAGCCGCGTCCTCGAGGTGCTCCCGTCCCCCGCCTGCCGGGGGTCCGCCTTCCCGCTCATGAGGGCGAGTCTCCCATGATCCGCCGCGCCGCCGGCCTACAGACCGCTGACCCGGAGCGTGATGTTGAGCCGTCCGGTCAGGCCCAACCCGGGCGGTGCCGTGCCCCCGTGTACCCGGGGAACGCCGTGGTAGGCGAGCCGGGACGGACCGCCGAAGACGAACAGGTCGCCGCTGCGCAGCTCGACGTCGGTGTAGGGCCGGGTGCGGGTCTCGGCGTTGCCGAAGCGGAAGACGCAGGTGTCGCCGAGGCTCAGCGACACCACCGGCGCGTCCGACTTCTCGTCGCTGTCGCGGTGCATGCCCATGCGGGCGTCACCGTCGTAGAAGTTGATCAGTGCGATGTCGTACTCCGCCGTCTCCGGATCGCCCAGCGCGTCCCGCGCCGCTCGGCGGCCCAGCTCACCGAGCCACTCCGGGAACGGCTTGACCGGGGCGCCGTCGCCGTCGGCCACCGTGCGGGCGTAGGCGTACGGGTACCAGTGCCAGCCCAGACAGACCTGCCGGGCGGTCATGGTGCCGCCGCCGGGTGTGCGGACCGTGCGGAGTCCGGCGGGTGGGCGGGCCCAGTCCCGGCAGGCCTCCAGCAGCTCCCGCTGGCGTTCGGCGTCCAGCCAGTCCGGTAGGTGCACCGCGCCGGGTGCCACCTGCGTACGGGCCCTGGGGAACAGCTCGCCGTCCATGCCTCCCATCCTGCCCGACACGGCCTGAGCTGCGGCTCGGCTAGCCTTGACGCACGATGAACGACCGTATGACGACGCCGTGGGGCGAGTTCGCGCTGACCCGTTTCCCCGAGGATCCGCGTGACAGGCTGCGTGCCTGGGACGCTTCCGACGAGTACCTGCTGAGGCATCTGGAGCGGGAGCGGGTCCCGCTGTCGGGCACGGTCGTGGCCGTCGGGGACCGGTGGGGCGCGCTGGTGACGGCGCTCGCGGAGCACGGCCCGACGCAGATCACGGATTCCCATCTGACCCAGGAGGCGACCCGGGCCAACCTGGCGCGGCACGGCGTCGAGCCGGGCGCGGTCGGGCTGCTCACCACGCAGGATCCGCCGCCCGACCGCGTCGACGTCCTCCTGGTGCGGGTGCCGAAGAGCCTGGCGCTCCTGGAGGACCAGTTGCTGCGGCTGGCGCCGGCCGTGCACGCGGGGACCGTTGTCGTGGGCACGGGGATGGTGAAGGAGATCCACACCTCGACGCTCCAGTTGTTCGAGCGGATTCTCGGCCCGACCCGCACCTCGCTCGCCGAGAAGAAGGCGCGGCTGATCTTCTGCACGCCGGATCCCGCGCTGGAGCGGCCCGCCGGCCCATGGCCGTACGTCTACACGCTGCCGGACGGCATCGGCCCGGCCTCGGGAGGCACCGTCGTCAACCACGCGGGGGTCTTCTGCGCCGACCGGCTCGACATCGGCACCCGGTTCTTCCTCGGGCAGCTGCCGAGCGGCCAGGGTCGACGCGTGGTTGACCTGGGGTGCGGCAACGGCGTGGTCGGTACGGCGGTGGCGCTGGCCGACCCGGAGGC
The DNA here is from genome assembly GCF_055589465.1 of Streptomyces sp. NPDC041940. Classification (NCBI taxonomy): domain Bacteria; kingdom Bacillati; phylum Actinomycetota; class Actinomycetes; order Kitasatosporales; family Streptomycetaceae; genus Streptomyces; species Streptomyces sp. NPDC041940. Next base: position 123,983 of record NZ_JBVJBP010000005.1, read on the forward strand.
CGAGGTGCTGTTCGTGGACGAGTCGTTCCAGGCCGTGGCCTCGGCAGAGGCGACGTACAAGGCGAACGGCGTGCCGGGGCATGCCGAGTTCCGGGTCGGCGACGGGCTGGCCGGAGTGCCGTCGGACAGTGTCGACCTGGTCCTCAACAACCCGCCGTTCCACTCCCACCAGGCGACGACGGACGCCACGGCCCGGCGGATGTTCACCGGGGCGCGGCGCGTACTGCGGCCGGGCGGTGAGCTGTGGGTGATCGGGAACCGGCATCTGGGCTACCACGTCACGCTGCGGCGGATCTTCGGCAACAGCCGACTGGTCGCCAGTGACTCGAAGTTCGTGGTGCTGAAGGCCGTCAAGCGGTAGCAGGACCGAGAGTCCTCAGGGCTCTGGCCACCGCCCGTGTCATGGCCTCACGCGCCACCGTGAGGTAGCCGCGCGGGTCGACGGCCTCGGGGCGCTCGGCGAGGAAGTCCCGGACGGCGCCGGTCAGCGCGATGTTCAGGGCGGTGCCGATGTTGACCTTGGCGATGCCGCCCGCGACGGCCGCGGTGAGTTCGTCGTCCGGGACGCCGGAGGAGCCGTGCAGGACGAGCGGGACGTCCAGGGCGGCCGACAGGCGTTTGAGGAGGGCGTGGTCGAGGGTCGCGGTGCGGGTGGTCATGGCGTGGGCGCTGCCGATGGCGACGGCCAGGGCGTCCACCCCGGAGTCGGCGACGAAGGCCCGGGCCTCGTCGGGGTCGGTGCGGGCGCCGGGGGCGTGCGCGTCCAGTGGGGGCCTGCCGTTCTTGCCGCCGATCTGCCCCAGCTCGGCCTCGATCCAGAGCCCTTGGGCGTGTGCCCAGTCGACGGCCGCCCGGGTCGTGGCGAGGTTCTGGGCGTAGGGCAGCCGGGCCGCGTCGTACATCACGGAGCTGAAGCCGGCCTCCGCCGCCTGGTACAGCAGGGCGTCGCTCTGCACGTGGTCGAGGTGCAAGGCGACGGGGACGGCGGCGCGTTCGGCCGCGGCGACGGCCGCGCGGGCCAGCGGGAGCAGCTGCCCGCCGCGGAACTTGACCGCGTTCTCGCTGACCTGGAGCACGACGGGGGCGTGCGCGGACTCGGCGCCCGCGACGACGGCCTCGACGTGTTCCAGCGTGATCACGTTGAACGAGGCGACGGCGGAGCGGGCCGCGGCGGCGCGGGTGACGAGTTCGCCGGTGGTGGTGAGGGGCACGGTGCCTCCAGGGTCGGTGGACGAGGATCACCGAGGTCAGTGAGTGAGGATCACCGAGCGGGTGAGGTGGCGGGGGCTGTCCGGGTCGAGGCCGCGTGAGGCGGCGACCGCGACGGCGAGCCGCTGGGCACGGACGAGTTCGGCGAGCGGGTCCAGGGCTCCGGCGATCCACAACGCGCCCGTGCCGCGTACCTGTTCGGCGAGGCCGTCCGGCGCGTCCCCGAACATCCAGGTCGCGGTGGAGCTGGTGGTGACGCTGATGGGCCCGTGCCGGTACTCCATCGCCGGATAGGCCTCCGCCCAGGACAGCGACGCCTCGCGCATCTTCAGCCCGGCCTCGTTGGCCAGGCCGACGGTCCAGCCGCGCCCCAGGAAGGTGAACTGGGCGCAGTCCACCAGGCCTTCGGGCAGGGGCTCGGCCAGGGCGGTGCGCGCGTCGGTGACCGCCGTGTCGGGGTGGAGTCCCAGATGGGCGCGGAGCAGGGTGAGGGCGGTGGTCGCGAACCGGGTCTGTACGACGGAGCGTTCGTCCGCGAAGTCGAGCACCGCGAGCTCGTCGGCCGCCGTCATCACGGGCGTGTCCGGGTCGGCGGTGATCGCGGTGGTGCGGGTGCGGCCCTTCAGCCTGCCGAGCAGGTCGAGGACTTCGGTCGTGGTGCCGGAGCGGGTGAGGGCGACGACCCGGTCGTAGCCCCTGCCGTAGGGGAATTCCGAGGCGGCGAACGCGTCGGTCTCGCCCTGGCCGGCGTCCTCGCGCAGGGCTGCGGCGGCCTGCGCCATGAAGTACGAGGTGCCGCAGCCGACGATCGCGACCCGCTCCCCCGCCGCAGGCAACACCTGCGCGTACCCCGCCGCCTCCGACGCGGCGCGTGTCCAGCACTCGGGCTGGCTGATCAGCTCGTCCTCGACATGCGTCATGCCACACTCTCCGATCTGATTGTTCCTGCAAGATATCGCCACCTTTCGAGCAACATCAAGCATTGCGGGAGATCAGGTGCGCTAGGGTCGCCCGGAGATCGAGACGTGGAGGTGCGGATGTCGCGCGACGCCCGCTGGAAGGCGCTGCTGGACCTGCTCGTGGAGCGCGGCCGGCTGGACGTCGAGGAGGCGGCCGGGGAGCTCGGGGTGTCGGCCGCGACGATCCGCCGCGACTTCGACGGGCTGGCCGAGCAGCAGATGCTGGTGCGCACGCGGGGCGGCGCGGTCGTGCACGGCGTCTCGTACGAGCTGCCACTGCGCTACAAGACGGCCCGGCACGCCTCCGAGAAGCAGCGCATCGCCAAGGCGGTGGCGGACCTGGTCGCGCCCGGCGAGGCGGTGGGGCTGACCGGCGGGACGACCACCACCGAGGTGGCGCGGGCCCTGGCCGTGCGCGGGGACCTGACGTCCGGGTCGCCCGCGCTCACCATCGTGACGAACGCGCTGAACATCGCCAACGAGCTGGCCGTACGACCGCAGTTCAAGATCGTGCTGACCGGCGGGGTGGCCCGGGCCCAGTCGTACGAACTGGTCGGGCCGCTCGCGGACGGGGTGCTCGGGCAGATCACCGTCGATGTGGCGGTGCTCGGCGTGGTCGCCTTCGACGTCACGCACGGGGCGGCGGCGCACGACGAGGCCGAGGCCGCGATCAACCGGCTGCTGTGCGAGCGCGCGGAGCGCGTGGTCGTGGCGGCCGACTCCAGCAAACTGGGGCAGCGGGCCTTCGCCCGGATCTGCGCGGCCGAGGCGGTGGACACCCTGGTCACGGACACGGCGGCCGACCCGGAGACGCTGCGGCGCTTCGAGGAGGCCGGGCTGCGGGTCGTCACGGTGTGAGATCCGGCCGCTTCCCGGCTGCGGGCCTAAGCTGATAGCCAGGCGCTCGCCAGGGCAGGGAGGCTGCCATGCGGGGAACAGCGGACGGGCGGCGGTATCTGCCGATCGCCGAGCACGGGCTGATCGGCGATCTGCGCAGTGTGGCCCTGGTGGGGACGGACGGCACGATCGACTGGTACTGCTGCCCGGCCTTCGACGCGCCGAGTGTGTTCGCCTCGGTCCTGGACGCGGAGCGCGGCGGCTGCTTCGAACTGGCGGCGACCGTGCCGGCCCGGACCAAGCAGTTCTACTTCCCCGACACCAATGTCCTGATGACCCGGTTCTTCACCGAGGACGGCGTCGGCGAGGTGCAGGACTTCATGCCGGTGGACGGCGAGCCGGCCGAGGCCGAGCGGCACCGGCTGATCCGGCGGGTGGTGTGCGTCCGCGGCTCGATCCCGTTCCGTACGCGGGTGGCTCCCCGCTTCGACTACGGCACCCGGCCGCACACCGTCCGGCTGAACGGTGAGTCGGCGCTCTTCGAAGCCGACGGGATGGCGCTCGCGCTGACCGCGACCGTGCCGCTGGAGGTGGACGGGCCGGACGTTCGCGGCGACTTCAAGCTGGGCGAGGGCGAGTCGGCGGTGTTCGCGCTGGACAAGGTCGGCGGCGAGGTGTCGCCCCGCCGGTGCGCGCGCACGGAGGCGGAGGAGCAGCTCGCGGCGACGGTGGCGTACTGGCGGACCTGGCTGGCGTCGTCGCGGTACCGGGGCCGCTGGCGGGAGATGGTGCACCGCTCGGCCCTGACGCTGAAGCTGCTGACGTACGCGCCGACCGGGGCGATCGTGGCCGCGCCGACGACGAGTCTGCCCGAGCGGCTCGGCGGCGAACGGAACTGGGACTACCGGTACGTGTGGGTGCGCGACGCGGCGTTCTGCGTCTACGCCCTGCTGCGGCTGGGCTTCACCGGCGAGGCCGAGGCGTTCATGGACTTCGTGACCCGGCACATCAGCCCGGGCGACGGCAAGCACTCCGGCCCGCTGCAGATCATGTACGGCATCGACGGGCGCACGGACCTGCCCGAACGCACCCTCGACCACCTGGAGGGCCATGAGGGCTCCGCACCGGTACGGGTCGGCAACGCGGCGGCCGACCAGCTCCAGCTCGACATCTACGGCGCGCTGATCGACTCCATCTACCTCTACGACAAGTGGGCCAAGCCCATCTCCAGCGGCCAGTGGGACGATGTGACCGCGCTGGTGGACTGGGTGTGCGAGCACTGGGACCAGCCCGACGAGGGGGTCTGGGAGACCCGGGGCGGCCGCAAGAACTTCCTGTACTCACGGCTGATGTGCTGGGTGGCGATCGAGCGGGCCATCCGGATCGCCAACCGGCGCGGGCTGCCCGCCGATCTGCCGCGCTGGCGGGAGTGCCGCGACACGATCTACCGGCGGATCATGAGCCGGGGCTGGTCCGAGGAGCGCCGGGCCTTCGTGCAGCACGAGGACGGCGACGTGCTGGACGCGGCCGTGCTGATGATGCCGCTGACGAAGTTCATCGCCCCGACGGATCCCAAGTGGCTGTCGACGCTGGACGTGCTCACCGAGGAACTGGTGTCGGACTCGCTGGTCTACCGCTACGACCCGGAGTCCAGCCCGGACGGGGTGCGCGGGGACGAGGGCACGTTCTCCATCTGCTCGTTCTGGTACGTCGAGGCCATGGTGCACGCCGGCCGGATCGACGAGGCGCGCCTGGCCTTCGAGAAGATGCTGACGTACGCCAACCATCTCGGCCTGTACGCCGAGGAGATCAGTCACACCGGGGAGCAGCAGGGCAACTTCCCGCAGGCGTTCACGCATCTGGCGCTGATCAGCGCGGCCTTCAACCTGGACCGGGCGCTCGGGTAGGGCCTGTCGTTTGGATCAGGTCGCAGGGAATCGGCGGCACCTTGTCAGCGCCGGTGAGCGGGGTCTGGTGCGTGCAGCTGCAAGGCGGAGGAGGGCGTCGAAGCGGAGCTTCGGCAACCGACGACAACGCGGCAGATGCGCGTGCCAGACCCCGCGTCTGCGGCGTGATCCAAACGACAGGCCCTGGGACTCAGTGCGCGTGGCCGTCGTCCGTATGCCCCTCGGGGGTACCCGGTCCGTCGGCCGCCGCCCCGCCGGCCGGGACGGTGAAGGCCGCCGTGTGGACCTTACCCTCGTGCTTGAAGTCGAGGAACAGGCGGTAGGAACCGGTGCTGGGTGCCGTGGCCGTGAACGAGACGTCCGGGCCGGGGCGGGTCGTTCCGTCGCCGGGTTCGCCGTTCGGGTGGACGTGGAGGTAGGCGAGGTCGCCTGAGCGCAGGGCGACCAGGTGGCCGTAGGCGCCGAGGTAGGGCTGGAGGTCGGTGACGGGCTCGCCGGCGCGGGAGACCTTCAGCTTCAGCTCGCTCTCCTTGCCCGGGCGCAGGGCGCCGGCCAGCTCGACGTCGTAGCCGTTGGTCTCGGCCGTGGTGCTCGCCGGCGGGAGTTGCTCCGGCCGGTACGGGCCGGAGGCGGCGAGGTCCGCGCCGAGGGTGAGGTTCCGGGCGTTCTTCGTCGCCGGGGTGAAGTCGGCGAAGACGCGGTAGCCGCCGGCGCGGGGCAGGTCGACGGGGATGCTCCAGGTGCCGTCGGCGGCGCGGGTGGGGTGCAGGTGGCGGTAGGTGACCAGGTCGCGTGAGGCCACGACGAGGTGGAGTTCCTTGTCGTGTTCGCGCTGGTAGGCGGTGACGGCACGGCCGCTGCCGTCCCGGACGGTGAAGCGCAGGTCGGCCCGCTGTCCGGCGGCGACGCGCGGGGTCGCGAGGTCGAGGGTGTAGCCGCCCTCGGAGATCTGGAGTCCGCCGGCCGGGGGTACCTCTTGCCCGGCGCGGCCGCCCTCCTTCGGCTCCGGTGAGGGCCGGGTGTGCTCGTCGCCCTCGTGTTTCGGCGGCCGGTCGGCGACGACGGGGTCGATGCCCTGCCCGACGCCGTAGGCCGTGCCGAACGTCGCGGCCAGGGCGGCGGCGAAGGTGGTGATCTTCAGTCCGGTGTTCATGGCCGTCTGCTCCTTCGGGCTGCCGGGCCTCGCGCTCGGATGCGGGGCCTCCACGCACTTCACCATACCCCTAGGGGGTACCTAGTCAAGTCGCCGCCACGCTTGCCGATGATACCCCTAGGGGGTATACAGAAAGCATGACCACCGAAGCGATCGGCACCAGCTCAGACGTAGAACTCGCCATCGGAGGCATGACGTGTGCCTCCTGCGCGGCGCGCATCGAGAAGAAGCTCAACCGCATGGACGGGGTCACCGCCACCGTCAACTACGCCACCGAGAAGGCGAAGGTCAGCTACTCCGGTGACGTCTCGGTCGGGGATCTGATCGCCACCGTCGAGGCGACCGGGTACACCGCTCAGGAACCGGCGCCGCCGGAGTCCGTGGAGGAGGCCGACGAACTCCGTCCGCTGCGCGAGCGGCTGGTCGCGGCCGTGGTGCTGGCGGTTCCCGTCGTGGCCATGGCCATGATCCCGGCGCTGCAGTTCGCGTACTGGCAGTGGCTGTCGCTCACGCTGGCCGCACCCGTCGTGACCTACGCGGCGTGGCCCTTCCACAAGGCGGCGTTCGCCAACGCCCGGCACGGCGCGGCCACGATGGACACGCTGATCTCGGTGGGCACCTCGGCCGCGTTCCTGTGGTCGTTGTGGGCGCTGTTCCTCGGCACCGCGGGCACGCCGGGCATGACGCACCCCTTCGAGCTGAGCATCGAGCGCACGGACGGCGCCGGGAACATCTATCTGGAGGCCGCCGCGGGCGTGACGGCCTTCCTCCTGGCCGGGCGGTACTTCGAGGCCCGCGCGAAGCGCAGGGCGGGGGCGGCGCTGCGGGCGCTGCTGGAACTGGGCGCGAAGGACGTCACCGTGCTGCGGGACGAGGGCGGCCGTGAACAGACCGTTCCCGTAGCGGAGTTGCGGGTCGGCGACCGCTTCCTGGTCCGGCCCGGTGAGAAGATCGCCACCGACGGGACGGTCGTCGAGGGTTCCTCCGCCGTGGACGCCTCGATGCTCACCGGCGAGTCCGTGCCCGTGGAGGTCGGCACCGGTGACCCGGCCACGGGCGCCACGATCAACGTCGGCGGGCGGCTCGTCGTGCGTGCCACACGGGTCGGCTCCGACACCCAACTGGCCCGCATGGCCCGGCTGGTGGAGGACGCGCAGAACGGCAAGGCCGCGGCGCAGCGGCTCGCGGACCGGATCTCCGCCGTGTTCGTGCCGGTCGTGATCGCCCTCGCGCTGGGCACGCTGGGCTTCTGGCTCGGCAACGGCGCCGGTCTGACGGCCGCCTTCACGGCCGCGGTCGCCGTCCTGGTCATCGCCTGCCCGTGCGCCCTCGGTCTGGCCACGCCGACCGCGCTGATGGTCGGCACCGGGCGGGGCGCCCAGCTCGGCATCCTCATCAAGGGCCCGGAGGTGCTGGAGTCGACGCGCCGGGTCGACACCGTCGTCCTCGACAAGACCGGCACCGTCACCACCGGCCGTATGACCCTGCTCGCGGTGCACACCGCCGAGGGCACCGACGAGGCCGAGGTGCTGCGGCTGGCCGGGGCGCTGGAGCACTCCTCCGAGCACCCGATCGCCCGTGCCGTCGCCGACGGGGCGCTGGAGAGGCTGGGCGGTGCGCTGCCCACGCCGGAGGACTTCGCCAATGTGCCGGGACTCGGCGTACAGGGCGTCGTCGAGAGCCACGCGGTGCTCGTCGGGCGGGAGCGGCTGCTGGCCGACTGGGCGATGGAGCTGCCTGAAAGCCTGGCACGTGCCAGGGCGGCGGCCGAGGGCGCCGGGCGCACCGCCGTCGCGGTCGCCTGGGACGGCGAGGCGCGTGCGGTGCTGGAGGTCGCCGACGCGGTGAAGGAGACGAGCGCGGAGGCGGTCGGACGGCTGCGTGCCCTGGGGCTGACCCCCATCCTGCTGACCGGCGACAACGAGGCGGTGGCCCGGTCCGTCGCCCGCGAGGTCGGTATCGCTCCGGAGGACGTCGTCGCCGAGGTGCTCCCGCAGGACAAGGTCGAGGTCGTCAAGCGGCTCCAGGCCGAGGGCCGTTCGGTGGCGATGGTCGGCGACGGTGTCAACGACGCGGCGGCCCTCGCGCAGGCCGATCTCGGGCTGGCCATGGGCACCGGCACGGATGCCGCGATCGAGGCCGGGGACCTGACCCTCGTGCGGGGCGACCTGCGGGCCGCGGCGGACGCCATCCGACTCTCCCGCCGCACCCTCGGCACCATTCGCTCGAACCTGTTCTGGGCCTTCGCCTACAACGTGGCGGCCCTGCCGCTGGCCGCGGCCGGACTGCTCACGCCGATGATCGCCGGGGCCGCGATGGCCTTCTCCTCGGTCTTCGTCGTCGCCAACTCGCTGCGGCTGCGCACCTTCCGGGCGGCCGGCTGAGAACGAGGGTCAGCGGTGATGCCACACCAGCGTGTACCGCCAGAACAGGCGGCGGCGCAGACGGGCACCGGGCAGGACGGCACGGGCCTCGCGGAGGATCTCGGGGAAGGCCATGCCCGCCGGTCTCGTGGGGGCGGTCATCGAGGCCGGGCGTGCTGCCCGGCGGCCCCGGTTCCTGACCAGGGCCATGACGATGTTGAGCGGGATCGACGCGATGCCGAGGACGTGGTCGACGGGGGTCTGTTCCCGGGAGACCCCGACGACGACCAGGATGCCGCCGGGGGCCACACGCTCGCGGAAGGCCTTCAGGGTCTCCGCGAACGGCAGGTGGTGGAGCACGGCCACGCAGGTGATGACGTCGTACGACCGGTCGGGAAGCCCGGTCGGCGCGCCGGCCACCGCGTAGGTCACCGGGATCGTCGCCGCGGTCAGCTCCCGCGCCCGGGCCGTGATCGCCGGGTCGGCGTCGATCCCGTGCACCTGTGCGGCCCGGGCGGCCAGCAGCCGGGCGAGGTCGCCACTGCCGCACCCCACGTCCAGGGCGCTTCCCGCACGCGCGGGGAGTTGCCGCAGGATCCAGCGGTGGAAGTGGGCGTTGTGGTCCCAGGGGCGGGCGGCGTGGAAGCGGTCGAGTGCGCGCAGGGCCCGGTGCAGCGGTGACATCATGCCGCCAGTCCACCAGGTCGCCCGGACGGCCGTGCCCGGTCCGGCACACGGATGGCCGTCCGCCGCGTGGGCACTCGGTGGGTACCGGCCCGCGGGGGCGCCGAGCGTGCGCCCGGTGTGAGCCGGTACCTTGCTGGGGAAAGGCCACTGCGGGGAGAAGCACATGACCGATCCGACGATCACAGACGCGGACGCCCCCCGTCCGCTGCCGGGCGAAGGGAAGCCCGCGAGCGGACCCGGCCGGCTCCTGGCCGCCGTACTCGGCGATCTCAGGGCCGTGGACGGCGCCCTGTACGCGGCGGTGGCCGCCACCCCCACGCCCACGCTCGACCGGACGCTGCGCCATCTGTCGCACGCGGCCGACCACTCCAAGATCTCGTTCGGCATCGCCGCCGCCCTGGCACTGGCCGGGAGGCGTCCGCGCCGTGCCGCGGTCGTCGGCGTCGGGGCGATCGCCGTGGCGTCGGCCTCCGCCAACCTGCTCGGCAAGCGCCTGGTGCGCCGGGCCCGGCCGGACCGGGAGGCGGCCCGGGTGACGGTGGACCGGCATGTCCGGATGCCCACGTCGGCCTCGTTCCCGTCCGGGCACACGGCGTCGGCGGTCGCGTTCGCCACCGCCGTCGGTGTGGTCCTGCCGCCCGCCGCGGTGCCGCTCGGGGCGCTGGCGAGCGCCGTCGGCTACTCCCGCATCCACACGGGCGTGCACTATCCGGGCGACGTGGCCGCGGGCGCGGTCCTCGGCATCGCGAGCGCCGCCGCGGCGCTGGCCGCGGCGGCGGCCACTCCGTCGGCACGGACCCAGGCGCTCCTGGCGACGGCCCGTTCGTGGCCGCGGATCAGCATCGGTTCCACGGGCCGTTGAGGCCGTCGGCCGGGCGGGAGGCTGTCGCCCCGCGCCCGGCCCTCAGGCGACCGACAGGCCCTCAGCCGAAGGCCTTCACCGCCTGGTAGTACGTCCACGCCGTGCTGTCGCAGGCGTTCTTCGTGCCGCCGGTGTAGGCGGCGCAGATCCGCTTGAGGTCCTCGTAGAAGGCGCTGTCGAGACGGGACTTGTCGGCGCTGAAGGTGCCTGCGGCCTTGTAGTTGCGGTAGCCGAAGTCGTGCCGGGCGCAGGACATCGAGAAGGGGAAGCCGAACGGGTTGTCCGGCGACGAGGAGCAGTAGTCGGTCGACCAGTCGAAGGCGTACGCGGCCCAGGCGGGCTGGTTCGCGCGGGCGGCGGCCCAGGCGTTGTAGCTCGACGCGCTGGTCTGCGTCCAGCTCGCGAGCACCTGGGGCTTGTCGGCGGGGGCGGCACTCGCGAGGGTCGCGGTGCCGACGACGGTGACGAGGGACAGGGTTGAGGCGGCAAGACCGGTGGCGAGTCTGCGGTGCATCCCACACCTCCATGAGGCTGCGGCCCGCCCATCGAGCCACAGGTTCATGACAAGAGCATCGCCACCTCCTGAGGGTGCTCACACCTGACGTTCCCCAATGCCCCCTTAATTCTTGGCTATTGAACGAGAACGGCGGCCGACCGGCGTACGTCGACGGCGGTGAGCGCGAGCGCCAGCGGCCCCGGGGCGAGGAAGGCCAGGGGCAGCAGCATCCAGGCGCACAGCGCGGCCGTCGCCACGGCGAGCAGGACCAGCCCGCTGCCGCCCACGTCCGCCACGGCGTCCCGGGCGGCCCCGCGCACCGCCGCACGCCAGTCGGTGAGCGACTCGGGGCGTCCGCAGGCCCGCAGGCCGACGACCATCGCGCAGGCGCCGATGACGGCGGCGGCCACCGCGAACAGCCGCGCCCCGGGCAGCCCCGCCCCGGCCAGCGCCAGATCGGCCGTGAGCAGCAGCAGGCCCGTCAGCGCGATGCCTCCCGCCAGCAGGTCACCGGCCCGGAGCCGCCGTCGCAGCAGGGCGAAGTACCGCCCCGCCGTGACGGGCCGGTCCTGCCCCGCGCCGCGCAGTACGGCGCAGGCCGTCGACAGCGCGGCCGGTGCGGTCACCAGCGGCAGACAGGCCGCCGCCGTGGCGAGGCCGACGCTCAGCACGTCGGCGAACAGGGACATGCGCGGCCCGAACACCTCACCGGCCTCACGGGTCCGCATCCCGCTCACCCCTTGACTCCGGAGCTGGCCATGCCCTCCACCAGGAACCGCTGGAAGGCGAGGAAGAACAGCACGATCGGCAGCAGTGCGATCACCGACAACGCGAACATCGGGCCGAACGCGGAGGTGCTGGAGGCGTCCACGAAGGAACGCAGCGCGAGGGTCAGCGTGAACTTCTCCGGGTCGAAGAGGTAGATGAGCTGGGTGAAGAAGTCGTTCCAGGTCCAGATGAAGGTGAAGATGGCCGTGGTGATCAGGGCCGGCCGGGTGAGCGGCAGCACGACCTGGAAGAAGCTGCGGAAGGGCCCGCAGCCGTCGATGCGGGCCGCCTCCTCCAGTTCACGCGGCAGGCCGCGCATGAACTGCACGATGAGGAAGACGAAGAACGCCTCGGTGGCGAGGAACTTCGGCAGGATCAGCGGCCAGTAGGTGTTCACCAGGCCGAGCTGGTTGAAGATGATGTACTGCGGGATCAGCACCGCGTGGTGCGGCAGCATGATCGTGGCGATCATGAAGGCGAACAGCGGCCCGCGGAAGCGGAACCTGAGGCGGGCGAAGGCGTAGGCGGCGAGCGAGCAGCTGATGACGTTGCCGAGGACCGCGCCGCCCGCGATCAGCAGGGAGTTGCCGAGCAGCCGCCAGATGGAGACGTCGTTGACGCCGTCGAGGGCGGTGGAGTAGTTCGACCACTCCAGGTGGCCGGGCAGGAGGTTCAGGCTCGCGATGACCTCGTCGGCGGGCTTGAGCGAGGTGGCCAGCAGCCAGGCCAGCGGGTACAGCATGACCAGCAGCGCGGCCAGGCAGCCGAGGTGCACGGCGACACGGCCCCAGCGAACCGGCTTGTGGGACACGGCGGTCGAGGTCATCGGTTCCCCTCCGAGGCGTAGAAGACCCAGGAGCGCGAGGTGCGGAACAGCACCGCGGTGACGACGCCGATCACGATGAGCAGCACCCAGGCCATGGCGGAGGCGTAGCCCATGTGGGAGGCGACGAAGCCCCGGTCGTAAAGGTACATGGTGTAGACGAGGGTCGAGTCGGCGGGCCCGCCCTTGCCCCCGCTGACCGCGAAGGCGGGCGTGAACACCTGGAAGGCCTGGATGGTCTGCAGGACCAGGTTGAAGAACAGCACCGGGGACAGCATCGGCACGGTGACCGACAGGAACTGCCGCCACTTCCCGGCCCCGTCCACCGCCGCCGCCTCGTACAGCTCGGCGGGGATCTGCTGGAGCCCGGCGAGGAAGATGACCATCGGCGCGCCGAACTGCCACACCGTCAGCAGCGCGACGGCCAGCAGCGAGAAGCCGGGCTTGTTGACCCAGCCGCCGGTGCCGAGCAGGTTGTCCACCGTGCCGCCGTCGTTGAAGACGGCCCGCCAGACGAGGGCGATGGACATCGACGCGCCGAGCAGCGAGGGCGCGTAGAAGGCGGAGCGGTAGAAGCCCTTGCCCCGCTTCATGCCCTTCAGGGCGAGCGCGACGACGAGGGCGAGCGCGAGTTGCAGGGGCACGGCGATGACGACGTACGTCAGGGTCGTCACGACCGAGCGCCAGTAGCGCGGGTCCTCGGTGAACATCTGCGTGTAGTTGCGCAGGCCGACCCACTTCGGCGGGTTGAACAGGTCGTAGTCGGTGAACGACAGGTACAGCGACACGGCCATCGGCAGCAGCGTCAGGACGGTCGCGCCGAGCACCCACGGGGAGAGGAACACCCAGGCGGCGCCCTCGCGTTCGCGCTTGGGGCGGCGCTTCGGGGTGGTGGCGGGGGCGCGCTTCGCCTCCGGGGGGATCGCGGTGGTGGTCATGACCTCAGCTCCGCCTTCGCCTCGGTGACGTAGTTCTCGGCCGCCTCGCGGGGCGACATGCGCGCGTAGGACACCTGGTCGTAGTCGCGCTGGAAGGTGGTCTGCAGGGCGTTGTCGCCCGAGGGCGGGGCCTGGGGCGGGTCCTTGAGCTTGCCGTCCAGGGATGCCTGGAAGTCGGCGATGGTCTTGTCGAAGTCCTTGAGTTCTGGGCCGATTGCGTCGCGGATGGTCTCGTTGACGGGGATGCCGCGGCCGGCGCCGAGGATCTTCGCGGCCTGCCGGTCGTTGATCATGAAGTCGACGAGCTGGGCCGCCTCCTTGGGGTGGCCGGTGTTGGCCGAGACGCCGAGGAACATGGACGGCTTGAAGTACTGGCCGGGTGTGCCGTCCTCGCCGGACGGCATGGGGGCGAGGGCGACGCCGCTGGGGACGAGTGCGAGGTAACCGCTGGACGGGGCGTCCCAGTTGGTGTCGGCGGTCGCCTTGCCGCGGCCGAGCGGGGTGTTCTCCACGGAGCCGTCGAGCTGGGTGGTCTGTTCGGCGGGCGAGACGGCGCCCTCGCGGCGCAGCTTGTCCGTGAAGGTCCACCAGCGGGTCAGGTCGCCGGCGGTGAAGCCGAGCCCGCCGCCCTCGGTGTAGAGGGACTTGCCCCGGCCGCGCAGCCAGACCTCGAAGGCGTCCTCGCTCTGCCCGGGGTCGGTTGCCCCGGGTTTGCCGGTCTTCTTCGCGAGGGCGCGCATGGCGCCGGCCCACTGGCTCCAGGTCCAGCTCTCGCCGGGGAGCGGGACTCCCGACTTCTTCCAGGTCGCGACGTCGTGGACGACGGTCTCGGTGCCGCGGCCCTGCGGGATCGCGTACTGGACGTCGTCCACGCGGCCGGTGGCGAGCAGTCCCTGGTCGATCTCGGAGGTGCGCAGTACGGACTTCTGCTTCGCCAGGTCGAGCAGCACACCGCCGGAGGCGTACTGGTCGATCTGGCGGTAGTCCAGCTGCATCACGTCCGGCGCGTCACCGCCGGCGGCCTGGGTGGCGAGCTTCTGCTTGTAGGCGTCGTAGCCGGAGAACGACGTCGTGACGTCGATGTCCGGGTGCTGTTTCTCGAACAGCGCGACGGCCTGCTCGGTGCGTGCCGCGCGGTCGGGGTTGCCCCACCACGTGTAGCGCAGCACGACCTTGCCGCCACCGGCGGATTCCCCGGATCCTCCGCAGCCTGCCAGCACGGCGCACAGTGCCAGTGCGGCGGCCGACGCGCAGAACCCCTTTGTCCTGTGTCCGGGCATGCCGAGGTCACCTCTCCTTTCCTCGGACTTCCTGTTGGCCCCCCTCGGCCTGTTGCCCCCCTCGCCCCCCTTGCCGGGTTACTCGCCCTGGTAGGGGAGCGTGGTACCCGGCAGGTTGTACTCGTCCCGGCGGCCGCACATGCCGAAGCCGCCGAGCCGGGTGGGCGCCGCCTCGTGGGCGGTGGCCTCGTCGAGGTGGACGGGCTCCCCCGCCTCCAGCGCGTCGAGCTGGGCGCCGGTGCGTTCGGCGGTGGCCAGCGCACCCGCCCGCCACAGCTCGCGCCAGGTGGGCACCTTGTCGCGCACGAGGCGTGCGGCGGCCCGCTGGAACTCCAGGTACGGGCCGTTGTCGCCGGCTTCGAGGGCCTCGCGCAGGACGAGGTAGCCCTCGACGGCGAGGTCCCTGCGGCGCCGGGATGCAGCCGCCGTCTCCGGTCCCGTGCCGGGCGGCAGTTTCGCGGCGGCGGCGTACTTCTCGGGGTCGGCGAGCACTTCGGGCGGGAAGGTGAACACGGCGTCCCCGGCCTCGGGCAGGCCGCTGTTCTGCATCAGCACGGTGATGCGCAGGTCGCCGCCCTGCACCATGCGGTGGACGGTGCCCGGTGTGAACCAGGCGATGGAGCCGGCCGCGAGGGGGATGTCCCGGTAGCCGTCGGGGCTCAGCGTCTGGACCGAGCCCCGGCCGCCGGTGACGACGTACGCCTCGGTGCACACCAGGTGCAGATGCGGGCTGCCGCCGCAGACGCCGTCGGCGGCCTCCCAGTCGTAGGCGCTCAGATGAGACAGGCCGATCGCGCCGGGCAGCGGGTGCGGCAGGGCGGGCTTGGGGTCGCTCACCACGGCAGGCTCGCCATGTGGGTGCCGACCCGGTCGCGGTCCCAGGCGCCGTCGGCGACGACCAGCCGGTAGCGGTAGGCGAAGGACTCGCCCGGCGGGAGTGCGAACTCCTCGAAGAACGCCCAGGAGAAGGCGACCGTCGGGAAGGGCTCGGCGCGGACGAACCAGTGGGACTCGTGGATCGCGGACGTCTCGTCGAGGTTCTCGGGGGCGTGTGCGAAGACGAGTGTGGAGTGGCCGTCGACGTCGTCGTGCTCGGTGGTGAAGGCGAGCCAGGGGCCCTGGGTGCCCATGAGCTTGCCCGCGTCGGCGTCGGTGTCGGGGGCGAAGACCGTACCGCCGGTGAAGTCGCGCGGGCCGCGCCACTGCAGTCCGGTGTAGCCGGCCATCTCACGGCCCGCTGTGGTCGGGGAGCCGAAGGCCAGGGGCTCGGAACGGAGGTTGGTGAGGCGGATCGACCAGTCGAGAGCCCAGGACCCGGCTTCCTCGTCCACCGAGTGGACGGTCAGCCCCCGCACCTCGCGGGCCCACTCCTCGCCGCCGTTCTCGACCCAGGTGAGGTGCTCGGTGAAGGCGAGCCGGTCGTCCTCGACCGTGAAGTCCGGGAAGCCGTCGTGCCGCATCGAGCCGACGCGCTCGGGCAGGGGCAGATAGCCCTGGCCGTGGACGTAGCAGTTGCCGCCCCAGAAGTTCTGGCCGGACAGATGGCTCGAGGTCATCTGCAGGCCCTTGTGCCAGCGGTGGTCGTTCGGGCGGTAGCCGGTGACCGTGCGGCCGGAGAGGGTGCGTACGGGGTGGGCGTACGGCTTGCGGGACTCGAAGGGATCCGGGTCGGGGCGGTAGACGTAGCGGAGGATCTCCGTGCCGCCTGCAGCCGTGACGGCGATGTCCTCGCCGTGGGTGTGGGTGACTCGGATGCTCATGCGCGCTCCTTGGGGGCCCAGTCGGGGTACTGGCCGTGCATGGCCTCGTAGAAGGGGTCGCCGGGGCCGATCTCCCCGGCGCGCACCGAGCGGCCGGTGAACGCCGCCTTGTACAGGGCGGCGGCGAACTCGAGGGTGGCGCGGGCGTCCTGGCCGCTGCCCGGTGGTCGGGTGCCGGTGTCGTAGGCGTCGAGGAGCGTGCCGAGCTGGGCCGTGTGCGAACTCGGCACATCGCTCGCGGGGGTGCGCCAGGCGGTGGCGCGGTCGGAGGCGACGTGCGGGGCCGGGGTGTAGGCCCAACTGTCGTTGCTGTGGCCGTACAGGTGGGTGAGATCGATCGTGGCGTCCGCGCAGTCGACGCGGATGCGGCTCACCTCGTCCGGGGACAGCACGCTGTTCACGACGGTCGCGAGGGCGCCGCCGCGGAAGCGCACCAGCGCGGTGGACACGTCCTCGCTCTCGGTGTCGTGGACGAGCCGGGCCGCCATGGCCTGGATCTCCTCCCACTCGCCGAGCAGGTGCAGCAGCAGGTCGTACTGGTGGATGCCGTGGCCCATGGTCGGGCCGCCGCCCTCGCTGGCCCACTTGCCGCGCCACGGCACCGCGTAGTACGCGGCGTCCCGGTGCCAGGTGGTCTGGCAGTGCGCGACCAGCGGGGCGCCCAACTCGCCGCTGGTGATCAGCTCGCGGGCGTGCACGGCGCCGGAGCCGTAGCGGTGCTGGAAGACGACCGCGGCGTACGCCCCGGAGGCCTCCTCGGCGGCGGCGATCTCGTCGTACTCGGCGAGCGACAGGGTGAGCGGCTTCTCGCACAGCACCCAGGCGCCCGCCTTGAGCGCGGCCACCGTCTGCTCCCGGTGCAGGGAGGGCGGTGTCCCGATCAGGACCAGGTCGGGGCGTACGGCGTCCAGCATCGCGCCCATCGAGGTGTACCCGGCGACCTGGTCGCCGGCCAGCTCGCGGAAGGTGTCGAGCCGCTCCTGGTCCACGTCGACGGCGGCGACCAGTTCCACCCGGTCGGAGTGGGCCCGCAGCGCGGGCAGGTGGCTGCCGCTGACGATGGCTCCGGTGCCGACGACGGCCACGCGGCGGCGGGTGGGAGACCCTGGGGACACGGACATGCGGCGCTCCTCGAAACGGCCGGTGGACTCACGCTTGGAAAGCGCTTGCACTCGGAAGGTGACCCTAGGCGCGGGACCATGTCTGGACAACCCCCCTGCGGCGACCTGCACAAGGTCTGCGCGAGCGTTCTCCCAGCTTGGGGCCCGGATTCCGGTTTTCGCCGGTCTCACAGAAACGGCATTCCCCCGTCTGGCCGCTGGGGTTGGCCCCACCACGGACCGGTGGCCGGCCGGAGTGATCGGGCGGCGGTCCGTCCCTACCGTTCTGTCGCACGAGATCCCCCCTCGGCATGCCCCTGCCAGGCCGCCGCGGGGTCATCTGCGACAGAAAGGACACCCACGTGTTATCCCGTTCCCCGGGAACCGCGAGAAGCGCCGCCCTCGCCGTGACGGCAGCCGCCCTCGCCCTCTCGGCCCTGCCCGCCACGGCCCGTGCGACCCCCGATCCTCTCGCCCGCTACCACCAGCAGCACCTCACCTGGAAGAGCTGTGTGCTCGGGCCGCAGGACACGACCGGCAAGGAGCTGGAGCAGGCGGGCGCCCGCTGCGCCGACGTGACGGTGCCGCTGGACTACTCGGACCCCGGCGGCAGCACGATCACCGTCGCGATATCCCGGATCCGCGCCACCGACACCGGCCGCCGCGTCGGCCCGCTGCTGCTCAACGGCGGCGGCCCCGGCGGACCCTCGCTCGGCGACCCGCCGTGGGTGCGCAAGGCGATGAAGGACGTCGCCGCACGGTACGACGTGGTGGGCGTCGACCCCCGCTTCATCGGCCGCAGCACACCGCTGGACTGCCGCTGGCCGACCGGCTCGGCGTGGCGCGGGGCGGGTACGGACCGGGCCGGGTTCGACCGTATGACCGCGTTCTCGAAGGATCTCGCCGAGCGCTGCCGGACCCACGCGGGTGACGCCCTGCCCCACGCCACGAGCCGCAACACCGCGCGCGACTTGGACGTCGTCCGGGCCGCGCTGGGCGAGCGGCGGATCTCCTACCTGGGCTACTCGTACGGCAGCTACCTCGGCGAGGTGTACACCACGATGTTCCCCGGCCGCACGGACCGGGTCGTCCTGGACGGTGTGATCGACCCGGACCGCTACGGGCCGAGGCTGCTGCGGGGCGTCGAGCGGGCCAACCGGCACGCGCTGGAGGGGTGGGCGTCCTGGGCCGCCGCGCGCGAGGCGGCCTATGGGCTGGGCGGGACACGGGGCGAGGTGCTGGCCGCCGTGGACCGGATCCGGAAGGCCTCGGCCCGCACACCGCTGCGGCTCGGCGACCACCGGCTGGACGAGCACCTGATGCCCATGGTCGTCTTCAACGGCCTCTCCCAGCACAACGACGCCGCCTACGGCGACTTCGCGCAGGGTGTGCGGGACATGCTGCGGGCGTCCAGGGGGCAGCGGGTGACGCCGTCGCCCTGGCTCGCCGGGGTGCTCGAGTTCACGCTCACGGGCACCGACTCCCCCTACGGCAGCGCGCAGACGGCGATCCTGTGCGGCGACGGGGCCGCGCCCCGTGACCCGGAGGTCTACTGGCGCGATGTCCAGCGCGGCCGGGCGCGGGACCCACTGTTCGCGCCCGTCACGCACAACATCAACCCGTGCGCGTTCTGGGACCGGCCGCGCGAACGCCCGACCACGATCCGCGACGACCTGCCCGCCCTCCTCGTCAACGCCACCGGGGACCCGCGCACCGACCACGACGGCGCCCGGACCGTGCGCGGCATGTGGCCCTCCTCGCGCCTGGTGACGCTGAACGGTGCCGATCAGCACGCGGTGTACGGCGTCTACGGTGCGCCGTGCGTCGACGACACGGTCAACGCGTACCTCGCGACGGGTCGCCTGCCGGCGAAGGACGTCGGCTGCGCGGCGAGGTAGCAGGAGGTCGCAGCTGTTCCGGGGGGCACAAGGCCACTCCCGGTGGGTCTAGGCGCGTACCTCGCCCCCCGGCCGGAGCGCGGTGGGGCCGCGGAAGCGGTAGCGGCGTTCCGGGCGGCCCGCCACGCCGTAGCGCAGGGAGACCTCGACGCGGCCCACGGTGTGGAAGTGCTCCAGGTAGCGGCGGGCGCTCACGCGGGAGACGCCGGTCAGGGCGGCGCACTCGCTGGCGGACAGGGTGCCGTCCGTCTCGCGCAGGGCCCGCTCCACCAGCTCGGCGGTCTCCACGCTCATGCCCTTGGGCAGGGCGGCGACGGGCGTGGCCCCTGCGGCGGCTCCGGCCAGCACCCGGTCGACGTCGGCCTGGCTGCGCACGACCGTGCCGAGCAGCCGGCCGCGCCGGTCGGCGTAGCGCTCCAGCCGGGCGCGCAGTTCCTCGGACTCGAACGGTTTGAGGAGGTAGTCGACGACCCCGTGCCGGACGGCACCGCGCACCGTCTCGGCCTCCCGGGCGGCGCTGACGACCATGACGTCGCAGTCGTGGCCCGCGGAACGCAGCCGGGGGATGACGTCCAGGCCGAAGATGTCCGGCAGGTGCAGGTCGAGCAGCACGAGGTCGGGGCGGAGCGCGTCGGCCGCGGTGACGGCCTGTGCGCCGGTACCGGCGACGCCGACGACGCGGAAGGAGTCGACGCGCTCGACGAAGGCGCGGTGGACCTTGGCCACCATGAAGTCGTCGTCGACCACGAGGACGTCGATCGTGCCGGTGGTGGCGGACGTGCGGGGCTCGCTGGTCATCGGGTCGCTCCTTCCGTGCCGGGGCCGCCCATCATGGCGTCCACCTGCGGTGAGGGAAAGAGATGTGCACGGGTGCGGTCCAGGGGGCCGGGGGTGCGCACGGCCGTTCCGGCGACCGCAAAGACCAAAACCTCCGTTGGTTCCGCAAGAGAGACAGCTCGTCGGCGCCCGGGCAGCATGTGGCCCACGTCACCCTCCCCCACAGGGCCTTTACCTACCCGCATCGACCGTACCGACAGGTGGTGGCACTCGTGCGCCTGCGCACTCCCCTCGCCCTGCTCGGGGCCGCCGTGCTCGTACTCGTCGGACCACCGCTGCTGACCACCGGCAGCGGTTCCGAGACCGGCACACAGATCCCGGGCCTGCGTTTCATGGTCCCCAACACGCCCGGCGGAGGCTACGACATCACGGCCCGTACGGCCGCGAAGAACGCCGAGGACGCCGGACTGACCCACAACATCGAGGTGTTCAACCTGCCCGGAGCCGGCGGCACCGTGGGCCTCAGCCGGCTGGTGAGCGAGCACGGCAACGGCAAGCTCGCCATGTCCATGGGCCTCGGGGTCGTGGGTGCCGTCCGTTCCAACGACGCGCCGAAGACGCTCGGCGACACCACGCCGATCGCCCGGCTCACCGAGGAGCAGGACGTCGTCGTGGTCGCCAAGGACTCCCCTTACAAGACGATCGACGATCTGATCGGCGCCTGGAAGAAGAACCCGGGCAAGCTCCCGGTGGGCGGCGGCTCCTCCCCCGGCGGGCCGGACCATCTCGCGCCGATGCTGATGGCGCGGGCCGGGGGAATCCCGCCGAAGCAGGTGAACTACATCCCCTTCGACGGCGGCGGCGAGCTGCTCGCCTCCATCCTCGGCAACAAGGTCGCCTTCGGCGTCTCCGGTGTCGGCGAGTACCTGGACCAGATCAAGGCGGGCGAGCTGCGCCT
Organism: Streptomyces sp. NPDC041940; assembly: GCF_055589465.1. Classification (NCBI taxonomy): domain Bacteria; kingdom Bacillati; phylum Actinomycetota; class Actinomycetes; order Kitasatosporales; family Streptomycetaceae; genus Streptomyces; species Streptomyces sp. NPDC041940. Next base: position 144,758 of record NZ_JBVJBP010000005.1, read on the forward strand.
CCTCGCGGTCACCGGGCCGAAGCGAGTCGACGGGCTGGACGCCCCGACGCTTCAGGAGGCCGGCTACGACGTGAACTTCACCAACTGGCGCGGCATCGTCGCCCCGCCCGGCCTGAACGACGGGGAGCGCGACAAGCTCGTGAAGCTGGTCGAGGAGCTGCACGGCTCCGACGAGTGGCGCACTTCCATGAAGCAGAACGGCTGGGACGACGCCTTCCTCACCGGTGACAAGTTCGGCGCGTTCCTCGACGCCGAGGACAAGCGCGTGGTTTCGGTGCTGAAGGAGCTGGGACTGTGACGACGCAAACCGACATTCCCCCCGCCGAGACCGGCGGCGAACGGCGCTCGTGGCTGCGCGAGCACTCCGAACTCGGCGTGTGTGTACTGCTGCTGGCCCTGGGCGTGCTCGTCCTGACCGACGCACTCACCATGGACGTCGACATCGCCCAGCGCGGCCCGGTCGGCCCGAAGACCGTGCCGATCGTGGTCGGCGCCGGGCTGCTGGTGATCGCCGCGCTGCTTGCCGTGGACGTCCTGCGCGGCGGCCGGGGGCAGGCCGAGACCGGCGAGGACGTCGACCTGTCCGAGCCCGCCGACTGGCGCACGGTGCTGCTGCTCGCCGGGGTGTTCCTCGGCGCGGCCGTGCTCATCGAGCCGCTCGGCTTCCCCATCGCGGGCGCGCTGCTGTTCTGGGGCGCGGCGTTCGCGCTCGGCAGCCGCCGGATCGACCGCGATCCGCTCATCGCGGCCGGGCTGTCCCTGGTCACCTACACCGTGTTCAACAATCTGCTCGGAGTGCCCCTGCCCGGCGGTCCGCTGATGGGAGTGCTGTGACATGGATTCCTTCAACTCCCTTCTGGACGGCTTCGGTACGGCCCTCACGCCGATCAACCTCCTGTGGGCCGTCATCGGTGTGCTGCTCGGCACGGCGATCGGCGTGCTGCCGGGCATCGGCCCGGCGATGGCGGTCGCGCTGCTGCTGCCGGTGACGTACGGGCTCGACCCGATCGGCGCGTTCATCATGTTCGCCGGCATCTACTACGGCGCGATGTTCGGCGGTTCGACCACCTCCATCCTGCTCAACACGCCCGGTGAGAGCGCGGCGGTGGTGGCGGCCATGGAGGGCAACCCCATGGCCAAGTCCGGGCGCGGCGCCCAGGCCCTCGCGGCGGCCGCCGTCGGGCACTTCGCGGGCGGCCTGATCGGCACCCTCCTGCTGGTGGCGCTGGCGCCGACGGTCGCGAAACTGGCCGTGGACATCGGCGCGCCGGACTACTTCGCCATCATGGTGCTGGCGTTCATCGCGGTGACCTCGGTACTGGGCTCCTCCCGCATCCGCGGCCTCGCCTCCCTGCTCATCGGTCTCACCCTGGGCCTGGTGGGCCTGGACCAGATGACCGGCCAGCAGCGCCTGACCTTCGGCTCGCTCCAACTGGCCGACGGCATCGACGTGGTGATCGTCGCGGTCGGACTCTTCGCGATCGGCGAGGCCCTGTGGGTCGCCGCCCATCTGCGGCGCAGCCCGCCGGAGCCGATCCCGGTGGGCCGGCCGTGGCTGGGGCGCGAGGATGTGAACCGGACCTGGAAGTCGTGGCTGCGCGGCCCGTTCATCGGTTTCCCGTTCGGCGCGATCCCGGCGGGCGGCGCCGAGATCCCCACCTTCCTGTCGTACGTGACGGAGAAGCGCCTGTCCAAGCACAAGAACGAGTGGGGCAAGGGCGCGATCGAGGGCGTCGCGGGGCCGGAGTCGGCGGCGTCGGCCTCGGCGGCGGGCACCCTGGTGTCGATGCTGACCCTGGGCCTGCCGACCACGGCGGTCGCCGCGGTCATGCTGGCCGCCTTCCAGCAGTACGGCATCCAGCCCGGCCCGCTGCTCTTCGAGCGCGAACCCGACCTGGTCTGGGGCCTGATCGCCTCCCTCTTCGTCGGCATGGTGCTGCTCCTGGCCCTCAACCTGCCACTGGCGCCGGTGTGGGCGAAGCTGCTGCGCATCCCGCGGCCGTACCTGTACGCCGGGATCATGTTCTTCGCGGCGGTCGGCGCGTACGCGGTCGGCGGCGAGGTGATCGACCTGGTGATCCTGCTGATCATCGGCCTGATCGGCTTCGGCATGCGCCGCTACGGCCTGCCGGTGCTGCCGGCCGTCATCGGCGTCATCCTCGGCCCGAACGCCGAGCAGCAGTTGCGGCGTGCCCTGCAGATCAGTGACGGCAGTGTGACGGGCCTGGTCAACACACCGTTCGCGGTGACCGTGTACGCGGTGATCCTGGTCCTGCTGGCCTGGCCACTGCTGAAGAAGGCGGTGACGCGGGGGCGGGTGGAGGCCTGACGCGCGTCGGCGCTGGCCGTGGAGGCGTGGCTCATCCGGGCCGCGCCCCCACGGCATTTCTGGGACACGATGGGGCTCGGGCGTCCACGGGGCGACGCTCGGCACCGTTGCGTGAGCGAGCACTCCCATGCGCCGACCGTGATGCGGGCGCCCTCTTCCGGCGCGCCGCGCGCCCGCATATCATCCATGACTGCCTGGGCTCGCCAAATGGGGGACGCATGGTCAGGGAGCCGCAAGAACGAGTGCGACGGAATGCTCTTTTCTTTACGATACCCCTGATCCTCCTCGGGGTGGCCGCCGCATTGCTCGTCTGGGAAATCATCAGAACCAACCTGCCCGATTCCGCGAGTTCCGCATGGCCCTGGAAGCTCAAGCTGCTGGATGTTCAGTCGGCGACTGCCGCAACTAGTGTGGCCGCCGGCCTGGTTTTCGCGCGGGCGCAATATGCCAGCATCGTTCGGCCGATGCTCGGCTGGTCAGGGCAGATCGTGGAGGGTTCCGGACTGGATGACAGGTTTGCCTGGCTGGTTCGACTGGTCAACGGGGCGTCAGCTGCCGCGGTGATTCGCGATCCAAGGTACCAAGTGATCCTCAAGGAGTCCCAAAGAACGGAAGGGCAAGCCACAGTTGCCTGGCTTTCGCGTGATGAGGCGATTGCCGTACTGAGCGAGGCCGGGTTGACCTTCAGACGTGACTTTGAATTCCAATACGTCGGCCCTGCCTTCCCGTTGTCCAGTTCGACAGAGAAAGCAGTCCTCCTTGCCCTGTTCACCCCGAAAGCGATGTCCGTGATCGAGGATGTGCTCATCATGGTCGACGCAACCGATCAGGCTGGAGATACACATCGACGCATAGTTCATTGCATGCGGGGAGCAGTGAGAGAACCTACCTCCCCGAGCGTCGAGTAGCCATCACGTCGCCCTGAAGTCGATGGCCGCAAGCTTCTCCATGACCACGTCCGTGAGCGCCATTCTGTGGATCCGGCACGTGGAGGTCTCGGCTGCTTTCAGCGTTCCGTGCTCGGCGTACCGGTTCGGCTGAAACCCTCCACCGCACAGCGCGAAATAGGCGCACTGCCTACGACACTCTTCCCGACCCTGCTCGATGTCCTCGCGCAACCGTCTCAGTGCGGGTCCGGAGAGCACATCGGCCGGCGAGTCCGCAAGCACGTTACCGATGACGAAGTCGGCGTACTCCGAGCTTTTCGTGGACGCCAACTCCGGCGCGAAGGTGCTGACCCCACCGTCCCTGCGAACAGCGACGTTCACGAACGGCACTACTTCGTCGGGTGTGGCCACGAACCCTGGATCGCGCCGGAGATCGTGCATCGCCGCCAGCTCTTGGTCGAACTCCCGGATATGCAGGCCCTGCCGGTCGGCACGCCACCGATCCCAGAGGCGGCCCATGAACCGAACGTAGTCACGCCGCGTTTCCGCGTGATCACGATCAAGATGACGGGACCGCGGGTGACTTCCCTCCGATTCCTCGACGTTGAATCCCACCGAGGGAAACCCCTCAGCTCGGAAGAAGTCGTAGATCTCGTCCGGATGCCGCAAGGACGCGGGGGTGAGTACGCATAGCGCGGCCGGGTCGAATCCGTGCCGTCGCAGCGACGCCAGTCCACGCATAGCCCGGTCGAAGGAGCCGTGCCCGGAGCGAGTGACCCGGTTGACGTCATGCAGAGCGCGCGGACCGTCGATGCTGATCCCGATGCTCACGCCGTGCGAACGGAAGAAGCGACTCCACTCGTCGTTGACCAATGTGCCGTTGGTCTGGAAGGAGTGACGCACAGTCGCACCATGGGGGCGCAGCGCGTCGATGATCGCGAAGGCACGCCGGTAGAAATCCAGTCCGGCGGTCAGCGGCTCGCCGGCGTGCCAGAGTATGTTGAAATCGGTCTGAGTGCGCGGCGCGGCCGCGAAGACGAACCTCGCGGCGGCGTCGAGCACCTTGCCGGACATCAGCACCGCATTCTTGCGATCGGGTACATAGCAGTAGGCGCAATCCAAGTTGCACAACGATGTGGGCTGCAAGATCGCCAGGCGGATCTCCGACCGCTGGGCCCCGGAGGACATGCCCTCGGTGGTGCGCATGCCCCTAGCTGAAGAAGTTGTTGAAGGTTGCTGCGTTATTGAAGTAGTTCTGGAAGCTCACTACGTCACCAGCGGCGTTCGGGCAGGGGGGATTTGCGGGTTCCTTGGTGACGATGAGCCCCGACCTCAACTCTGCGAGCTGCGCATGCAACTGCCGACCGGTCTCGAAGAGTGGCCCCCTCTCCGGATCACGCCCGCCCTCGTTCGCTTCACTGGCCATGTTCTCATCCGACATGGATGATCTCCTCAGGAGTAGCGACACAACCGAGACTTGGGAGCGGACCTATTATGTGAACGTCAAGGTGTCAGCACAAGACGGTGTGTCGGGTGAATCATGACCCGCTCTCCTTCAAGCCTCTGAACCGCTGCGCCATGTGCTGGAGAACTAACTCCCGCGTGCCGTCCGGGAACCGGATCTCCACTCCCCCGTCGGCCCCTGCCCGTACCCGGGTCGCCTCGGCCTGGCCGTGCACCGCGGGATCGGTGCCGAGCACGACCAGGGTCACCAGGAGGTGGGTGCCGCCGGGGTGGGACGGCAGGGTGAGGAGTGGTGTTGCCGAGTGGTGGCCGTATGCGTTACTGCCCGCCGCCGCCACGACCGTGCCCTCGTCGCCGCTCCAGCCGTGCAGGCCGACGAGCGCGCTGGTCAGGCCGTCCGCGCGACGGGCCAGTGCCCAGCCGGCGCCGGTCCGGGCGGCTGGCGGCGCGGCGTCGTCGGCCACGGCCCAGCCGCCCTCGCGCACCGGAGTGCCCGGCGGCGCGGCGACGCGGTGCACCCGGACCTCCCAGGGGCCGTGCACCACGCTGACCGTCTCGATGCGATGCCCTTCGCCGCTGCCGGGGAGGAGGGCCCGGTGCCAGGAGGCGGCTTGCGCGCCCTCGGCGCCGAGGGGGTGGATACGGCCGCGCGGGGTCGGTGTGCCGTCGGGGGCGAGCAGGGCGATGTGGTTGTCGGGGCCCGTGTGCGGTGCCTCAGGAGTCTCCGGGGCCGTGGCGCTGGAGTAGGCGAACCGGGCGTAGTGGGGGCTGCCCTGCGCCTGCGCGGGTGGGGGCGGCAGGCGGTCGCTGCCGTGGTTGACGAGCCGTACGATCCCGTCGTTCGCGGTGGAGTGCAGCAGCCAGCCCGGGGCGGGTAACGCGCGGCGTACGTCGGCCGATTCGACCGGGCCGGGTTCCTCGGTCACGGTCCACACGGGGTGGTCGGCGGGCAGGAGCAGGCCGAGGAAGGCCTTGCTCGCCCAGTACGGGGAGGCCGGGCCCGAGTACCGCTGGGTGACGGGGAGGAAGGGCCCGTACCAGCCGAGCGTGAGCAGCCCCCGCTCGTCGGGCACGCCCCGCTCGGCGAAGTGCCTCAGCGCGCCGGAGGCGAGGCGGCGGGTGCGGCCGGGCGGCAGCGGAGTGGCGTCGGCGAGAACACCCGCCCACAGGGGCGCGGTCGTGGCGAAGCGATAGGTGAGTGAGCGGCCCTGGTGGACGGGGGCCCCGTCTGCGCCGAAGAAGTGCTGGTGGTCGTGGAGGAACGTCCGCAGGCGTGCACGGTGGGCCGCCACCGGCCCCGGGTCGGCGCGCGGTCCGGCGATACGGGCCCAGAGCACCGGATACAGGTGCAGTGCCCAGGCGTTGTAGTAGTCGAACTTGCGGCCGTCGCCGTCGGTGTACCAGCCGGCGCCCCGGTACCAGTCCTCCAGGCGGGCCAGCCCGTCGTCGATCTCGCGGCGGCTGTGCGGGGCGCCGACGGAGGCGAGGAACTCCTCGGTGATGACCTGGAACAGCCGCCAGTTGGAGTCGTTGACGACCGCTCCGACGAAGCCGCCCAGCCAGTCGGCGATCCGCTGCCGTACCCGGTCGTCGAGCCGGTCCCAGATCCACGGGCGGGTCTCGTGCAGGGCGATCGCGAGGGACGCGGCCTCGACCATGGGCTGGCCCCGGTCGGTGATGGGCGGCCAGCGGTCGGGGCTGTGCGGGTCGGTGCCGGCGGCGAGCCCGGCCGCGTACCGGTCGATGAGTGCCGGCTGCTGTCCGCCCGAGCCGGCGATACGGAACGCCGCCAGCAGGAAGGAGCGGGCGAAGCCCTCGAGACCGTCGGACCAGGGCCCGGAGTGGCTGGGCGGTCCGGGGAGCCGGTACTGGGCCAGGCCCGGGGAGGCGTAGGGCGGCAGGGCGTCCAGGAGGCGGTCGGCGATCGCCTCCCAGTGGGCTCGGGTCCACCCGGTGAGGGGCGAGGTCAGCGGGTCGGGGGGTGGCAGGTGGGGCAGGTGCGTCGGGTCGGGGAGCGACACGTGCGGCGCGCTCATGCGGGTGCGGTTCCTCCGTTGGTCACAGGGCGCGCCCGGGCGGGGGCGCGCCGACACTGTCGCGTACGACGATGTGGGTGCCGAGCAGATGGTGGGCCCCGGCGGCGTGCTCGGGGTCGCGCAGCGCGATACGCACGGCGGCGCGGCCGAGCTCCTCGGCGGGGGTGCGGACGGTGGTGAGGGGCGGGTTGAAGTCCTCGGCGAGCGGGATGTCGTTGTAGCCGACGACGGAGAGGTCACCGGGGACGCTCAGCCCGGTGTCGGCGATCGCCCGCAGCGCACCGGCGGCGACCATGTCGTCCCCGGCGAAGACGGCGGTGAACTCCCGTGTCCGCTTGAGGAGTTCGGTCATCGCGCGGTGGCCGGCGGCCCGGCCGAGGCCGCAGTCGACGACGTGTGCGGCCTCGGGCGGCAGCCCGTGCTCGGCGAGGGCAGCCCGGTAGCCGGCGACGCGGGCGTCGAGGGCGGTGTTTCCGGGCAGCCCGCCGAGGAAGACGATCCGGCGGTGCCCGGCCGAGAGCAGATGGGCGGTGACGGCGCGAGCACCGGCCTCGTTGTCGAACTCGACGACGAGCGCCGGGATCTCCGGGTCGGGAGCGGGCCGGCCGCAGAGCACGAGCCGGGCTCCGGAGGAGTCCAGGGCGTGGGCGTAGTGGGCGACGCGCTCGCGGTAGGCGTCGTCCTCGACGACCCCGCCGACCAGGATCACCAGCCGGGCGCCCTCCTCCCGCATGAGCTGCACGAACTCCATCTCGCGCTGGGCGTCCCCGCCGGTGGCGCCGACCACGCAGAGCCAGCCGCGGTCGGCGGCCTCCGCCTCCACGCCCTCGGCGACCTGGGCGTAGAAGGGGCTGGTGACCTGGCGGACCACCACGGCGGCCATCTTGCGGCCGCCGCCGACCAGGGCGCGGGCGTGCGCGTTGGCCACGTAGTCGAGGTCGCGGGCCGCGCGCAGGACCCGGGCCCGGGTCGCGGCGGGCACCGGGTGGTTGCCGCTGAGCGCGCGGGAGGCGGTGGCCGTGGACACGCCCGCCCGCTCGGCGACCTCGCGGATCGTGACCCGCCCCTTGGACACCATGTCGTTCCCCATCCCCCGCGTCTCCTCTTCCGCCCACCGCTGTTCAGGTGTTGGCCTTGTGGTCCTTCGCGTACTCCTCGGCCATTCTGTCGCCGCCCCGGCTCCGCCACCGCTTCACCGCCGCGTCCCACTCGGACATCGGCAGACGTCCGGCGATGATCCCGGTGACGGTGTCGTCGAGGAACGTCTTGAGGGTGGCGCCCTGGGAGTTGTTCGTAGCGGACTGCAGCCCGAACGAGGCGTTGCGGACGGCATGCGGTACGACCTTCTGCTGCCAGGCATGCAATGCGCGTACGGCGTCGGGCATGCCGGGCACGAACAGCACCTGGGGGCCTTCAGCGAGGTACTTCAGAGGCAGGTTGGTGTTGTTCTCCACCTCGCCGAGCTTGGTGTACTCGGGTGAGCCGTCCTTGCCGCGGGTGAAGTGGACACCCTCGACGCCATGGTGGACGAGTTCCCACTCCTTGCTGCCGAAGGGCGCGGCGAGGTAGTCGAGGATGCGCAGCAGCAGTTCGATGCGCTCCTTCTTCGCCTGCTTCAGGACGGTGTAGCCGAAGGAGCGGCGGGCGGCGACGATTCCGCCCGGCTCGCCGCCGACGCCGTACGGGAGGGCGGCCGCCGGGGCCATCTTGCCCTTGGACTCGCGGTACTTGGGCAGGTAGGCGCCGAACCCGTCCTGCATGGAACCGACGGTGCCGTTGTAGTAGAGGGTCGTCAGGTCGATCTGCGAGACGGACGTGGCGTCGGGGTGATAGGAGCCGTTCGTGCGCAGCCGCGCCTGGAACGCGATCGACGCCTTGTACCGTTCGTCGGCCGCCGCCGGGAGGAAGGTGCCGTTGTCCGTGACGGCCCAGCCCTGGGGCGCGTTGTGGGCGGCGGAGTGGTAGGCGTTGCCGAACAGGGACTGGGCGGCGGCGCCCAGCATGTACGTCTTCCCGCGTGTGCCCCGCCGCGCCACGGCGGAGAAGTCCTCGGCCGTCCAGCCCTCCTTCATGCCCGCGTCGGCGAACATGTCCTGGTTGATCCAGAGGGTCGACCCGGGCAGCGGGCGCTCCAGCGGGATGCCGTAGATCCGTCCGCCGATGCGGCCCATGTCGCGCCAGGCGTGGGTGGGGATGTTGGCGAGGTTGGGGTAGTCGGCGATCGCGTCGCCGGACAGGTACGGCGTGAGGTCCTGGGCGCGGCGCTGCACGAACTGTGCCTCGCGGGGCAGGGTGAAGCCGGAGAACATGTTGATGATGTCGGGCAGGGCGTCGGCGTCGCCGGCCATGACCGTGGCCATCTTCTTCTGGTAGTCGGCCTGGGAGATGATCGTGTACTCGATCTTCACGCCGAGGGCCTTCTCGACGGCCGCCCAGAAGCGGTTCTGCGAGGCGGGTTTGGGCGGGGTGCCGAACGATACGGTCATGACGCGGACGGTGGAGCCGTCGCCCGGGGTGCGGGAGACCGACTTGGCCAGGTCGGAGGGGTAGGTCGTGTATCCGGCCTGCACGCCCTCCTGGGTGGGGGCGAGGTCCGGCTTCGGGCCGGTGGCGGGGCGATGAGCCGGCCAGGGGGCGAGCTTCTTCCCGGCGTTGGAGACGTCGCCGTCGCCGGAGCCGGAGGAGCAGGCGGTCAGCAGACCGGGGACGGAGACGGCAGCGCCGCCAGCGGCCATGGAGCGCAGGAGCGTGCGTCGGGACATGCGGGGCATGGGTGAATCACCTCGTGTCGGCTTGTGTCAGCTCTTGCTTGAGTCAGCTCTTGATGGCGCCGGTGAGCACGCCCTTGGTGAAGTACTTCTGCAGGAAGGGGTAGACCAGCAGGATCGGCACGGTGGCGATCACGAGCACCGCCATCTGCACGGTCTGCGGGGCGGTGACGGTGGCCTCGCCGGTCGTCGCGTCGGTGAGCCCTGCCCCGGCCACCACATAGGTGCGCAGCACCTGCTGGAGCGGCCAGTGGTCGCTCTCCAGGTACAGCGAGGCGTAGAACCAGGAGTTCCAGTAGGCGACGGCGTAGAACAGGCCGACGACGGCGAGCGCGGCCTTGGACAGCGGCAGCACCACCGACACCAGCACCCGCCAGTCCCCCGCCCCGTCCAGCCGGGCCGCCTCGTACAGCTCCTCGGGGATCGACTGGAAGAAGCCGCGCAGCACGACCAGGTTGAACACGTTGACCAGGACGGGCAGTACGAGCGAGGCGTACGAGTCGAGCAGGCCGAGTTCCTTGACTAGCAGGAAGCTCGGGATCATGCCGGGCGGGAAGAGGAACGTGAACAGCACCAGCAGCAGGACGGGCTTGCCGCCGAAGACGCCTGGGCGGGACAGCGCGTAGGCCAGAGTCACCGTGCAGGCGAGGCTGAGCAGGGTGCCGACGATGGTCACGCCCGCGCTGACGCCGAGGGCGTGGGTGACGATGCCGCCGTCGAAGATGTCGCGGTAGGCGTCGAGTGTGGGCTCGCTGGGCCACAGCACCCAGCCGCCGTTGTCGACGACCTCCCGGGTGGAGGCCAGGGACGTCGACACGATCACCAGGAACGGCACGCACACCAGCAGCACGACCGTGGCCAGGGCGAGCGCCTTCGCGGTCTGGGTGAGTGGCCGGGGTTTCTCCATCCAGCCGGGCCGGGCGGACGCGCTCACCGGTAGACCCCCTGTTCGCCGAGGCGGTGGGCGGCCTTGTTGGCCGCGTAGACGAGGAGGGCGCCGACGAGGCCCTTGAACAGGCCCGCGGCAGCAGCGAAGCCGTAGTCGCCGCCGACGATGCCCTGGTAGTAGACGAAGGTGTCGATGACCTCGGCGGTCTGCGGTCCGACCGCGTCGCGTTGCAGCAGCATCTGCTCGAAGCCGACGGAGAGGATGTCGCCGAGCCGCATGATGAGCAGCAGCACGACGACGGGGCGGATGGCGGGCAGGGTGACGTGCCAGAAGCGCCGCCAGGGTCCGGCGCCGTCGATGGCGGCCGCCTCGTACTGCTGCTCGTCGACCTGGGCGAGCGCGGCGAGGAAGATGATCGTGCCCCAGCCGGCGTCCTTCCAGATGACCTGGGCGACGACGAGCGGCCGGAAGGCGTCCGGGTTGCCGATGATGTCGACGGTGTGCAGACCGGCGCCGCTGAGGCCGCTGTTGAGCAGGCCGGTGTCCCCGAGCACCTGCTGGAACAGCGCGACGACGATCACCCACGAGATGAAGTGCGGCAGATACGCCACCGACTGCACGAACCGGCGCACCGAGCTCCAGGTGAGGGTGTGCAGCAGCAGGGCGAGACCGAGCGGCACCGGGAAGTAGAAGACCAGCTGGAGGACGGCGATCCAGAGGGTGTTGAGGACCGAGTCCCAGAACGCCGCGTCCTCGAACATGCGCTGGAAGTTGCCGAGCCCCACCCAGGGGCTGCCCACGAGGCCGTCGAACGGCACGTACTCCTTGAACGCGATGACGTTGCCGGCGAGTGCGCCGTAGTGGAACAGAAGGAAGTAGGCGACACCGGGCAACATGAGCAGGAACAGGGCCCGGCTCTGAAAACCTTTACGCTCGCTCCGCACTCCGTCGGAACCACGGCGGGAGGGACTCACCCCCTTGACACCTGCTCGTTCCCGTAAGTCGGTTGCCACGGCTCCCCCTCACCTCGGCCTGTCCGGTGAAGGGAAGTTAAAACGCTTTCACTGCGCGGTCAACAGTTCTGACAGAGCGGGGACTTCACGGCTGGGAGCAGTCGCCGGCCGAGCCGGTCGGAGAACGAGCGCACGCCGGGCAGGGCGAATTCTCCTCGACCTCGCCCCCCAGGCCGCGTGCCGAGCGGCGCGTCCAGAACACCATCGCGGTCACGAAGACCACGGCCGCGATGCTCGGCGCGCCACCGAACGCCTCCTGCGCGGTGATGGATAGGGAGGCGGACTGCCCGGCCCGCCCCACCTCTTGACGCGTCACTGACAACAATGGCTTGATGTCATGGGAGCGCTCCCACCTCATCCAGGGAAGGGACCACCATGCGCAGCACCCGCCGCTCGTCCCCGCACTTACGGATCGTCACGGTTCTCGGCCTCCTGGCCACCCTGCTCCTCCCCCTCGGCCTGACCGTCGCACCCCGCGCGACGGCCGCCCAAGCCGCGGATCCCGTCCGCGTCATGCCGCTCGGCGACTCGATCACCGGCTCACCGGGCTGCTGGCGGGCGGTGTTGTGGAACCGGCTCGTGAACAGCGGATACAAGGACATCGACTTCGTCGGCACCCTCCCCACGCAGGGCTGCGGACAGGCGCACGACGGCGACAACGAGGGCCACGGCGGTGAGTTGGTGACGAACGTCGCCGACCAGAACCTGCTGCCGGGGCGGCTTGCCGCCACCCGACCGGACATCGTTGTCATGCACTTCGGCACGAACGACGTGTGGAGCGGCATCGCCCCCGACCGCGTCCTCGCCGCCTACACCAAGCTCGTGACGCAGATGCGGGCCTCCGATCCGGACATGCGGATCCTCGTCGCGCAGCTCATCCCGATGAACCCGGGCAACTGCGCGGCCTGCGCGCAGCGCGTCGTCGACTTCAACACGGCGATTCCCGCCTGGGCCCGGGCGACCGGCACCGAGCGTTCCCCGGTCACCGTGGTCGACCAGTGGACGGGCTTCAGCACGGCCGCCGACACCTATGACGGGGTGCACCCCAACGCCTCCGGCGACGACAAGATCGCCGCCCGCTGGTACCCGGCCCTGGCGGCCGTCCTCGACGCGGGCGTCCCGCAGGACCCGGGCGACCCCGGTGACCCGGGCGAGGAACCCGGGGCCTGCACCGCACGCTTCCGGGCCGTCTCCTCCTGGCAGGGCGGCTACCAGGGCGAGGTGACGGTGACGAACACGTCCGCCTCCGCCGCCTCGGGCTGGACCGCGACCGTCGTACCGGCGGGCGGCGCGCGTCTCACCCAGGTCTGGAACGGCACCCACACGACGGCCGCCGACGGCACGGCCACCGTCACGAACGCGGCGTGGAACGGCGCGCTGGCCCCCGGCGCGAGCGCCACGTTCGGCTTCGTCGCCACCGCCCCGGCAACGGCCGGGACCCCGGCGGCGACCGTCACGTGCACGGCGAAGACCCCGGCCGCCTGACACCCGGCGCGGGCCCGACTCTCCGTCAACTCCTCTTCTCTGGAGCCGCTATGAGATCTCGTACCGCATCCGTTCCGCGAGTGGCCGGAGTGGCCGCCGCCCTCCTGGGACTCCTGCTCTCCTTACTCTCCTTCAGCACACCGGCACAGGCCGCCGCCACCGGCTTCCGCATCGAGAACGGCCGCCTGGTGGAAGCCTCCGGGAACGACTTCGTGATGCGCGGCGTCAACCACGCCCACACCTGGTACCCGGGGCAGACGCAGTCGCTGGCCGACGTCAAGTCGCTGGGCGCCAACACCGTCCGTGTCGTCCTCTCCGACGGCCACCGCTGGACCAAGAACAGCGCGCAGGACGTGGCGGGTGTCATCGCCCGGTGCAAGGCCAGCCGGCTCATCTGCGTGCTGGAGGTGCACGACACCACCGGCTACGGAGAGGAGTCCGCGGCGGGGACCCTCGACCACGCGGCCGACTACTGGGTCGGCCTGAAAGAGGTGCTCGCCGGTCAAGAGGACTACGTCATCATCAACATCGGCAACGAGCCCTGGGGCAACACCGATCCGGCAGGGTGGACCGATCCCACCATCGCCGCCGTCAAGAAGCTGCGCAACGCCGGATTCACGCACACGATCATGGTGGACGCGCCCAACTGGGGCCAGGACTGGCAAGGCGTGATGCGCGCCAACGCCAAGTCCGTCTACAACGCCGACCCCACCGGCAACCTGATCTTCTCGATCCACATGTACAGCGTCTACGACACCGCCCAGGAGATCACCGACTATCTGAACGCCTTCGTCAACGCCAAACTGCCCATCCTCATCGGCGAGTTCGGCGGACCGGCCGACCAGTACGGCGACCCTGACGAGGACACCATGATGGCCGTGGCCCAACAGCTGCGGCTCGGCTATCTGGCCTGGTCCTGGAGCGGCAACACCGACCCGATCCTCGACCTGGCGATCGGCTTCGACCGCACCCGGCTCAGTTCCTGGGGCCAGCGCGTCTTCAACGGCGCCAACGGCATCGCCGCGACCTCGAAGGAAGCCGCCGTCTACTCCTCGGGCGGCGGTGACACCACTCCCCCGACCGCTCCCGGCACACCGGCCGCCTCGGAGGTGACCTCGTCGTCCGTGAAGCTGGCCTGGGCAGCCGCCACGGACGCCACCGGAGTCACGGGCTATGACGTCGTCCGGGTCAGCGGCGCGACCGAGACCACCGCCACCACCACGACGGGCACCTCCGCCACCGTCACCGGCCTCGCCCCAGCCACCTCCCACACCTTCGCCGTCTACGCCCGTGACGCCGCCGGCAACAGATCGCCCCGCTCTGCCACGGTGACGGTCACGACCTCCCCCGGCGGCTCACCGTCGGCCTGCGGCGTCGGCTACCGGGTGACGAGCAGCTGGCCCGGCGGCTTCCAGGGCGAGATCATCCTGCGCAACACCGGCACGTCGCCGGTCAACGGCTGGACGCTGCGCTGGACCTTCCCCGACAGTCAGCGCGTCACCAACCTCTGGGGCGGCACGGCGACGCAGAGCGGCTCCGAGGTCAGCGTCGCGGCGGCCTCGTACACCGCGACGATCCCCGCGGCGGGCTCGGTCACCCTCGGCTTCACGGCCACCCGGTCGACCGCGAACCCCAGTCCCACGGCATTCACGCTGAACGGCGGGGCCTGCTCGGTGAGCTGACGCGCCGCGTGCGACGGTGCCGGCGCGCCTCCCCGCGCCCGGCGCGGCGGTACCGTCGCCGTGGCTGTGATCCATACGACATCGCACCGGAAAGCGGTTTACCCGGCCCCGCAGCGGTGAGGCGGCGGGGATGTCTCACCGGCACCCCACTGCCGTAACTCCGGCAAGACGCGCCCGCACCCGCCCCGGTCTCCCCCACCGAGCGCGGGGGGCGTGATGAGCGAGGACACCCTGCGCATGCGCGCCGTCCCGCCGGCCCCCGGCGGGCGGGGGCGGAAGGACACCTCCGAAGCCGCCGCCCCCGCGCAGCGGTCCGGGCAGCGCGACGCCTTCTTCGACAACGCGAAGTACCTGGCGATCGTGCTGGTGGCGATGGGGCACTCCTGGGAGCCGTTGCGGGACGGCAGCCGGGCGGCGAGCGCGCTGTACATGGTGGTGTACGCCTTCCACATGCCGGCGTTCATCATCATCTCCGGCTATTTCTCGCGCACCTTCGACGCCGGCCCTGGGCGCATCAGGCGTCTGATCACCGGACTCGCGGTTCCGTACGTCGTCTTCGAGACGGCGTACACCCTGTTCACCCGGTGGACCGACCAGGAGCCCGACCGGCCGATCAGCCTGCTGGACCCGCTCTACTTGACCTGGTTCCTGGCGGCGCTGTTCATCTGGCGGCTGACCACGCCGGTGTGGCGGCATGTGCGGTGGCCGCTGCCGGCCGCCCTGGTCATCGCGATGCTGGCGACGCTCTCGCCGAACGTCGGCAACGACCTCGACCTGCAGCGCACCCTGCAGTTCCTGCCGTACTTCGTCCTCGGCCTGTGTCTGAAGCCGGAGCACTTCCGGCTGGTGCGCCGCCGCAAGGTGCGCATCCTCGCCGTGCCGGTCTTCGCCGCCGCCCTCGCCGTGGCCTACTGGGCGGTGCCGCGCATGACCGGCGCCTGGTTCTACCACCGCGACAGCGCGGAGGAGCTGGCCGCGCCCTCCTGGTCCGGGCCCCTCATGACCCTGGTGATCTTCGGCTGCTCGCTGGTCCTGGTGGCCTGCTTCCTCTCCTGGGTGCCCGGGCGCCGGGCATGGTTCACGGTGCTGGGCGCGGGCACGCTGTACGGCTATCTGCTGCACGGTTTCGTCGCCCAGGGGTCCAAGTTCTGGGGCTGGTACGAGCCGGCGTGGATCCACCGGCCGTTGGGCGAACTCGTCGTCACGGCCGTCGCGGCCGTCGTCGTGACCGCGCTGTGCACCCCGCCGGTACGGCGGCTGTTCCGCTGGGTGATGGAGCCCGAGATGGCGTGGGCGTTCCGCCGGGACGCCCACGATCAGGCCCGGGAACGCAACGCCGTACGCGAGTGACGTTCGGCGCCCCGCCTGGAACGACGGGGTCCGCTATCGATGCGCGTCGGTGCGTACGTGCGCAGACACGCCCTCCCGGTCACCGGTGCGCGGAGCACCGACGAGGTCGTCCAACGGGACGTCATGGGTACGGGCCAGCGGCAGCAGCAGTTCCAGTCTCGGCCGGCGCTGCCCGCTCTCCAGCCGGGACAGCGTGCTCTCCGAGACGCCGGTCGTCACCGCGAGATCGGCGAGGGTGTGCCATCTTGCCGAACCGCAAGATTCCGTGCCAGGTCGTGGTGTGCCTGGCGAGACTGCGTGCATCCCGACTCAAGGAGCCTTTTACGACCTAGCCGTCCCAGGTGAGCCGAACCAGCAGCACACCGGGCGTGCGCGGCACCGACACCGTCAGTCCGGCCCCGTCCCAGGTGACCCGGCCCGCCTCCGGGGAGGACGGGTGCAGGACGTCCACGCGGACGGTGCGGTCCGCCAGGTGCTGGAGGGGGACGTGGAGTTCGGACGGTCCGCCGCGGCGCCAGAGCGAGATGTAGGCCGTGCGGTCGTCGGGGAGTCCGAGGCCCAGGGCCAGCCACTCGTCCGTCCAGCCGGGCAGGCCGAGCGGCCAGAAGGGCAGGGCCCGTGCGAGGTCACCGCGGATCGACTTGTAGACCGTGACCGCGTCCCGTACGAGGGCCAGTTGATGCTCCGACATGTGGTTCAGATGGCCGGAGAGGTGGATGCGGCCGAGCAGGGCCCCGCCCAGGGTCCAGGAGATCAGGTCGTCGTCGAACGCCGGCTGCGGGTAGGCCCAGACGGCGCCCTGCTCGGGCGGGACCGCGGTGGGTGCGGCGGCGGCGATGGGTGCGTAACGCAGCGGGTCCTGCTGGTCGCTGGTGGACTGGAGCTGGGCGACGGCCAGGGTGGCCCCGTCCATGCGCATGCCGCCCGAGGCGCAGTTCTCGACGACGAGGCCGGGGTGCCGGTCCAGTACGCCGGAGAGCCAGTCCAGATAGGCGTGGGCGTGGCCGAGCAGCCCCGCTCCCGGTGCGAGGTCGCCCGGGGCCTGGGTGCCGGGGTCGACCACGATGTTGTAGTCCAGCTTGAGATAGCCCACGCCCCAGTCGCCGACGATCCGGTCGACCGTCTTGTCGAGGTGGGCGCGGGCGGCCGGATGCCGCAGGTCGAGCTGGTGGCGGCCCTGTTCGGTCAGGCGCACCCCGTCGCGCTGGAAGAACGCCTCAGCGGGGAGTTCGGACGCGACGGGGCTGCGCACGCCGACGACCTCCGGCTCCAGCCACAGCCCGGGCACCATGCCCCGCTCCCGGATCCGGTCCAGGACCGCCCGGATGCCGCCGTCGGGGAAGCGGCGCGGCGAGGGCTGCCAGGCGCCGACGCTGTCCCACCAGCCGCGGGTGTCGTCGTCGTACCAGCCCGAGTCGATGCAGAAGTACTCCGCGCCGGCGTCCGCGGCGGCGTCGATCAGCGGCAGCAGTCTGGCCGTGGTCGGGTCGCCCATGAGGGTGTTCATGTAGTCGTTGAAGACGACGGGGAGGGCGGTGTGGTCCGGGTGGGGGCGGCGGATCGCCCGGCGGTAGGAGGTCAGGGCACCCATCGCGGCGTCGAGGTCGGAGCCGAGTGCGAGGACCCCGGGCACGGTGGTGAACTCCTCACCGGGGGCGAGCCGCACCCGCCACTGGTGTTCCGCGTCCGTGGGGCCGTTCAGCGCGAGGTACGTGCCGTGTGCGCGCTGGCCGACGTCCCAGCGCCAGCCGGCCGGGGACTCCACCTGCCACACCCAGGCCCGGCCGCCGTCCCGCTCGGTCAGCGCCCCCATGGCCAGATGGCCGTCGGTGGGCCAGCTGCCGCGCCCGGTGAGGGCGAGGGCGGCCCGGCTGTCGTGCTCGTGGACGTCCATGTTGATGTCGGCGACGGCGGCGCGCAGCGGCTCGGCGTACCAACGACACTCGGCGAGCCAGTCGTTGCGGGCCCGGTGGACGTCGAGGGCGTCCGGTGAGGGCAGTCCGCCGAGCAGCAGGCTGCTGACGGACTGGACGACCAGGGGCTCCCGGCCCTCGTTGCGGAGCCGGACGCGGGAGCGCAGGACGGGCAGGCCGGTGGGTGACGTCAGCTCGGCGAACGCCGTCAGGCCGGTGCCCGGGTCGTGGAGTTCGACGGTCAGCCAGTCCCAGCCGTCGCGTCTGCCCGTGCGGTGGGCCCGGTAGGCGAGCCGTGCGCCGAAGGCCGTGCCCGTGAAACGGGGACCGGACCAGCCGCTGCCGTGGCCGAGGGCGGTGAGCTCCACGAGCGGGAGCGCCGAGTCAGGGGCGGCGGGGGGCTCCTCCTCGGGCCCGGCCAGCCCGGCCAGCCGCAGCGTCCCGTCGGCGGCCACGGCGAACCGCGCCCGAAGGGCCTCATGCCCCCAAGTGAACTCGTCCTGCCGCTGGTTGGAGGCCATGTGCGCCGCTTCCGCCGTGCCGGTCAAGGTGCTCCCCCTCCTGACCCCGCCCGGTTCTCCGGAAGCGGCGGTCCGCGTGAATCCCTCGTTACGGTCTCTTGACGACCCAAGTGTGACCGGTCACAATCCTCGCATGAATGTGACCGGTCACACAAGGCGCCCAGCGAGCATCAGGGACGTCGCGACCGCGGCGGGGGTCTCCTACCAGACGGTCTCGCGGGTGATCAACGGCCATCCCAGCGTCCGGCCGTCCACCCGGGAGCGGGTGCTCGCCGCCATCGACGAACTGGGCTTCCGCCGCAACGCGACCGCCCTCGCCCTGGCCAGCGGCCGCACCCGCACCGTGACCGTGCTCACCGCGAACACCACCCACTACGGCTACGCCTCGATCCTCCAGGGCATCGAGGAGGCCGCCCGCGCGGCGTCGTACGCGGTCGGGATCGGGGTCCTGGAGTCCGCCGACGACGCGGCCGTCGGCGCGGAGGTGCAGCGCGCGGCGGACGCGGGCGGCGGGATCGTCGTGATCGCCTACGATCCGGCCGGTGTCCGGGCGCTGGCAGCCGTGCCCGCGACGCTGCCCGTCGTCGGCGTCGTCGAGACCCCGGCGAGCCCGCCCGGCGGCGACCGCCCCTGGGTCTGGACCGACGACCGCGAGGCCGCCTACCAGGCGACCCGGCATCTGCTCTCCCTCGGCCACGAGACCGTGCACTACGTCGCCATCCCGTCCAGCACCCGCCGCACCAGCGCCCGCACCAGCGGCTGGCGGCAGGCACTGAAGGAGGCCGGCGCCCCGGAGCCCCGCCCCGTACAGGGCAATTGGGGACCCGCGGGCGGTCACGCGGCAGGGCTGAAGCTGGCCGGCGACCCGTCCGCCACCGCGATCCTGTGCGGCAACGACGATCTCGCGCTCGGCGTGCTCCGCGCCCTGCACGAGGCAGGCCGGTCGGTGCCGGGCGAGGTCAGCGTGGCCGGTTTCGACGACGCCCCGCACTCCGCCTTCCTCACACCGTCCCTGACGACCGTACGCCTGGACTTCACCGGCCTCGGGCGGTCCGCGTTCGCCCTGCTGCACGGGGTGCTGGAGGAGTCGGCGCAGGTCGCCCCGCATCCCGTGTCCGTGCCCGAACTGGTGGTGCGGGAGAGCTCGGGGCCACCGCCCGCCGGTCGCTGAACGCCGCTCGTCCGCACAGCAGTTGTGAGTCCCGCCACCTGAACCTGAACCACCTGCTCCGGAAAGGCACGAGATGAAGAGAAGAGCTCTCCCCGCCCTGGCGCTGATATGCGCCGCCGGTCTGGCCGCCACCGGGTGCAGTGACCCGACCGCCGGGGACTCCGGTTCGAGCGGGAAGAAGACGGAGGTCGACCCCACCGCCCGCCTCGACGGCGTGAAGCTGACCATGTGGACCGCGCAGAACACGGTCAACGCGCCCAAGCAGGTCATCGACGCCTTCGAGAAGGCCACCGGCGCCAAGGTCGACACCCAGGCGATCCCGGACCTCTACGAGCAGAACGTGCCGACGAAGCTGGCGTCCGGCGACCGCCCCGACCTGATGTTCTGGCAGCCGTCCATCTCCACCCTGCCGTTCGTCCAGCCGAAGCAGAACCTCCTGACCCTGGACGGGGAGCCGTGGGAGGCGAAGCTCGGCGGGACCGAGAAGTCGCTCGGCATGATCGACGGCAAGCGGTACGCGGCGATCGTCACCAGCCCCGCCATGCTCGGCGTCTACTACAACAAGGACGTCTTCAAGCAGGCGGGCATCGCCGAGAAGGACTTCCCCCAGTCCTACGACGAGCTGCTCGCCCTCGGCCGCGAGGTCGTCGACAAGTCCGACGCGGCAGGCTTCTACGAGGCCGGCGGCGACAAGTGGCCACTCCAGTGGCAGATGCAGGTCCAGCTCACCGACCTCGACCAGCAGTGGTGGGCCGATCTCAACACGGGCAAGAAGAAGTGGACCGACCCGGTCGTCGTCGGCGCGATCAAGAAGTACAAGGAGAAGCTGCTCGACGCCGGGCTCGCCCAGAAGAACTACCGGACGGGCACGTTCACCGGGCAGGCCGACGCGCTGTGGAAGGGCGAGGCCGGCATGGTCCTCAACGTCACGTCCTTCCAGAGCCAGCTGCAGGCCAAGTACTCCACCGCCGAGATCGACGAGAAGATCGGCTGGTTCCCGGTCGCCAACTCCTCGGCCACCGGCCTGTACTCCCCCGACCAGACCAACGGCGTCGTCGCATTCAAGACCGGTGACGACAAGCGGCAGAACGCGGCCCGGCAGTTCCTCGCCTTCTGGCTCGGGCCCAACTACCCGGACTACATCAAGACGATGAAGATCCCGTCCGTGCAGCCGGACGTGCCCACCCCCGGCGGACTACCCGGGACGTCCAAGGCCCAGGTGGCCGCCCTGCCGAAGGCCATCGGCGTCTTCCAGGCCAAGGCGATCGTCGCCCCGGACACCCACCTCTACCTGGCCGACATGATCTTCGGCAAGAAGAGCCCCCAGCAGGTCGCGCAGGCGATCCAGGACCAGTTCGCGCAGGTGGCCAAGGCCCAGGGCGCCCCCGGGTTCTGACCATGGCGGACACGGTCGTACGTACCAAGCCCGCGCCGGTCAGGGGCGCGCCGAAGAAGGTGGGGCGGCTGCCACGCGCGGCCGTGCACCACCCCTGGTGGTTCGCGCTGCCCGCGATCGTCGTCTTCGCGGGCTTCTTCCTGGTGCCGAACCTGCTCAACTTCTATTACCCGTTCACCAATTGGTCCTCGTACCACGCGGACATAGCCTTCACCGGCCTGGACAACTTCGAGACCATCGCCGAGGACGGCTCGCTGCTGCGGGCGATCCGTACGACCCTGGTGTACGCGCTGCTGGCGGCGCTTTTCCAGAACGGCTTCGGGCTGGTGCTGGCGCTGCTGCTGGAGGACGACAGCCGGTTCAACCGGTTCTTCCGTGCCGTCTTCTTCCTGCCGGTGCTGATCTCGGCGCTCGCGACCGGTTACGTGTTCCAGGCGCTGCTGGACCAGGACGGGGCCGTCAACTCCCTGCTGGGCACGGACATCCCGTGGCTGGGTTCGACGACCTGGACGCTGGTGATCGTCACCCTCATCCACGGCTGGAAGTGGATGGGCCTGTCGATGCTGATCTATCTGGCCGGGCTCAAGGGCATTCCCGGCGAGATGCTGGAGGCCGCGAAGTGTGATGGAGCGGGGCCCTGGCGCACCTTCTGGTCGGTGCGCTGGCCGATGCTCGCGCCGGCCGTCACCTTCAACGTCACCACGGCACTGATCGGTTCGATGAACACCTTCGACATCGTGCAGGCCACGACCGGCGGCGGCCCCGCGGCCTCCACGGAGGTCTTCAACATCTACATGTTCCGGATCTTCGGCCAGGGCCTGTACGCCCAGGCCTCCGCGATGAGCCTCGTCCTGTTCCTGGTGGTGGTCGCCGTGGCGATTCCGCTGGTCGTGGGGCTCCGGCGAAGGGAGCAGCTGCCGTGACCGCGGTGTGGCGGTACGGCCGCCCTTCTCTCGTCGTCCTGCTCGCGGCCCTGGCCGTCGGTGTGCCGCTGTGGCTGGTCGCCGTCACCTCGGCCAAGCCGCAGGCCGAGGCGATCGAGCCGAACCTGGACCTGCCCGGGCACTGGCAGCCCGCGAGCAACTACGCGGACGCCGTCGGCGAGGGCGAGATGCTGCGCGGCTTCCTCAACTCGCTGCTGGTCGTGGTGCCTTCGGTGGTGCTGGTGCTGATCCTGGGGGCGGGCGCCGCCTGGGTCTTCGCCCGCCGCAAGTCGAAGCTGGTCTCGGCGGCGTACGCGCTCTGCATCAGCGGACTGCTGCTGCCGCCCGCCGTCATCACCATCGTGATGGAGCTGCGGCAGCTGGGGCTGGCCAACACCCGCCCCGGCATGATCGCCGTCTATACCGGCATGTACCTGTCGACGTCGATCTTCTTCATGACCGGCTTCATCCGCGCCATCCCCATGGAGCTGGAGGAGGCGGCCCGGATGGACGGGGCGACGCCGTCACGGATCTTCTGGCGGATCGTGCTTCCGCTGCTCCGCCCGGTGATCGCCACCGCGACGATCATGGTCATGCTCTACGCCTGGAGCGACGTCTTCTACGCGTTCTTCGTCCTCGGCGGCGGAGACAGGGCGACCCTGCCGCTCAACCTCTACCAGGTAGCCAGCGCCCAGCTCTACCTCAACAACTGGCATCTCGTCTTCGCGTACGTCGTGGTGATGAGCCTGCCCATGGTCGCCGTGTTCCTCGTCGGCCAGCGAAAGATCGTGTCCGGAATCACCAGTGGAGCCGTCAAGTGACTGGAGGTCCAGCAGCGTGAGCACCCCCGCCCGCACCAGATCCCGCACCAGAACCGCCCTAGTGACAGCACTACTTGGAGCAGCCGCCATGGCAGGCACCCTCCCCGCGGCCCCTCCCGCCGCCGCGGCCGACCCCCAACGCCTCAGCGTCGACCTCAACGCCTCCGAGGGCCCGGTGATGCTGGGCGCCAACGGCTCGTTGTACGGGCTCAGCGACGACGGCGTGCCCAGCGACGCCGCGATGGCTCCTCTGAAGATCACCAGCGTCTCGCAGAAGCCGGAGGACGGCGCCCAGCACCCCAACGGCGACGCGCTCACCGTCTCCAAGTCGTTCTTCCGCAACGGCGGCGGCGAGATCAACGTGATGATGCAGGACATCTACGCCAAGTGGCCGTACGAGGACCTCGGCATCGACGACTACCTCCCCAAGGTCGACAAGATCGCCAAGGAGGTCTCGGCCGACCCGAACAGCGAGCGCTTCGTCTACATCCCGTTCAACGAGCCCGACCAGATCTGGTACAAGCTCGACGTCCAGGACCAGGCCCAGTACGAGAAGAACCGCGACCGGTTCTTCAAGGACTGGAAGACGGTGTACCAGCGGATCCGCGCGATCGACCCGGACGCGCGGATCGCCGGACCCAATGAAGCGGCTTACCACACCCGCCTGTTGAAGGACTTCCTCGCCTTCGCCAAGCGGGAGAACGTGCTGCCCCAGGTGATGACCTGGCACGAGCTCGGCTCCGGTTCGCTGCGCGACTTCCAGGCGCACTACGACGAGTACCGCAAGCTGGAGCGCGAGGCGGGCGTCGCCCCGCTGAAGATCAACATCGATGAGTACGCCAACCGCCGCGACCTGTCCGTGCCCGGGCAGCTCGTGCAGTGGGTGTCCATGTTCGAGCGCAACAAGGTGTACGCCAACATGGCCTACTGGGACGCCGCCGGCAATCTCAGCGGCCATGTGGTGCGCTCCAACATCCCCAACGGCGGCTGGTGGCTGTTCCGCTGGTACGCGGGCATGACCGGGAACACCGTGAAGGTGACGCCCCCGCAGCCCAACGCGATCGACACGCTCCAGGGCCTCGCCTCCCTCGACGCCTCCCGCCGCCAGGCGCAGGTGCTGCTCGGCGGTTCCGCCGGCGACTCGGACGTGGTCGTGCGCAACGTCCCGCGGTCGGTGTTCGGCCGTACGGTCACCGCGACGGTCGCCGAGGCGGCCTGGTCCGGTTACGAGGGGCAGCACGCGGCTCCGCGGGTCCTGGCGCGCACCAAGGTGAAGGTGGCGGACGACGGTTCGGTGACCGTCCCGCTGCGCGGGCTGCACAAGATGTCGGCGTACCGGGTCGTCCTCACCCCCGGCGGCTCCGGCACCCCGTCCGCCACGTCCGTCCCGTGGTCGGCGTCGTACGAGGCCGAGGACGCGGCCATCACCGACGGCAAGGTGTACACGCAGGGCACCGTGCAGAACGCCAACGGCTACGCGGCCTCCGGCACCAAGGACGTCGGCTCCCTCAACCAGCCCGGCAGCAAGGTCGCTTTCACGGTGCAGGTGCCGAAGGACGGCACGTACGACCTGGCGATCCTGTACGGCAACCAGTCCGGCGGCCCCGCCACGCAGAAGCTGTCGGTCGACGGCGGCGACCCGGTGACGGTCGGCTACCCCTCCACCGAGAACTGGACGTACCGCGCCAAGAAGGATGTCGGCGTCCAGCTGAAGGCCGGTACACACCAGCTGGTCCTGTCCAAGGGCGACGCCGAGGTCACCCTCGACCGGATCGACCTGACCACCCGGACGGGCGCGGCCTCCGCGTCGTACGAGGCCACCCTGGCGGACATCAGCGGCAGGCCGTCGTACGACTACTCGTCCTCGGCCGGTGTGGGCACGGGCGCCCTGGTGCTGCGCTCGGGCGACAAGGCGGTGTTCGACGTCTACGCCCCGCGTGACGGCTACTACACGGTGACGCCGCGGGCCTCGGCGGCGGTGAAGCTCGCGCTGCACGGGGAGACGGTCACGGCCACGCCCGGACGGCCGCTGCGGCTCTACCTGGTCGCGGGCAACAACCGGATCGCGATGGCGTCCGGCCACGCCGCCGTGCGCTCCCTGGACGTCTCCGGCGACGGTTCGGCCGCCGGCACCCTCTCCTACGAGGGCGCCTCGGCCACGCTCGCGGGCGGCGCCAAGCTCGTCGACTCCCGGCACGCGTCCGCCGGTTCGTACATCGGATGGCTCGGCAACAGCGCGTCCAGCACGGCCGAGTTCACGGTGAACGCGCCCCGGTCCGGCCGCCATGTGCTGGTCGTCCACTACGCGCACAACGACCGCAGGGACAACGGCCACGCCTACAACACGGACATCATGTCCCGTACGGCGGACATCACGGTCGGAAGCGCGGCACCGGTGAAGGTCACCTTCAAGAACACCTGGAGCTTCGACGACTACTGGACGGTCGGCGTCCCGGTCGATCTGAAGAAGGGTGCCAACAAGGTGACGTTCGGCAACGCGAGCGCCTGGGCGCCGAACATCGACCGGATCGAGCTGGGCCGGGTCGTGGGCTGAGCCGTGCGGTGACGGGTGCCGGTTGCGGAGGAGTGAGATGTTCTCCTCCGCAACCCACCTCCCTGACACTCCCTCACCCGGCACCATCCCCTATGCTTCTACATGCTTGTAGAAAGTCAGTACACGCATGTGAAGGAGTGGACGCCCACCATGGTGTTCAAACGACTGCTCGGCGCGCTCGGTGTGGGCGGACCCACCGTCGACACGGTCCTCGACCCGGCTCCCGTCCGGCCCGGCGGCACGCTCACCGGCCAGGTCCAACTCGTGGGCGGCAAGGCCGACTTCGATATCGAGCACATCACCCTGGAGCTGGTGGCCCGGGTCGAGGCCGAGCACGAGGGCGGTGAGAGCGAGGGCGTCGTCGCCTTCGACCGCTTCACCGTCGGCGGTGGCTTCCGGCTCACCGAGGGCGAGCAGCGCAGTGTGCCGTTCAGTGTGACCCTGCCGTGGGAGACGCCGGCCACCCAGTTGCACGGGCAGAGCCTGGGCGTCGTCCTCGGCGTACGCACCGAGTTGTCGGTGGCGGGTGCGAAGGACAAGGGCGATCTGGACCAGCTGATCGTCACGCCGCTGCCGGTGCAGGAGGCCGTGCTCGAAGCCCTGGGCGGGCTCGGGTTCGGCTTCAAGTCGGCCGATCTCGAGTACGGGCGCATCGGCGGCACCGGCCAGCAACTGCCGTTCTACCAGGAGATCGAGCTCGTCCCGTCACCCCGGTACGCCCAGCAGATCAACGAGATCGAGCTGACGTTCCTGGCGAACCCGGGCGGCATGGAGGTCGTCCTGGAGGCGGACAAGCGCGGCGGCTTCCTGTCGTCCGGCCACGACGCGCTGAACCGCTTCAACGTCTCCCATGAGGGTGTCGAGCACCAGGACTGGCCCGCGATCGTAGACGGCTGGGTCCAGCAACTCGTGGAGCACCGGGCGTCGTACGGCTCCCCCGTGGGCTTCGGCTCCCCCGCGTTCGGCCCGGGCAGCCACGGTCAGCACCATGACGGTCACCGCTCGGGCCCCGGCATGGGCACCGCCGTCGCCGCAGGCGCGGCCGGGCTCGCCGCCGGTGTCGTCGGCGGCATGGTCGCCGGTGAAGTCGTCGACGAGGTCGGGGACTTCTTCGAGGGCGAGGAGGAAGAGGAGGGCTGAGGCGGGGCCGGGGGCCGGGCTGAGGCGGGCGCCCTGGGCAACAGCCCGGGCTGGCCGCAAGGCCTTGGCCCACGGCCCCTGGCCGTGACCCACCCGCCTCTCCGGACCTCACAAAGGCAGCCCGGAGGGCTGAGGCCAGACCGAGACGGGAGCCCGGTGCTCGCTCACGGCCCGGTGCTCGGGCTGCCGAGTCCCCGGCAAGGGTCCGAAAAGCAGACCACCCGAACCACCGCTCACCCGGGGCCTTACCCCGAGGCAGCCGACCCCGAGACGGCAAGCCCCGCAAGCGTCCACATCAAGGCAGGAGCCCAGGACAACAGCCCGCCCCGCAGAGCCCCGCCGACCTCCCCAGACGTGACCCAACAGCCCCCTAGACCTCACAAAGGCAGCACGGAGGGCTGGGGCCAGACCGAGGCGGGGCCCGGTACTCGCTCACGGCCCGGCGCCCGGGTTGCCGAGCCCCAGGCAAGGGTCCGGCAATCAGACCACCCGGACCAGCACCCACCCGGGGCCTTACCCCGAGGCAGCCGACCCCGAGACGGCGAGCCCCGCAAGCGTCGACATCGGAGCGGGAGCCCCGGACAACAGCCCGAGCCACAGAGCCCCGGCCGACCACCCGGACGTGACCCACCCGCCCCCCACAGGCCTCACAAAGGCGTCGCCGCATGCAAGATGAGCACCATCGTGACGGCCGAGTTCGCGGACGACATCGCCGACACTGCCGTTCCCGCGGCCGCGCCCCACGCCGCGAGGCCGACCGAGGTGAACACCGGGGGCCAGGTGCGGACGGCGGGTGCGGGGCCGAGCAGGGCCGCCACCCGGCGCGGCACCGGCCCCGGGGCGGCGAGTCCCGCGAGCGTGGGCGCCGGGGTGCCCCGGGAGACGAGGGCGGCCGTGCCGATCGCCCGCGCCACCGTGCGGCGGCTGCCGATCGTGCGGGCCGCCTCCTCGTCGGCCCACCGCTCCGCCGTATAGGCCACGGCCGTACGCAGCGGCCGCAGGAACGGGTTGGCCCGGGCGGCGAGCTGCACGGCGAGCAGGAAGCGGTCGTGCCGGGCGGCGAGGTGCGCCCGCTCATGGGCGAACAGGGCCCGGCGCTCGGGCGACCGGAGCTGGTCCAGCAGACCGGTGGTCACCACGACACGCCCCGCACGCGGGCCACGGACAGGGCGACCGGCACCGCCGCCCCGGTGACCGACGCCGGCACCCAGAGCATCACCCCGGTGGCGGCGGACCCTGCCACGCGAGGCATCACCATCACGCAGAGCACCTCTCCCCCGACGGCCCACGCCAACCCGCAGCCCACCCCCGCCCCGACGCCCAGGCAGCGCATACGCGTACGGCACGGCGTCCGGCAGTACCGCCACCTCCGTGTCCGGCAGCCCGGCCAGGGCGCGGTGGGCCCGGTGGCGTACCCGGGCGTGCCGCCACAGGGTCCGGCCGCAGGCGACGAGCACCGCGCAGAGCGCGGGAATGGCGGCCTTGCCGACGATCTCGTCGTACGGCACCGCGGCCCGGACCTCAGGGTCCGACCAGCCGTCGGGCAGCGGGTTGCCGGGGAGCTGGGCGGTGCCGACGACCATGACCAGCCCCAGGCACACGGTGCTGCACAGCGCCAGCACCGCGGCCATCGCGGTCAGCAGCCGGGTCGCGGTGCGTGGATGCAGATGCTGTTCGGCCAGGCGGGCGACCGGCCATGCCGTGAGCGGCAGGACCAGTGGCATAAAGACGAAGACCCCCATGAGGCTTCAGTCTTCCCCCTCGCCATGAGCCTGATCCAGCAGGTCACGCAGCAGCCGTTCGTCGTCCGGGCCGAGGCCGGTGAGGAAGCTGGCCAGCACGGCCTCGCGGTCGCTCTCGGCGTCCAGCACCTTGCGCATCTTCCGCGCGGCCAGGCCCGCCTGGTCCGAGGCGGGCGTCCAGGCGAAGGACCGGCCGACCCGCTCCCGGGTGACCGCACCCTTGCCCAGCAGCCGGGTCAGGATCGTGATCACCGTCGTGTACGCGAGGTCGCCGCCGAGGCGTTCCTGCACCCAGCCGGCCGTCGCCGGACCGTCCGCCGCCCGCAGCGCCTCCAGCACCAGCGCCTCCAGCTCGCCCTGCCCCCGCCGGGGTCGCTGCCGGGGATCCGTCACCGCCCTGCCTCCCTTCCACCGCCCTGCGTTGCCCGTGCCGACATCGTATAGATCCGCGGGACCGGCCCCCTCACCTTCTACAGTGCTGTAGATTTTAGTTCCGGGTCCTTCCCGGACGCGGAACGGACCCGTCGAGAACCAGAACGCACACGTCAAGAAGGAGTACCCCGTGGGAGTTTCCCTGTCCAAGGGCGGCAACGTCTCGCTCAGCAAGGAGGCGCCGGGCCTCACCGCCGTCCTGGTCGGCCTGGGCTGGGACGTCCGTACGACCACCGGCACGGACTACGACCTGGACGCCTCCGCCCTGCTCCTGGAGGCTTCCGGCAAGGTCCCCTCCGACCAGCACTTCGTCTTCTACAACAACCTGAAGAGCCCGGACGGCTCGGTCGAGCACACCGGCGACAACCTCACCGGCGAGGGCGAGGGCGACGACGAGACCGTCAAGGTGAACCTCGCCGCCGTACCCGCCGAGATCGACAGGATCGTGTTCCCGGTGTCCATCCACGACGCCGAGAACCGCGGCCAGAGCTTCGGACAGGTCCGCAACGCGTTCATCCGGGTCGTCAACCAGGCCGGCGGTCAGGAGATCGCCCGCTACGACCTGTCCGAGGACGCCTCCACCGAGACGGCGATGGTCTTCGGCGAGCTCTACCGGAACGGCGAGGAGTGGAAGTTCCGTGCCGTCGGCCAGGGGTACGCCTCCGGTCTTGCCGGTATCGCCTCCGACTTCGGCGTCGGCGTCTGACAGGGACCGATCCGTACCGCCGGGCCCCGCCGGCGCATGGCGGGGCCCGGCGGCCGCATCAGCAACCGACCGGGAGACCACATGGCCGAACCGTCCCGCCTCCACCCCGAGGACCGCGCGGATTTCGAAGCCGTACTGCACCTGGCCCTGAACACCGCGGACATCCGCGATGCCCTCGGCGCCGACCCGACCGGCCGGACGGCCGCGCGCCTGCGCGCCGACACGCTGGCCCGCGCCGACGACATCGCGGCGGCGGCCGAAGAGCCGTATCGCGCCTATCTCGCCGTACGCGAGGCGGCCCGGCACGAGGCGCGGGGCTCGCGCGACACCGGCAGCCTGCTGGCCGCCCTCGCGGTGCTCACGCCGCTCGTGGCGGCCACCTCCGCCGGGGTGCTGCTCCTGCTCGGCGGCCTGCTCCAGGTGGCCGACGCCCCGGGGCCGTTGCCCGGATCGCTGCTCGCGGCCGGCTGGACCCTGGCGCTCGTGGCGGCCGTGACCGGCCTCGTCGCCCTGGCGGCGCTGCTGCGCACGGCCCTGGGACGGCGTGGCGCACCCACGGCCGGGCGGGTGGAGCAGGCCCGGATGGCCTGGCGGCAGGCGTTGCTCGACCTCGGCGTGCTGCCCCACCTGCGCGGGCAGCCGGCCCCGCGACCCGAGGCGGCGATGACGCCGTGCTCCCCGCCCGATACGCTCGCGCCGTGCCCGGCCCGGGCGGGAAAGGACAGGACACCATGTTCGGACTGAGCGAGCTCGCGATCATCCTCATCGTCGTCATAGCCGTGATCGGAGCGAGGAAGCTCCCCGAACTCGCCCGCTCCGCCGGCAAGTCGGCGCGCATCCTCAAGGCCGAGGCACGCGCCGCGAAGGACGAGGAGGCCGGACCGGGCACCGCGCCGCGGGTGGTCCAGGGCGAGATCGTCCCGCCGGGCGGCACGGGCACGACCCCGCCCGGGGCGCGAGCGGCGGGCACCCCGGACCACCCCTGACCCGTCTCCTGACTACAGCGTGCGCTCCAGGCGGTCCGCCACCAGCTTGACGAAGCGGGCGGGGTCCTTGGGCTGGCCGCCCTCGGCGAGCACCGCCAGCGTGTGCAGCAGCTCGGCGGACTCGACGAGGCCCGAGCGGTCCTCGCGCTCCTTGTACGCCTGGTTCAGGCCCTTCACCAGCTGGTGGCCGGGGTTGAGCTCGAGGATCCGCTGGGCGCGCGGCACCTCCTGGCCCATCGCCCGGTACATGTTCTCCAGCGCCGGGGTCAGATCGTGGGCGTCCCCGACGACACAGGCGGGAGAGACGGTGAGCCGCGCCGACAGGCGCACCTCCTTGATGTCCTCGCCCAGCTGCTCCCGCATCCAGCCGAGCAACCCGGCGTAGTCCTCGGCCTGCTTCTCCCGCTCCTCGTCGGCCTTCTCGTCCCCCTGGGCGTCCAGGTCGATCTCACCCTTGGCGACGGACCGCAGCCGCTTGCCCTCGTACTCGCCGACGGCGTCCACCCACACCTCGTCGACGGCGTCGGTGAGCAGCAGGACCTCGATGCCCTTGTCGCGGAACGCCTCCATGTGCGGGGAGTTCTCGATGCTCTGCCGGGACTCGCCGGTGAGGTAGTAGATGTCGTCCTGGCCGTCCTTCATCCGCTCCACGTACCGCGCCAGGGTCGTCGGCTCGTCGTCGGCGTGCGTGGTCGCGAACGAGCAGACGGCGAGGACGGCGTCGCGGTTCTCGGAGTCGGTGACCAGGCCCTCCTTGAGGACGGTGCCGAACTCGCGCCAGAACGTGGCGTAGCGGTCGGCGTCCTTGGTCATGAAGTCCTTGACCGTGGACAGGACCTTCTTGGTCAGCCGGCGCTGCATCATCCGGATGTGCCGGTCCTGCTGGAGGATCTCGCGGGAGACGTTGAGCGAAAGGTCCGCCGCGTCGACGACGCCCTTGACGAAGCGCAGGTACGGCGGCAGCAGCGCCTCGCAGTCGTCCATGATGAAGACGCGCTTCACATAGAGCTGGATGCCGCGCTTGAAGTCCCGCGTGAACAGGTCGTGCGGGGCGTGCGCGGGGACGAAGAGCAGGGCCTGGTACTCGAAGGTGCCCTCCGCCTGGAGGCGGATCGTCTCCAGCGGCTCGCGCCAGTCGTGGCTGATGTGCTTGTACAGCTCGTGGTACTCGTCGTCGGACACCTCGTCGCGCGAGCGCGCCCACAGGGCCTTCATGGAGTTCAGCGTCTCGGGCTCGGGCGCGCTGTCGCCCTCGCCCGCCTCCGGGACCATCCGGATCGGCCAGGTGATGAAGTCCGAGTACCGCTTGACGATCTCCTTGATCTGCCACGGCGAGGTGTAGTCGTGGAGCTGGTTCTCGGGGTCGGCGGGCTTGAGGTGGAGCGTGACGGACGTGCCCTGGGGCGCGTCGTCGACCTTCTCCAGCGTGTACGTGGCCTCGCCGCGCGACGTCCAGCGGGTCCCCTGGCCCTCCCCGGCCCGCCGGCTCACCAGCGTCACCTCGTCCGCCGCCATGAAGCCGGAGTAGAAGCCGACGCCGAACTGGCCGATGAGCCCCTCGGCCCCGGCCGCGTCCTTGGCCTCCTTCAGTTCCTGGAGGAAGGTGGCGGTGCCCGAGTTGGCGATGGTGCCGATGAGCTGCCCGACCTCGTCGTACGACATTCCGATGCCGTTGTCCCGCACCGTGAGGGTGCGGGCCTCCTTGTCGACATCGATCCGGATGTGCAGATCCGACACGTCGGCGTCGAGCGAGTCGTCCCGCAGCTTCTCCAGACGCAGCTTGTCGAGCGCGTCGGAGGCGTTGGAGACGAGTTCCCGCAGGAAGACATCCTTGTTCGAGTAGACCGAGTGGATCATCAGCTGGAGCAGCTGACGTGCCTCTACCTGGAACTCAAACGTTTCGGTCGTCATGGTTCGCGTATACCTCACAGGTCCCACAGTCGCCTGAAATCGTGGGAGCAACTGTAAAACACCAAGTCAGGCCGGGGCCCCGGAAGTCAGACGAGGTGGGCGAACACGACCAGGTTCTCGGTGTAGTCCCGGGCCTTGCGGTCGTAGGTTCCCGAGCAGGTGATGAGCCGGACCTGGGCATCCCGTGTGTCGCCGTACACGCGCTCGTCGGGGAACTCGTCCTTCTCGAAGGACTCCGCTCCGTCGACCACGAAGGTGGCCCGGCGCCCGTCGGCTCGCGTCACATGGAACCGGTCCCCCTTGCGCAGCTCGCTGAGCCGGGCGAACACGGCCAGGGATGTCGCGGTGTCCACGTGTCCGGCGATGATCGCGGTGCCGGTCTCCCCGGGTGAGTGGCCCTTGGCGTACCAGCCGACGAGGTTGGTCTCGTCGGGCGGCGGGGGTGCGAGCTGACCCGAACGGTCGATGGCGAGGGCGGTGAAAGGCGCGTCGACCGCGATCTTGGGGATGAGGAGGCGGACCGGACGGGACCGGGGCAGACGCCGGTGGGCCTTGGACGATCCGGCCCGCTCCGCGGGCTCGGAAGGCGCGGCCGCCGAGACGGCCGGTGGGGCGTGCGGCGGGCCTGAGGTGTCGGACGACTCGTCGCCGCCACCGACCAGGCACAGGGTCAGGACCAGGGCGGCCACCGCCCAGAAGGCCGTCACGGCTGTGCGGAATCGGCGCTTCGACTTCTGCGGCTCGGGGCCTGGGTCGGCGGGGGTGGGGGAGCTGGCTGCCATCGGGGACCACCTCATTCGGGCACGGCAGCGCATCGGGCGGGGCAGCGGGCACGACACGCGAGGACGACGAGCCGGGCCGCCGCGACGCGAGGGGCACGTGCGGCGGCCGCGGCGGCTATGTGGTCAGGCATCGGTCATGCCGTGCCCCGCGAGGCCCGCTGGCGTCGCATCGCGTACAGGCCGGTGCCGGCCACCGCCAGCACGGCGAGACCACCGGCGGTGACACCCGGAGCGGCCAGTGCGCCGCCACCGGTGTGGACGCCGCCGCGCGGCTTGTCGTGCTTGCCGTGCTCGTCGTGCCTGCCGTGCTCGTCGTGCTTGCCGTTCTCGTCGTGCTTGTCTCCCCAGTCCTTGTCGTGCTCGTCGTGCTTGTCCCAGTCCTTGTCGCGCTTGTCCCCGTAGGGGTCGTCGTGCTTGTCGCCCCAGGGGTCCCCGCCGCGCTCGCCGTCCTTGTAGGTGTCCGGGTCGTGCTTGGGGTTGTCCCAGTCGTCGTCGGCGTTCACCGCGGCCAGCGCTCCGCCACCCGTGTGTACTCCGCCGCGCGGCTCGTGGTGTTTGCCGTCCTTGTGGTGCTCCTTGCTGTAGGAAGTGGTGTCGTGGTCCCGGTCACCCATGGCCTCGGCACTGGCGGTGGGTGCGGCGATCGCGAGGGCCGCCGTGGCGGTGGCCGTCGCGAGCAGAATGCGGGCAGAGCGCATCGGTCGTCCTTCCGTCGCGGGCCGGGCAGCTGACGCCTCGCCAGCTCAGGAGACCCGGCCTCGACGTGAACCACCGTCAGTCATGCCGGGCCGTCCCACCATCCGGGGCGTTCACATGGGTTACGACCGCACTCCGACGGCGGCATCGGACGGTGACCGGGGAGACCGCAACCTCCACCGCGCCGTACCCGTCTCCTACGGCGAAACGGGGGCGAGGACCGCTCTTCCCCGGACTGTCACGGGAGGCGCTCATGGCCATGGTCGGCCTGTTCTGGATCGGCGAGGACTCGGTGTACGTGGGGGCCGAGCCCGCGGGAGCGGTCTCCGGGGTACGGCTGTCCGAGGACGGCGTCGAGGCGCCCGGGGCCGGGCGGGGCAGGTTCTGGACGTGGGACGAGGTGGTCCGGATCGAGACGCACCACGTGGCCGTGCGGTCCGGCGTACGGAGGCTGGCGTCCATGGCCTTCGACGCCGCGTCCGTCATGGTCACGGGGGACGGCGAGCTGCCGCCCGCCTTCTCCGTGGAGGTGGCGACGGCCGAGGAGAGCGTCCTGGTCGATGTGCTCACGGCCGTCACCGGCGGGATCTACCTGCCCTCCGAGTACGACCTCTCCACCGCCCTCCTCCAGCGGCTCGCCGACGGCGGCGCCGAGATCGGCGAACTCCTGGCGTGGGGCCGTGAGCACGCGGCCGAGGGCACTCCGCCGCGCGAGGAGCGGGAGGCGCTGCTGCGGAAGTGGGCGGCCGGGGTGTAGCGCCCCGCCGTCTCACGCGTGGGCGCGGCGGCCACACCGCTCGGCGTGGTGTCACCGCCTCCTCGGGGCCTGACGTCCCAGGCGGCTCGGGTCCGGATCCACCAGCTGGGCCGACATGCCGACCACGACCAGCCCGGCCGCGATGAGCAGCCCCTGGGCCAGGGCGATGCCGCAGCCCAGGACGGCCACGCCCAGCGCCAGTCCCCACCAGGCTCCGGTACGCCGGTACTCCCGGGGCGGGGCCGGGCGGCCGGCTCGCAGGGCCCGGGCGAACCTGGGGTCCTCCCGCTCGAGTCGCGCTTCGAGGTCGACGAGACGTTCGTCTCCGGACTGGTGCACGGCTTCTCCTTCCCGGAACCCGGCAGCGCTTCGGGGCAGGGCACGGCACGGCCGAGGCCATGGCGGGTCCTGGGGTGTCGGGCCACGTGACGGTGCGGAGGGAGACGGCCCGCCGACGCACGGTGCGGCCGGTCTCACCGGGGCTTCAGCTTCTCCCCCCTCCAGCGGCCTCCGCCATCAGGCCCCACCCTCATCCTTCCCGGTGGCCGCCCTGTACGAACGCCGTGCCGCCAGGCCGGTGTTCGCCTCGAGGATGGGTGGTGTCACGGATGGCGGCGGGACCGGGCAGCGCACACGCTGGAGGGATGACGGAGGCTGACAGGTCGGTGGAGGCGGTACGCGGTGCCCTTGTTCTGGCGGATCTTCCTGCTGAACGCCCTCGTGCTGATCGCGGCGACCGCGCTGCTGCTGGGGCCCGTGACCGTCTCCACCCCGGTGCTGCTCACGGAGGCCGCGGTGCTGACGGTGGGGCTGGCCGCGATGCTCGTCGCCAACGCCCTGCTGCTGCGGGTCGGGCTCGCCCCGCTCCAGCGCCTGACGCGGGCCATGACGACGACCGACCTGCTGCGTCCGGGGCGGCGTCCGGCGGTCGGCGGCCAGGCGGAGGTCGCCGAGCTGATCACGACCTTCAACACGATGCTCGACCGGCTGGAGGACGAGCGGGCCACGAGCAGCGCCCGGGTCCTGTCCGCCCAGGAGGCCGAGCGGCGCCGTATCGCCCAGGAGCTGCACGACGAGGTGGGTCAGACCCTCACGGCCGTTCTGCTCGAACTCAAGCGGGTGGCCGGTCATGCCCCGCCCGATCTGCTGGAGGAGCTGCGCCAGGTGCAGGAGACCACCCGGGCCGGTCTGGACGAGATCCGTCGTATCGCCCGCCGGCTGCGCCCCGGTGTACTGGACGAACTCGGTCTGGCGAGTGCGCTGAAGTCCCTTGCCACCGACTTCAGCGGTCCCTGTCTGTCCGTACGCCACCGCCTGGACGCGGATCTGCCGCCGCTCGGCCCGGAGGCCGAACTCGTCCTCTACCGGGTCGCGCAGGAGGGACTCACCAATGTCGCCCGGCACGCCGGGGCTCGGCACGCCGAGCTCGCCCTGCGGCGGACCGCCACGGGCGTGCGGCTCTGCGTCCGTGACGACGGACGGGGCACCGGCGACGCGCCGGAGGGAGCCGGCATCCGGGGCATGCGTGAACGTGCCCTGCTCGTCGGCGCCGGCCTCAGCCTGGGCCCCGGACCGGAGAAGGGCACCGAAGTGCGCCTGACCGTCCCCGTGCCCGTACACGATCCCGACCGGAACGGCCGACCATGACCGACTCCTCCCCCACCCGCATCCTGCTCGCCGACGATCACGCCCTGGTGCGGCGGGGTGTCCGGCTGATCCTGGACGCCGAACCCGATCTCACCGTGGTCGCCGAGGCGGACGACGGGGCCGAGGCCGTCGCCCGGGCCCGTGAGCACCGGCCCGATCTGGCCGTCCTCGACATCGCCATGCCCCGGCTGACGGGGCTCCAGGCGGCCCGGGAGCTGTCCCGGACCTGCCCCGGGACGCGGATCCTCATCCTGACCATGTACGACAACGAGCAGTTCTTCTTCGAGGCGCTCGGTGCCGGTGCCTCGGGCTATGTGCTCAAGTCCGTCGCGGACCGCGACCTGGTCGAGGCGTGCCGGGCCACCATGCGGGGCGAGCCCTTCCTGTATCCCGGTGCCGTGGCCGCGCTCGTCCGCGACTACCTCGACCGCGTCCGGGAGGGCGGCGCACCGCCCTCCCGGGCCATCACGGACCGTGAGGAGGAGATCCTCAAGCTCGTCGCCGAGGGCCACACCTCGCAGCAGATCGCCGAGCTGCTGGTCATCAGCCCCAAGACGGTGGAGCGCCACCGCGCCAACCTGCTCCAGAAGCTCGGCCTCAAGGACCGTCTGGAGCTGACGCGCTACGCCATCCGTGTCGGGCTGATCGAGCCCTGAGGTCGAGGCGGCTAGCGCTCGGCCTCGGCGGGCTGGGGAGCGCGCGCTGCGGGGTCGCTTTGGGGCTCGATGTCGTACGTCGGGGCCGAGCGGCCCGGCAGGAGGTCCTGGGCGGACCGGAGCGCGCGGGCGAGCAGGGCGGAGCGTCCGGCGGCGATGGGGCCGAGGACCGCGAGGACGAGGACGTATCCGGCGATGAACGGGGCGAGGCGGTTGTCGAGTCCGGCGCTGGCGGCCATGGCGGCCAGGATCAGCGCGAACTCCCCGCGGGCCACGAGAGTCGTGGCGATCTCGGCGGCGGGCTCGGCTCCGTAGCCGTACACGCGGGCGACGAGGAGTCCGGCGATGATGTTCATGACGACGGTCAGCGCGGCCGCCGCGGCGACCGGGCCGACGACGGAGAGGATGTCGCCGGGGTCGATGGAGAGTCCGAAGGCGAAGAAGAAGATCGCCGCGAAGGCGTCGCGCAGCGGATGCACCAGTTCCCGGATGCGCGGGCCGGAAGAGGTGCCGGCCAGGATCAGGCCGACCATGAACGCGCCGATGGCGTCGGCGACTCCGAGGACCTCGGCGACTCCCGCCACGAGGACGGCCGCGCCGAGGAAGGTGATGACGAGCAGTTCGCTGTCGCGGGTCGCGATCAGGCGCCCGGCGAGCTTCGTGCCGTAGCGGGCCGCGGCGGCCAGGACCAGCAGGAAGCCGAAGGCCTTGCCGCCCTGGAGGATCATGTCCCCGACGCCCTGGGCGCCGCTGATGACCGGCTGGAGCGCGGCGAGGTACAGCGCGAGGAAGATGTCCTCGACCACGATGACGCCCAGGATGAGCCGGGTCTCCGGGCGGCCGATGCGGCCCAGGTCGATGAGGATCTTGGTGACGATGGCGGACGAGGAGATCCCGAGGACACCGGCGAGCACCAGCGCCTCCCGGACACCCCAGCCCAGGGCGAACCCGAAGGCCAGCCCCGCGCCGACGTTGAGCAGCAGATAGATCCCGCCCGCGGTCAGCAGGCGCCGGCCACCGCTCTTGAGGTCGTCGAGGTGGAACTCAAGGCCCAGGTAGAACAGCAGCAGCACCAGTCCGAGCGCGGAGAGCATCTCGAAGTCGTGTGCGTCCTCGACGATGACCAGGCCCGGGGTGTGCGGGCCGAGCAGGATGCCCGCGAGCATGAACAGCGGGATCGTCGGGAGTCCGATCCTGCCGCCGAGGCGGGCGAGGAAGGCGGCGGCCAGGAAGGCACCGCCCATGGCGAGGAGGCTGTCAGCGTGTCCCACGGGTCACCGCCTTCGTGGGAGCGCGGTAGGCGGATCGTTTCACCTTGCGGGGATGGATAGGGGCTCCTCCTTCGAAGGGGGCTCTGAACGGGCAGCGTCGTCCGCCTCTCGGCGGGGACCGAGGCCGCGGCCATGACAACCGGCACGAATGCCTCGGCGACGCTGCCAGCCTCACACGCACACCGATGGCGTCACCATCGGTGCCCGCACCCATCTCCGGGCGGGGACGACACCCATCTCCCCGTCATACGCCCCGGTGTTCGATGCCCAGCAGACTCGCCGCGGCCCGGAAGTCGGCCGCGTGGTGGCCGACCGCGAGGGACCAGTGGTGACCGACGCCCGTGGCGCTCCAGGCGTCCACCCATTCGCCCGGGTCGCGGCCGAAGTCGACGCGGCTGGTGGTGTTGCCGATCTCCAGCAGCGGTCCGGGGACGACGGTGCCCTCGGAGGTGACGAAGGACAGGCTGCCATCGGCGTCCTGGCCGAGCCCGAGCAGGGTGACGGGCCCGTGCCGGACGTCGAACTCGACGCTCACGCCCCAGCCGCGTTTGCCGTGGTAGACGCCGAGTCCGCGCAGGAGGGGGTCGCGGGCGCTGACGGCGAGGTGGGCGGGTCCGTCATGGCCCATCTCCACGACGCCGTCCTCGAAGTCGAGGGCCTGGATCTCGGTGAAGGAGCCGCCGGCGCCAACGCTCTGGGAGGCGAGCTGGGCGACGCTGGTGCGCAGTTCGTACTCGCCGGCCGCGGGCACGCCCCGGGCGGTGAGCAGGGAGGCGCCCAGGATCATGCCGGCGCCGAGCCGCTCGTGCAGTTCGCCGTCGAGGCCGCGGTGGTAGTAGGCGAGGGTGTCGAGCCCGAAGTCCTCGACGAGGCGGTCCAGTGCGACCGACACGGTCGCGCCCCAGGCGAAGTCCTCGTCCACCACGCTGTCGTCGAGGGTGAAGACCTGCCGGGCGAGCGCCATGCGCTCCTTCGTCTCCGCCTCGGTCACGCGCTCCACCCGGTGCCGCAGGTCGTCGAACTCCAGCACCTCCACGTGCGAGCCGAACGTCGTGGCCAGCAGCGTCGGATCGGTCTGCACGTCGAGCATGCCGGGATACACGTGCCCCATGAGGCCGTGCCGGGCGTGCCGGAGCGCCGCGCGGATGTGCGCGGCCCGGATCCACTGCTCGATGCGCCGCCAGGCGGACTCCTGGCGCAGCCATCCCGAGACCGACCGGAAGGGGATCCCGGCGCGCCGGAAGACGTTGCCCACCTCGGGGACGGAGCACTGGGCGCAGTAGGCCAGCCAGTCCCCCGTGTCGAAGGTCGCGTGGTTCATCCTCTGGCTCGGCTGGAGGTCGACGACCAGGACGGGCGTGTGCGAGCGCTGCGCGATCGGCAGCACCATCGACGACGTCAGATACGTCGTCAGGAACAGCACGATCAGATCGCAGTCGGCCCGGCGCAGCAGCTCGGCGGCCTCCGCGCCCTCCTGCGCGTCGGAGACGAATCCGGCGTCGGTCACCTCCGCGTCCATCCCCCGGAACCGCTCGGCGACATGGGCGGCCGACTCCTTCAGCTGCGGGAGGAGCCCGGGGAACTGCGGCCAGTAGGTGCCCAGTCCGCCGGCGACCAGTCCGATCCGGGTGCGGCGCCGGGTGACCGGCGGGAGCAGGTCGTGCAGGGCGGTGGTCCGTACGGCCCCGCGGTCGGCGGTCGTTGCCATGGTCGGTGCTCCTTGTCGGGTCTGCTGCTCAGGTGCTGGGGATGCGCAGGCTCGCCCTGTCGGGCACGGCAGGGGAGGAACGCGGCACCAGGACGCGGATGATGAACACGCCCGCGAACGCCGCCACCGTCATACAGGCGGTGATCGTCCAGAGCAGGACGGCCGGGCTGTGGTCGGCGAGGGCGGGGGTGAAGAACGCGGCGACCGCGAAGACTCCCCGCGACAGGGCGTAGGTCAGGCCCTGGGTGGTGCCCCGGGTGTCGGCGGGCAGCGTGAGCTGCGACCACACCTTGTAGTTCGCCTCCCCGGCGAAGGGGTTGGAGAGCTGGTAGAGGACGAAGAAGACGAGCATGCCGACGAGCGCGCCCGCGGTCAGCGACGCGATGACGAAGGCGAGGATCTGTACGACCGCGGCCACGTGGAACAGCCGGTCGCGCCAGGGGGTGTCCGCGAAGCGCACGAAGGCGAAGGTCAGCAGCACCCCGATCGGAATGGCGGCCAGGTTGATTCCGGTGGCCAGGCTCTGTGAGGCGTCGCTGACGGTGACGAGCAGATAGGTGCCGAACTGGCCGAAGGTGTTGGCCCCGAGGCCCCAGGTGACGTAGAAGACGAAGGTCGCGGTCATCGGCAGCAGGGCGGCGCGCGTCCAGATGTTCTTCAGGGAGCCACCCTGCGGGGCGGCATCGTCCGTTCCGGTCTCCGACGGCTCGTCGGGCAGCTTCAGCCGGGAGCGGAAGGCCCAGGTGACGAGCGCGGCGACGGCCAGCTGGCCGGTGATGAGCCGGGCCCCGGTCATGCCCGAGGTGGACAGGACGAAGCCGAGGGCGATGGCGACGGCGATGCCCAGCATCCACATGACCTGGGTGAAGGCGACGAGCCTGCCCCGGGCCCAGGAGGGCGCGGCGTCCGAGACCACGGCCAGGGACGTCGGCAGGTCGGCGCCGGCCGCGAGCCCCGCGACGAGGACGCCGATCAGCAGCGTGATGTCGTCCGGGGCCAGCGTGATCACGATCGCGCCGAGGGCGAAGCAGAAGATGTCCCAGTTGTAGACGCGGCGGCGGCCGAACAGGTCGGCGAGCCGTCCGCCCACCAGGGACCCGACGGCGATGCAGCCGGTGACGATCGCGCTGATCGCGCCGGCCATCCACACGCCCATGTCGTAACTGTCGCGGTAGATGGCCAGGTTGACGGAGATGCTGACGATCAGCCCGGCATCGAGATAGGAGGCCATGCCCGACAGCGCGGCGGCCTTCCAGAGCTGTTTCGGGATGGGGCGGGTACCGGCCATGATGCGACTCCGTCGTCTGGTGACATCGCGGTTCCGGGGGCCTGGTCGCAGCGAATATAGGGCGAGAAAAACGTTGCAACAAGATGTCGCGCGCACCTGGGTGAGATGACGTCGGCTGCCGCGCCACCGTTCCGGGATATGGCGTGATCGCCCCAGGCCCCCTACGGTGAAGATGGCCTAAAAACGTTTCAGGGGAAGGACCGTGCCCGTGCTCTCCCCCGCGCTCCGGCGCCTGTTCGACGACCCGCCCCGCGACTTCGGCCCCACTCCCCTGTGGTGGTGGTCGGGTGCGAAGGTCACCCGCGAGCGCCTCGCCTGGCAGTTGCGGGCGTTCGCGCGGGGCGGTGTCCACAACCTCGTCGTGATCAATCTGGCCCCGGCCGGCCCGACGTTCGGTGCCCGGGCCGACGATCCGGCGTGG
Source organism: Streptomyces sp. NPDC041940 (assembly GCF_055589465.1). Taxonomy (NCBI): domain Bacteria; kingdom Bacillati; phylum Actinomycetota; class Actinomycetes; order Kitasatosporales; family Streptomycetaceae; genus Streptomyces; species Streptomyces sp. NPDC041940. Next base: position 186,103 of record NZ_JBVJBP010000005.1, read on the forward strand.
TTCGGCGAGGAGTGGTGGGCGCGCTTCACCGACGCCTGCGAGATCGCCGCGGAACTGGGCACGCGCCTGTGGTTCTACGACCAGATCGGGTTCTCCGGCGCCAATGTGCAGGGCGGTGTGACACGGCGTCATCCCGAGGCGGCCGGCCGCGCGCTGCGCTGTCACGACCTCACGGTCGCCGGGGGCACGGTCGCCGTCGGTGATGCGGAGACCCCGCTGGCCGCGTACACCCAGCAGGGCCGGCGCCTCGATCTGGCCACGGACGGCCCGGGCGGCCCGGGCGGCCCCGTGGGTGTCGCCGCCGCCGACGGAACCGAGGTGCGGCTCGTCACCACCGTCCCCACGGCGTTCGACTACCTCGACCCGCACGCCGTGGGCCTGTTGATGGACACCGTCCACCACGAGTACGACCGCCGTGTGCCCGGCTACCTGGGCACCGTCATCGCGGGCAGCTTCCAGGACGAACTGCCGGGCACGAACGCGTGGAGCCACCGCTTCGCCGACGAGTTCCGCGCCCGGCGCGGCTACGACCTGCTCGACCAGCTGCCGGCCCTGTTCGGGACGAACGCCACCGCGGGGGAAGGAGAGATCCGCGCCGACTACTACGCGGTCCGCGCGCAGCTCACCGAGGAGGCCCTGTTCCGGCCGCTCTCCGACTGGCACCGCGAGCGCGGCCTGCTGCTCGGCAGCGACCAGAGCCACCCCGCCCGCGCGGGGTACCCGGCGCAGTCGACGCAGATCTACACCGACTACTTCCGGACCCACCGCTGGTACAGCGCCGCCGGCAGCGACCACCACGGTGACGCCAAGGTGCACTCCTCCATGGCCCACCTCTACGGCCACGAGCGGGTGTGGATCGAGGCATTCCACTCCTCCGGCTGGGGCGGCACGCTGGAGGACACCTACCACTGGCTGCTGCCGTTCCTGCGCAGCGGCGCCAACCTGTACAACCCGCACGCCAGTTACTTCGGCACGGCGGGCGGCTGGTTCGAGTGGGCGCCGCCGTCCACCGACTGGCGCCAGCCCTACTGGAAGCAGTACCCGGCGTTCTCCCGGGCCGTGGCCCGGATCTGCTCGATCATGTCCTGGGGCGGCTACGCGGCCGACGTGGCGGTCCTGCACCCGACCGCCACCATGCAGGCGCTCATCCCGCTGGACGCGCCGGTCCGGCACTTCGGCGACGGCCGGCTGGGCGACGGTCACGCCGACGCCGACGAGACGCAGCGCCACTACCTGGACCTGTGCGGCACGAACAACTGGCTCGCCCCGCACGTCGGAACCCTGGACCGGCACGGGATCTCCTTCGACGTCGTCGACGACGACTCGGTCCAGCGCGCCAAGGCCACCGACGGTGCCCTGCGCATCAGGGACCTGGCGTACGGCGTGGTGCTGCTGCCCTCGGCGAGCGTGCTGGAGGAGGAGACGGCGCGGCGGCTGGCCGAACTGCTCGACGCGGGAGGGCGGGTCGTGGTCGTGGGGCGACCGCCCGCGACGGCCGCGGGCCGGTCCGGTGACGACACGGTGGTGGCGGCGCTGCTGGCCCATCCGCGGCTGGAGCGGGTGCCCGACCCGGAGGCCGGTGCGGCGGCGGTGGCCGACGCGGCCGGGTACGCCACCGGTGAGGTGCCGCTGCTCGTCAGGCGGCAGGGGAACGAGGCGGTTGCGCTGGTCACGGCGGCCTTTCCGGAGATCGGCGCGCATCCACTGCGGCCCGGCGCCTCCCCGGAGGACCTCGCCGTAGGCACGTCGTCCGTCACCGTGCGGGCCGAGGTCGCCGAGGCCGAGGTCTGGAACCCGGCGACCGGCTCCCGCCGTCCCGCGCGCGTCACCGCGTCCGACTCCGCCGACGGCGCCGTCTCGACGATCGAGGTGCCGCTGGACGGCGCCCCCGCGGCCCTGGTCGTCTGGCATGAGGGCCGCCCGGCACCGACGCCGCCGGAACGGGAGTCGCCCGGCCGGGTGCTCGACCTCTCGGCCGGCTGGCACGGCCGGCTGGTCCCCACCCTGGACAACACCTGGGGCGATCTGGCGCTGCCCCCGGGTACGTCCGTGGACGAGCCGCAGCTCTGGACCATGGAGTGGACCGAGGGCACGGTGTGGGAGCGGACCCGGGCCACGTACGGCAACCGGGTCCGAGTCCTGCCACCGGTGCCGCTCGGCGAGGTGCCCGAGCCGCTGGACGCCGACCGCGCCGAACGAGTCCTGGCGGGCGAGTTGCCTCTCGTACCGCCGGACACGGGCTGGGACGTCGCCGTGTACTCGTCGAGCCGGGGCATCCCCGACCCGGGCGGGCTGCTGGGCCTCAAGGGGCTGGTGAACGAGGAGTTCGTCCGCGTGCCCGTGCCGGTCGGCGCGACGGCCGCCCGGGTCCGGACGATCGTGGAGACCGAGCACCGAGGGCCCGCCGAACTGCAGGTCGGCGCGGAGGCCCGCAAGCGGGTGTGGTGGAACGGCGAGCGGCTGGACCCGGGCGCCGCAGGGTACGTGGCCTCCGCCCGGATCACGGTGACCCGCGCCCGGAACGTGCTCGAGTACGAACTCTCCGACGCCCAGAGCCGCCCCTCGACGATCTCGGCCGAGGACGGCACTCCGCTCGGCAGCTTCTTCTGTCTGTCCGCGCCGGGCGGGCTCGGGCCGCGTCCGCGGTTCATGCGCCCGCCGGACGGTGTGCGGCCGGACGGCCGGGTGACGTACCGCGCGCGGCTGCGGGTCCCGGGCGGGGACGCACGGGCGGTGCTCGTGGTGGGTGCCGCCACGGCGGCCACCGTGCTCCTCGACGGCGATGTCGTGGCGCGGCAGGAGGAGGTGGAGTACTACGCGGCGGACTGGGGCGCCGTGCCGCAGTTCTTCCGCCACGAACCGGCGCTCGGCGCGGGCGAGCACACCCTGGAGGTCGTGTCCGACAGTGCCGATGCCCGGGACGCGGTGTTCGTCGACCTGGTGGTGCGGTCCGGGGACGAGGTGACGGCCCTGGTCAGCGGCGCCGGCTGGGAGGCCGGGACGGGCGGGTGGCGGGGGCGAACCGTCGAGGACGACCGCAGGCGGGGCGAGCTGAGGCACTGCCACGCCGTGGTACGGCCGCATCCGCTTCCCGACACCGGCTGGCTCACGGGCCGGCCGGTGCTCGCGGGCACCGTGTGGCCGTCACGGTCCACGGACGACGTCCACGCGGCCCCGCAGCGCTTCCGGTTCACGGTGCCGGCGGGCACGGTGTCCCTCGACCTGCCGTTGGCGCTACCGGCGAGCGTGCGGGTCGGGGACGGGCCGGAAGCTCCCCTGGACGGACACCGGCTGACACTGCGACACCCCCTTCCGGCGCCCACGCCGGTCGAGGTGGTCACCGAGCCGACCGCGGTCCTGCGGGGCGGCTCCGCCTGGCGCGGGCCGGTGCGGGTGCGGACCGTACCGGCGCCGCTGCCGCTCGGCGACTGGCGTGAGCTGGGGCTGGGCAGTTGGAGCGGGGGCGTGACGTACGCGCGTGCACTGCAGGTGCCGCCGGGGGCCGATCCCGTCCTGGATCTCGGGCGGGTGCGGGGCAGTGTGGAGGTGTCGGTCGACGGGGAGTCCGCCGGTGAGGCGTTCTGCGCGCCGTACCGTTTCCCGTTGCGCGGTGCCGCCGGGCGTACCGTCCGGGTGGAGGTGACCGTCCGGGGCACGCTGGCGCCCTACCTCGCGGAGGCCACACCCACCGCCTGGGCGTTCGACTCCCAGCTGTCGTCGGGGCTGCTGGGTCCGGTGACGCTGCGGGTGCCGTCCGACGTCTAGTCGCCGGTGGGCGGCCGGGTGGAGTCCCGTAGTACGAGGCCGGGGGCGAAGACTCGGGTCTCGTGGAGGTGGTCCGCTCGGGCCTCGATCTCGTCGAGCAGCATCTCCACGGCCGCCCGGCCGAGGTCCTCGACCGGCTGCCGGACGGTCGTCAGGGTCGTCGCCCCGAAGCTGGCGACGTCGAGATCGCCGTAGCCGACCACCTGCACGTCCTCGGGGATGCGCACGCCGCGCTCGGTCAGTCCCCGGCACAGGCCGGCCGCGAGGAAGTCGTTGGTGCAGAAGACCCCGTCGGGCAGGTGCCCGAGTTCGCGCGCGATCTGTGTTCCGTACGCGACGGTCATCCGCTCGGCGACGACCTGGTCCAGCCGTGCCTCGCGCCGGCTGCGGACGGCCTGCCGGGCCCCCTGGTACCGGTCGGCGCACTGCCGTATGCCGCGTTCACCGTTGACGACGAGGATGTCGCGCGCCCCGCTGTCCAGGAGGTGCTGTACGGCGATTCGGCCGCCGGCGATGTCGTCGACGGAGGCCGAGCAGCCCTCCCGGTCGGGCATCGCGCGGTCGGCCAGGACCAGCGGGATGCCCCGCTCGCGCAGCCGGGCCAGTCGCCCCGGGTCGGCGCTGAGCGGCACGACGACCACGCCGACGGCCCGCTGCCCGACGAGCATGCTGAAGTAGCCCTGTTCCCGCTCCGGGGCGTCGCCGCTGTGGCAGAGGACGAGGGCGTAGCCGTGGTCGTAGGCCGCGTCGGCCGCGCCGCGTGCGATGCGCGCGTAGAAGGAGTTGGTGACGTCGGGCAGCACGAGCCCGATGGCGGAGGAGTGGCCGGTGCGCAGGCCCGCCGCTCCCGGGTGGGGGACGTAGTCGAGTTCGGCGACCGCGACGCGGACGCGCTCGGCGGTCCGTTCGGTGACCCGCTCGGGCCGGTTGAGCACGTTCGACACCGTGGACACCGAGACGCCGGCGGCGGCCGCGACGTCCTGGATGCGGGCGGGGCGTGCCGGAACGGCGTCCACCCCCTCGCTGTTGCGGCCGTGCGACCAGGCACGACGGCGGCCTCCATGAGCGCCGCAAGTATAACGTGACCGGGCGTGGAACGTTTTTCCCGGCCCGGTCTCCGTCGTCTCCGGATCAGGCCGGGAACTCCCGCTTCAGCCAGTCGCCGTCCAGGCGGATGTGTTTGATGGTGCGCCGGTGGTGGGTGTAGGCGATGTGGAGGGTGCCGTCCGGTGTCTGGGCGAGGGAGGGGTAGGACAGCTCGCGGTTGAGGCCGTCGCGGGAGTTGTTGGTCAGGCAGTGCCCGTCGCCGGTTTCGAGGTCGTGGCGCAGCGGCCAGGTGCGTCCTTCGTCCGGGGAGAGGGCCAGCGAGAGCGGGGCTCGGGGGGCGCCCCAGAACGCGTCGCCCGTGGGGGCGGTCTCCGCGGGTGTCCCTGCCACTCCCCCGTCGTCGATCTCGTCGTACAGCGAGACCCTGCGCGCGACGGCGTCGGCCGCGCTGCTGTGGTTGTAGACCAGGGCGAGTCTGCCGTCGGCCAGCACGGTGTACTGGATCGAGGAGTTGTTGTTCGGCAGGTCCAGGGGGCGCGGTTCGCTCCAGGTCTCGCCGCCGTCGTACGACACGCTGCCGTGCACGGCGTCCGCGCGACGGCTGCGGAAGAGGGCCAGGAGTGAACCGTCAGGCAGCGGGCGGATGTTCATGTGGACGAGGCCGGTGCTGCCCGGGACGGGGCGTTCACGCCAGGTGCGTCCGCCGTCGTCGCTGATCATGACGGAGCTGGTGTCCCGGTCGCCCGACCAGGAGGTGCCGGGGGTGGCGACACAACGGAAGACGGGGAGCAACAGCCTCTCGCCGGACGGCACTTGGACGACCGGCTGGCGGACGAACACGCCGCCCTGCTCGGTGGCCGGGAACAGGACACGGGCCGGGCCCCAGGTGGCGCCCTCGTCGTGGCTGACGCGCAGCCGGACCTCGGCCGTGTCCTGGTGGCCCGCGCGCTGCGCGGTGTGCAGGAGCCAGAGCTCGCCCGAGGGGGCGGGGAACAGGAGCGGGTTCTGCTCGGAGCGGGTGTCGTCGGCGGAGAGACGCACGGGCAGGGACCAGGTGTCGGCGCCCTGGGCGAGGCGGGAGAACCATACCGAGATGTCGGCGACGCCTTCCTGGGTGCCGCCGAACCAGACGCAGCCCAGGTCGCCGCTCGGCAGGACGGTGAGGTTGGCGGCGTGGTTCTGCACGGCGGGGGCGGCCAGGTGGGTCTCGGCGCGGCCCGGTTCGGTGGGGTGGGGGCGCAGGGTGCCGTCGGGGGTGGTCATCGGGACTCTCCCTCCTGACGCGCGGCGTCGAGGTGGGACGCGGCGATCTGCTGGAGGTGGACGACGTCGGCTGCGATGGAGACGTAGGTCCAGCCTTCGGTGAGGCGGCGGGCGGCGCTCGCACCGTCGGCGTTGTGGATGCCGGCCGCGATGCCCGCCGCTTCGGCCGCCTTCCTGATGCGGGTCAGGGCCTGCTCGAACTCCTCTTGTACGGCAGGGTCGGTGGAGGTGGCTCCGCCGATGGCCAGGCGCAGGTCGGAGGGGCCGACGTAGATGCCATCGAGGCCGTCGGTGGCACAGATGGCTTCGACGTTGGCGAGGCCGTCGGCGGTCTCGATCATGGCGAGGACGGCGGTCTGGGCGTGGGTGTCGGCCGGGTTGGGGCCGATGCGGAGCTGGGCGCGCATGGGTCCGTAGGAGCGGCGGCCGAGCGGGGGGTAGCGCACGGCGGCGACGGCGTCGGCGGCGTCCTGCGCATTGTCGATGAGGGGGACGATGACGGCGGTCGCCCCTGCATCCAGGGCTTTGCCGATGTAGGTGAGGTCGTTGGCCTCTACGCGCACGATGCCGACGGCGGTGCTGTCTTTGGTGTCGGTGGCCAGGAGGTTGTTGAGCATGCCCTGGTAGCCGAAGAGTCCGTGCTGGGCGTCGAAGGCGAGGTAGTCGTAGCCGAGGCGGGCCAGGCGTTCGGCGGCGATGGGTGAGTCGAGCAGGGACCAGTAGCCGATGAGCTGTTCGCGGGCGCGCAGGGCGGTGGTGAACTCGGCTGGGGTGCGGCCGGTTGCCATGAGGATCTCCGTAACAGTCAGGGTGGGGGTCAGCGGTTGTAGGCGGGCATCGGGCCGCGCAGGCGGGCGCCGACCTCGTCGCAGGCCGCGGTGACATCGGCGGGCAGCGGGCCCGCGGCAGCGGCGGCGATGTTGGCGAGCAGGTGCTCGGTCCTGGAGCCGCCCAGGAGCAGGGCGTCGGTGGAGGGTCGCTCCAGCAGCCAGCGCAGGGCCAGGTCGGTCAGCGGCAGGCCCGCCTCGGAGGCGATACGGGCCAGGTCGGTGACGGCGCGGAACAGGTCCTCGTTCCAGTAGCGCTGCCGGTACATCGCGGCCAGCCGCGAGTCGCCGAAACGGCCGCTGTCCGGGGCCTGTTCGAAGGTGTGACGGCCGGTGAGCAGGCCGCCGCCGAGCGGGTTGTAGACCATTGTGGCGAGGCCGGTCACGGCGGCGTACTCGACGTACTCCTCCTCGATACGGCGCGCGAGGAGGTTGTGCAGCTGCTGGGCGATCACCGGACGCGGGGCCACCTCGTCGGCCGTGCGGGTGAGTTCGGCGATCTGCCAGGCCGCGAAGTTGGACACGCCGAGCGCGCCGATCTTGCCCTCCCGCACGAACTCGGCGACGGCCGCCAGGGTTTCGGCCGGCGGGGTCGCACGGTCCGGCTGGTGCAGATAGAACAGGTCGACGTGGTCGGTCCCGAGCCGCTTCAGGCTGCCCTCCAGCGCGGCCCGCAGTCCGGCCGGTGACAGGGGCGCGTGGTCGCCCTGGTCGGGGTGCGGGATGCCCGCCTTGGTGGCCAGCACGATCCGCTCCCGGCGGCCCGGCAGCAGTTCCCCCAGTAGCCGCTCGCTGTCACCACCGGCGTAGCCGTTCGCGGTGTCCACGCCCGTGACGCCCGCGTCCAGCGCGGCGTCCAGCATCGACGCGGCCGACGCGCGGTCGACGGTGTCGCCGAAGGTCATCGTGCCCAGAACGAGACGGGACAACGGGACGGGGACGTGCGGCAAGGTGAGGCCGGTGGTCACGAGGAGCTTCCTTCCAGTACGCGGCGGGGTTTCACGCCGTGGATGGCGGTCGGGTCGAGGGCTGCGCGGCGCAGGGCGCGGGTGTAGGGGTCGGACGGGGCGGCGAGGACGGTCTCGGTCCGCCCGGCCTCGACCACGCGGCCGGCCCGCATCACCACGACGTCCGTGCTCATCTCGCGCACCACGCCCAGGTTGTGCGCGATGACGAGGTAGGCGATGCCGGTCTCCTCCTGCAACTCCCTGAGCAACGCGAGCACCTGGGCCTGCACGGAGACGTCGAGCGCGGAGGTCGCCTCGTCGCAGACCAGCAGGTCGGGCCGGGAGGCGAGGGCGCGGGCGATGCCGATGCGCTGCCGCTGGCCGCCGGAGAAGTCGGCCGGGCGGCGTTCCAGTGCGGACGGGGGCAGGCCGACCTGGTCGAGCAGTTCGGCGGCACGGCGGGACCGTTCGCCGCGGTCCGAGGCACCGCCGAGGCGCAGCGGCTCGGCCACGATCTGCTGGGCGGTCAGATGAGGGTCGAGGGAGCCGTAGGGGTCCTGGAAGACCATTTGGACGCGGCGCCGCAGCGGTCGCAGTTTCCGCTCCGGAAGGGTGGCGATGTCCGTGCCGTCGAGGACGATGCGGCCGGACCGTGGGGTGAGCAGCCGGACCAGGGCGCGGGCGAGGGTCGACTTGCCGCAGCCGGACTCGCCGACGACCGCGAGCGAGCCGCCCTTGTCGAGCTGGAAACCGACCTGGTCGACGGCCCGGAAAGGGCCACTGGGGGTCGGGTATTCGACGACCAGGTCCTCTACGCGGAGCAGGGTCATGGGGTGGCTCCTCGCTCGGAGGTCTCGTCCTCGTCCCAGGCGCCGAGGCGGGGCACGGCGGCGAGGAGGGCTCGGGTGTAGGGCTCGGCGGGTTGGTCGACGATGCGGTCGGCCGGTCCGGACTCGACGAAGCGGCCGTCCTTCATGACGTGGATGCGGTCGGAGACCAGCCGGGCCACGCCCAGGTCGTGCGTGATCATCAGTATGCCGATGCCGGTGCGTTCCTGGAGTTCCATCAGCAGGTCCAGGACGCTGGCCTGGACGGTCGCGTCGAGAGCGGAGGTGGGTTCGTCGGCGACCAGCAGTTCCGGATCGCCGGCCAGGGCGATGGCGATGAGGATGCGTTGCAGCATGCCGCCGGAGAACTGGTGCGGGTAGGACTTCCAGCGGGTCTCGGGGCGTGTGATGCGCACCTGGGCGAGCAGCTCGATGCCCCTGTCGCGGGCCTGGGCCCTGGACAGTTCCGGGTGGCGCAGGCGGATCGCCTCGCCGAGCTGCCGGCCGATGGTGTGGACGGGGCTGAGGGCGGTCATCGGGTCCTGGGGGATCAGGGACACCGTACGGCCGCGTACCGCGCATGCCGCGCCGGGGTCGGCGACGACGTCCCGGCCGCCGACGAGGACGCTGCCCGACAGCACGGCAAGGCCCTCCGGCAGCAGGCGCAGTACGCCCATCGCGGTGGTCGACTTGCCGGATCCTGACTCGCCGATGAGGGTCACGGTCTCGCCGCGGCCGACAGTGAAGGTCACGCCGTCGACGGCCCGGACGACGCCGTGCGCGGTGATGAGTTCGATCTGGAGGTCGCGGACGTCCAGCAGGGGTGTCCCGGTGCTCATGCTCCGGCTCCCTTCCGGCGGCGGGTGCGGTCCCGCAGTCCGTCGCCCAGCAGATTGACCCCGACCACGAGGAGGGCGATGACCAGGCCGGGCAGGGTGACCAGCCACCACGAGGTGGTGATGTAGGCCTGGCCGTCGGAGATGATCCGGCCCCAGGTGGCGAAGGGCCGCTGCGGTCCGGCGCCGAGGAAGCTCAGGGCGCTCTCCAGCAGCACCGCCTGGGCGAGCAGGAGCAGCACGACGAGGCTCACCGGGCGGACGACGTTGGGCACCACGTGCCGGGTGAGGATCTGCCAGCCGCGCAGGCCCAGCACGCGGGCGGCGGCGACGTACGGTTTCTCGCGCTCGACCAGGACGAGAGAGCGGGTCAGCCGCGCCACCTCGGGCCACTGCGCGACGGCGATCACACAGGTGATGACGGTGACGGAGGGCCCGAAGAGGGCTACGACGAGCAGCAGCATCATCAGCAGGGGCAGGGCGAGCTGGGCCTCCAGGAAGCGGGAGACGAGCGCGTCGACCCAGCCGCCGAAGAAGCCCGCGGCCGCACCGGCGAGGATGCCGATCAGCCCGGACACCAGGACCGCGAGGACGCCGACCGACAGGGAGACCTGGCCGCCGTGCAGGATGCGCGACAGCAGGTCGCGGCCGAGCTGGTCGGTGCCGAGCAGGTGCCCCGCGCTGAGCGGCGGCAGCCTGCGCTCCGAGAGGTCCTGGGCGTTGGCCTCCGGCAGGGGCAGCACGCTCGCCAGGGCGACGGGCAGGACCACGAGGGCCGTGCACACGGACCCGGCCCAGATCTTGAAGCGTGAGCCGCGCCGCTGGCGGGTCGCGGTGGCCCGGGCGAGGTCGCGGGCGCCGACGGCGCTGGGCCGTTCGGTGCCGGCGACCGGGGTGGAGATGACACCGGCCATGGTCAGGCCGCCTTTCCGAGTCGTACGCGCGGATCGAACAGCGGGTAGGCGAGGTCGACGAGGAGCTGGACGAGGATCGCGAGGGTGGCCGTCACCAGGACGGTGGCCTGGATGAGCGGGTAGTCGCGGGTCTCCAGCGCGCGCACGACGAGCGAGCCGACGCCCGGCCAGCCGAAGACGACCTCGACGACCACGACACCGTTGAGCAGGGCCGCGAAGCGGGTGCCGAGGGCGGTGACCAGCGGCACGGCGGAGTTGCGCAGGCCGTACTGCCAGGTCAGGGTGCGTTCGGAGACGCCGCGGGAGCGGGCGACCGTGGTGTAGGGGGCGGCGAGCGCGGTGGTCATCTCGCGGCGGACCAGGCGTGAGATCAGCGCGAGTTGCAGGACGGCCACGGTCACCGTGGGCAGGATCAGGCCGCTCCAGGAGGTGAAGCCGGAGGCGGGCAGCACCGGGAGCAGCACCGCGAAGACGGTCAGCAGCATCACGCCGGTCCAGAAGTCCGGCATCGACTGCCCGGTGATCGTCAGGACGTTGGCGCCCAGCTCCCGCTTGGTGTCGGCACGTCGGGCCATCCACACGCCGAGCGGTACGGCGACGACGGTGGTGACCGCGATGGCGGAGACCGCGAGGGTGATGGTGTACGGCAGCCGGTCCATGACCACCTGGAACGCGGAGGCGTGGAAGGAGTAGCTGGTGCCGAGGTTCCCGGTGCACAGGTCCCGCAGGAAGATCCCGTACTGGACGACGAGCGGTTCGTCGAGGCCGAACTGGGCGCGGATGCGGGCGAGGTCGGCGGCCGTGGCGCTGGGTGCGGCGTAGGCGGCGGCCGGGTCGCCGGGGGCCAGGCGCAGCAGCAGGAAGACCGTGGTGAGGGTGAGGAAGACGGCCAGCAGGCTCTGGCCGATGCGGCGTGCTAGGTAGGTGGCCACGGCTCAGCCCTCCAGCCGTACGGCGGACAGATCGTAGGAGTTGAGCTGGAGCAGGCCCAGGTCGTGCACGCGCTCGCGGCGGGCGAGCAGTGTCTTGGGGGCGAAGGCCCACAGGCTGGGCCAGGTGTTCCAGATGGCGTGCTGCGCGGCGGCCAGCTTGCGGTCGCGGGTGGCGGCGTCGGTCTCGGTGGCGGCGTCCTCCAGGCGGCGCTGGATGTCCGGGATGACGTAGCCCATGTAGGTGTCGCGGGTGCGTTCCCGCTCAGGGGTGCCGCCGTACATGCCCTGGAGGGAGGTGAGGGCCTGGCCGGTGGTGCCGGGGAAGCCGTTGCCGATGACGTCCCAGTCGCCGCCGCGGCCCTGCCGCCACTTCAGGATGTCGCCGCCGGGTTCGAACTGGAGCAGCGTCGCGCGGACGCCGATGTCGCGGAACATGTCGGCGACGGCTTCCATGACGGAGCTGTCGGCGGCGAACTCGCCCGACTCCCAGATGATCCGGATCCGCAGGCCCTCGGCGCCCAGTGCCTTGAGCTGGGCCTTCGCCCTGCTCGGGTCGTAGGTGTACCCGCCGGTGCGTATCGCGCCCTCCAGGACGAGGGGGACGACGCCCTGGGCCTCCTGCGCGGAGTCGGTGAGGACGTCCTTGATCAGGGCGTCGCCGTCGACGGCGTAGGTGAGGGCGCGGCGGACCCGGGGGTCGGCGAGGGGCTCGCCCCGCTTCTTGCGGAAGTTGTAGAAGAGCTGGTTGATGCGCGCGCCGGCCCTCTCCTCGACGGTGACGCCCGGCAGCCCGGTGAGCTGCTCGGCGGAGTCCGGGGTGAGGGTGTCGACGACGTCCAGCTCGCCGCTGCGCAGGGCGATGACCCGGCTGGACTCCTCGGGCACGAAGCGCACCCGGACGGTTTCGACGCGGGCCGGGCGGCCCCAGTAGCGGGGGTTGCGGGCGAGGGTGTACTCGCCCGCGCCGCTGTTGGCCTCGATCACCTTGTACGGTCCCGAGCCGACGCCGCTCTGGAGTTCCTCGGGGCGGTTGGCGGCGGCCGGGGTGATGTGGATGTTGGCCATGAGGCGGTCGAGCACGGGCACCGGGCGCTCGGTGTGCAGCTCGAAGGTGCGCTCGCCGGTCTTCTCGACGGTGGGCAGCTCCGGGAAGAGGCCGAGGAGGAAGGAGCCGTTGACCTTGCCGTACATCTCCAGGGCGGTGGCGACGTCCTCGACGGTGACGGGGCCGCCGTCGGAGTAGCGCACGCCCTCGCGCAGCCGCACGCTCCAGGTGGTCGGCCCGGTCATCGCGAACCGGTCGGCGAGGACGGACTGGACGCGCATGCCGGGGCCGATGCTGGTGAGCGCCTGGCGGACCGCGCGCTGCACGGTGACGGCGGCGTCGAACTGGTTGAGCTTGTTGTCGAGGCTCACCAGGGAGCGGTTCAGGCCGAGGGTGAGGGTGCCGGGGCCGGGGGCTCCGGTGGGTCCGGCGCAGGCGGAGAGAGGACCGAGGGCGAGACCCGTGCCGCCGAGCGCGCCGAGACGCAGCAGGGTGCGGCGGCGGACGGGGCGGCCGAGGGGCTGCCACTGAGGGCTTTGGTCCGGGGGTGCGTCATAAGGGCTTGGGGTCATCGTCGACCTTCTCGCGTTCCGGGGGCGACCGGCTCGTGGTGTTCGTGCGGCTCTCGCCGCGGCCCGGTCGGGGGGGGCCGGGCCGGCGGGATACGAACAGGTGTCGCGCCGGAAAAGGTGGCACGACTGCGCGAAGTGCGCAAGGGGTCTCGCGCATTTCGCGCAACTCATGTCATCATCGGTTCCCGAGGCAGCCCGACCGGGCCGCCCGAGGAGGTGCCCGTGTCCCTCTCCGCTGCCAGCCCCGGCGGCCCCGTCCAGGCCGCCCTCCGGCCCGTACTCGCTCTCGCCGACGATCTGTCCGGCGCCGCCGAGACCGCGGCGGCGCTGCGCTCGCCCGCCCGGATCCTGCTGGGGCCGGTCCCCACACCGGTGGCGTCCGTGCCCGGAGAGTCCCTCGTGCTCGACCTCGACTCGCGGCAGCTGCCCGGCGCCGAGGCGGCGCGGGCGGTCCGGGACGTCACGCACGCGGTGCCCGCCGCGACGGTGCTCTTCAAGAAGGTCGACTCGCTGCTCAGGGGCAATCTCGCCGCCGAGGCGGCCGCCTACGCGCGGGACGGCCGGGGCGTGGTGATCGCGACCGCGCTGCCGGCGGCGCGGCGCACGGTCCGGGGCGGGGTGGTCCACCTCGACGGGGTGCCGCTGCACGAGGCGGACGCCTGGCGCGCCGAGGCGCGGCCCGCCCCGCCCTCGGTCGCCGCCGCGCTCGGTGACCTGCCGTCAGCTCCCGTGCCGCTCACCGACGTACGCGGTGCGCCCGGCGCGCTACGGCAAGCGCTGCGTGCGTGTTTCGCGCAGGGACGCCATCCGGTGTGCGACGCGGAGACCGAGACCGACCTCGACGCGATCGCCGCGGCGGCCCTCGAACTGGGCCCCGGGATACGGCTGTTGGGCACCGGCGGACTCGCGGGCGCCCTGGGACGGCTGCTGGGCACGCACGGGGAGAACACGCTCGACGCCGGGGACGCCGTCCGGCCGCTGCTGATCGTCGTGGGCACGGCCGAGCCGTCAGCCCGCGAACAGGTCGCGCACCTCCTCGCGGACGGAGCGCACGAGGTCTCCCTCACCACCTTCGATCTCCTGCACTCCCCGCGGCGGCTCCCTCCTCCCGTCGCCGCCGTCACGGTCGTCCGCGTCACCGGAGCGGCCGACCCCTCCGTCGCGCGCCGTCTCGTCGCCGCGCTCGCCGACACCGTCGCCGACGCGGCGCACGACTGCGACCTGGTCCTCACCGGCGGCGAGACCGCCCGCCGCGTCCTGGACGTCCTGCGCGTCACCGACCTGCGCCCGGTGGGCCAGATCCACCACGGTGCGGTCCTCTCCCGCACACCCGACGGCCGCTCGGTCGTCACCCGGCCCGGCAGCTACGGCGAGGCCGACTCCCTGCGGCGCATCGTCCGGGCCCTGCGCCCCGCACCCGTACGCCACGTTCCGACCGACCCCACAGGAGTAGCCCCGTGAACGCAGCCCCCTCCTCCGCCGCCACCGCCGGCCAGACCTCCGCGGCCGCCCGGCCGCTCCCGGTCATCGCGGTGACCATGGGCGACGGCGCGGGCATCGGGCCCGAGGTCATCGTCCCGGCGCTGCTGCACCCCGACACCCTGCGCGACTGCCGACCCGTCGTCGTTGGCGACGCCGAGCGCCTGCGGCAGGCGGCCGGCATTCTCGGCATCAGCTGCGAGATCGTGCCGGTCGAGCATCCCGCCCAGGCCGAGTTCGGGCCCGGCCGCGTGCATGTGATCGACCTCGGGCTGCTCCCCGCCGACCTGCCCTGGGGCGAGCTGTCCGCCGTCGCGGGGGACGCCGCCTACCACTACGTCCGTGTCGCCGCCGAACTCGCCCTGCGCGGCGAGGTGGACGGCATCTGCACCGCCCCCCTCAACAAGGAGGCCCTGCACGCCGCCGGTCACCTCTACCCCGGCCACACCGAACTCCTCGCCCATCTCACGGGCGTCGAGGAGGTGTCGATGATGCTGTCGACCCCCCGGGTGAAGGTCATCCACGTCACCACCCACATCGGGCTGATCGACGCCGTGAACCGCATCGAGCCCGGCCTGGTGGAGCGCACGGTGCGCCGCGGCCACGAGGCGATGGTGCGCGCCGGGACCGCCGACCCGGTGATCGGTGTCTGCGGCATCAACCCGCACGCGGGCGAGAACGGCCTGTTCGGCTACGGCGAGGAGGAGACGAAGATCGTCCCGGCGCTGGAGACGGTGCGCGCCGACGGCATCGACGCGCGCGGTCCGCTGCCCGCGGACACGGCGTTCTACCTGGCCTCGCGCGGCGACTACGACCTCATCGTCGCGATGTACCACGACCAGGGGCACGGCCCCGTCAAGGTCCTCGGCATCGAGGCCGGGATCAACCTCACCGTCGGGCTGCCGGTGATCCGCACCTCCGTCGACCACGGCACCGCCTTCGACATCGCCGGAACCGGCCGGGCCGAGCCCGGTAGCATGGTCGAGGCTCTGCGCCAGGCCGCCGAGATGTCGACCGCTCCGGCCGCCCGCTGACCGCGGTTCGCGGCAGGCACGTGTGCGACCCAGGACGGCCCAGGACTATTGAGGACATGAAGAACCTATGTCTGTGACCGGATCCAAGGCGCGGCGCGATCGCATCGTCCACCTCGCCACCACCACCGGCCTGGCGAGCGTGGAGGAGCTGTCGCAGCTGTTCGGCGTGACGGCCTCGACCATCCGCCGCGACCTGGCCAAGCTCACCACCGACGGGCGGCTGGCCCGCACCTACGGCGGGGCCATGGCGCTGGCCGCGCATCCCGAGGCGTCCCTGCGGCAGCGCGTGGGCGAGGCCTTCGAGGCCAAGCAGGCCATCGCCCGCTGGGCGGCGGCCCAGGTGCGGCCCGGTGAGACGCTGCTGCTCGACGCCGGCTCCACGGTCGGCGCGCTCGCCCACGAGCTGCGCACGGCCGAGGACCTCACCGTGGCGACGACCGGACTCACCGCGCTGCAGGCGCTGTCCGATGTCGAGACGGTGCACGTGGAGTGCCTCGGCGGCACCCTGCGCCCGCTCAGCCAGGGCTTCGTCGGGCCGCTCACGGAAGCGGCCCTGGAGCGCCTGACGTTCGACCGGGTCTTCCTCGGCACGGACGGCATCTCGCCCGAACTGGGCATCTGCGAGGCGGATCTGCGCCAGACCCGCCTCAAGGAGCTGATGGCCCGCCGCGCCGACCACGTCTACGTCCTCGCCCACGCGGCCAAGCTCGGCCGCCGCCCCTTCCACGCCTGGACGGCCCTGTGCGAGGGCTGGACCCTGGTCACGGACGAGACGGCCGACCCGGCCGTCCTCGCGGAGCTGCGGGCCCGCGGGGTGGCGACGGTGACCACCACGCCGGAGCGGGCGCCGGTCGGCCCGCACGGCGACAGCGCGTAGCACCGGGGCCGTAGCACCGCCGGCCCCGGCGCGCGGCGGCAGAACCCGCTCGTGCGCCACGCCACCGGGCCGTGCCCGGCGAGGAGCCGAACGGGCCGCCAGGCCGTGTCCGCAACGTCCCGGCGTCCGCCCGGAGGGCGGGCCCCGCGGCGTCGCGGGGCAGGCGGGACCTTGCGAACACGGCTAGCCGCCGGGCGGCATCCGCCTCCGCGGCGTGGGGGCCCCGCCTGACGCTGCCGCGTCGAGGAGGCCGCGGAAGGTGGGGCACTCCATGTGGCTCGGCGCGGGGCAGGCGGCGGCGTGTCGCAGGGAGTCGCGGAGGACACCCAGTTCGCGGATCCTGCGGTCCAGCTCCGCCGCCTTGTCCGCCAGCATGCGCCGGTCGATCCGCGGCGGTCCGTCCGGCACGAACATGCGCGCGATCTCGTCGAGCGAGAACCCGGCCGTCCGCCCCAGCGCGATCAGCGCCAGCCGCTCCAGTACGCCGGGATCGTACTGCCGGCGCAGCCCTCGCCGGCCGGTCGGGGCGATCAGCCCCCTCTCCTCGTAGAACCGCAGCGTCGAGGCGGGCACCCCGGCGCGCTGGGCCACTTCGGCGATGTCCAGGTCCGTCATTCCCTTGACCTCAAGTCGACTTGAAGTAGAACGCTGTCATCTCGCCCCGACGAAGGCAAGACGCAGGCAAGCAGAAGGAGAGCCGACGAGCATGGACGCCGAGCGCAGGAACGACGACGAACAGAGCGCCCGCTGGAACGGGCGCGCCGGTCACGCCTGGGTGGATCTGCAGCATGTGCTGGAGGGGATGTTCAGGTCCTTGGAGGACCTGCTCGTCGACGCAGTGTCCGCCGAGGGCGCTGAGCGCGTGCTCGACATCGGCTGCGGGACGGGCGGCACCACCCTGGCCGTCGCGCGACGGCTCGGCCCGGCGGCTCACTGCGTCGGCGTCGACATCTCCGGGCCGTTGATCGACACCGCCCGGGAGCGCGCCGACCGGGAGGGCGTACCGGCCTCCTTCGTGCGCGCCGACGCCCAGGAGCACGCCTTCGAGCCCGGCACCTTCGACACCGTCATCTCGCGCTTCGGCGTCATGTTCTTCGACGCCCCCGTCCGGGCCTTCGCGAATCTCCGGAGCGCCGCCCGGGACGGGGCCGCGCTCCGGTTCGTCGTCTGGCGGGACCCCGCCGAGAACCCGTTCATGACGACGGCCCAGCGCGCCGCCGCGCCACTGCTGCCGGACCTTCCCGTGCGACGGCCCGACGAGCCGGGACAGTTCGCCTTCGCGGACCCGGACAAGGTCCGTCGCATCCTCAGCGACAGCGGCTGGGCCGAGATCGACATCCGGCCGGTCGACGTCGTCTGCACCCTGCCCGAGAAGGACCTGGTCCGCTACTTCACCCGGCTCGGGCCCCTCGGCATGGCCCTGCCCGAGGTGGACGAGAAGACCCGCGCACAGGTCGTCGAGACCGTCCGCGCCGCCTTCGACCCCTTCGTGCACGGCTCGGAAGTCCGTTTCACCGCGGCCTGCTGGACGGTCGGCGCCCGGGCCTCGGCCGCGAAACTTTCGTGAGGTCCGGCCCCCTTTTCGAAGCCCGGGAGCCCCGCGCATAGTGAGATCACGATGACGCAGAAAAGAGCACTGGTTGTCCGAGGCGGATGGGAAGGCCACGAGCCGGTCAAGGCGACGGAGCTGTTCCTTCCCTTCCTCCGGGACAACGGATACGCCGTCCGGGTCGAGGAGTCGACCGACGTCTACGCCGACACCGCCGAGATGGCGGCCACCGACCTCGTCGTGCAGTGCGTGACGATGTCGGAGATCACGCGCGAGCAGGTGGCCGGACTGACCTCGGCGGTCGTGGCCGGCACCGGTTTCACCGGCTGGCACGGCGGTATCGCCGACTCGTTCCGCGCCTCGGCCGACTATCTCCACCTGGTCGGCGGCCAGTTCGCCACCCACCCCGGCAAGGAACCGTGCGAGCGCCGGGGCGGGGCGGAGGACAACTTCCTGCCGCACACCATCACCCTCACCGAGGCCGGCCGCGAACATCCCGTCACGGCGGGCATCGAGGACTTCGAGCTGGACACCGAGCAGTACTGGGTGCTCCACGACGACCTCATCGACGTCCTGGCCACCACCACGCATCCCGCCCGGCCGTGGCAGCCCTGGCACCGGCCGGTCACCTCGCCGGCGGTCTGGACCCGCCGATGGGGTGCCGGGCGCGTCCTGGTGACGACACCGGGGCACAGCCTCGACGTGCTGGAGCACCCCGACGTCCGCGCCATCATCGAGAGGGGCATGCTGTGGGCGACGCGCACCGCATCGGCGTCGTAGGACTCGGCGTCATCTCCCGCGCGTACCTCGACACGCTCGCCGGACATCCCGCCGTGCGCGTCACGGCGGTCGCGGACCTCGACGCCTCCCGGTCGGCCGCCGTCGCCGCCGAACGGCCCGGCGTCGAGGCGCTGACGGTCGAGGAGTTGCTGGGCAGTTCGGACGTGGACACGGTGCTGAACCTCACCACCCCGGCCGCCCACGCCGGGATCGCCCTCGGCGCCATCGGCCACGGGAAGCACGTCTACGGCGAGAAGCCGCTGGCGGCGACACTCGCCGACGCCCGCGCCGTCGTGGAGGCCGCGGCGAAGGCGGGCGTCGGTGTGGGGTGCGCGCCGGACACCGTCCTGGGCACCGGGGTCCAGACGGCGCGGGCGGCCGTCGAGGCGGGGCGCGTCGGACGTCCCCAGTTCGCCTCGGCCGTGATGGTCACCCCGGGCCACGAACGCTGGCATCCCCACCCCGACTTCTACTACACCGAGGGCGGCGGCCCCCTGCTGGACATGGGGCCGTACTACCTCGCGTCCCTGATCCACCTGCTGGGCCCGGTGCGTGCCGTGATCGGGGCGGCCGGCCGGCTGCGCGCCGAGCGGATCATCGGTTCCGGGCCGCGCACGGGCGAGCGGATCCCGGTCGAGGTGGACAGCCATGTCTCCGGAGTGCTGGAACACGCGGGCGGGGCGCTGACGACGATCACGACGAGCTTCGACGGTGTGGCCACCACGGCCGCTCCGATCGAGGTCCACGGCGAGACGGGGACCCTCTCGGTACCCGATCCGAACCGCTTCGACGGCGAGGTCCGGCTGCACGCGCTCGGCGACACCCGATGGCGCGCCCTGCCGGCGTCGGCGGGCTACGAGGACGGCGCACGCGGCGTCGGGCTGCTCGACTTCATCACCGCCGACGGGCAGCGGGCGCCGCGTGCGAACGGCGAACTCGCCCTGCACGTCCTGGAGACGATGACGGCCCTGCTGCGTTCGTCGGCCGAGGGACGGCGGATCGAGCTGACGACGTCGGCGCGGGCGCCCGATCCGGTGCCGTGGACGGCCGCCGGGGACTGGAAGGGCCCGGTCGCTCCCGGCCTGGCGTGACCGGGCGATGCCGCGGGGGTCAGTCCACGGGCCAGGTGTGTGCGGGCGCGTTCATGTGCATGTAGTCCATGTACGTCGTGGTCATCTGCCGCAGTGCCTCACGCCGGTCGGAGATGCCGGCCTTCTCCAGATGGTGGACCGTCTCGGCCTGCCAGAGGGCGCCGTTGCGGGCGGTGACACAGCGCTGCTCGATGATGCCGAGCAGGGGTTCGCGCCACGCGTCGTCCATGCCGGCCAGCTCCAGGCCCCGGTGGGCGAGCGGCAGCAGACGCCGCAACACCAGTTCCGTGACCGGCACTTCGCCCACGCCGGGCCAGTACAGGCGGGCGTCGATGCCGTCGCGGGCCGCGGTGTGCAGGTTCTCCTCGGCGACCGAGAAGGACATCCGCGTCCACACCGGCCGGTCCTCGTCGACCAGGGCGCGGGTCAGTCCGTAGTAGAGGGCGCCGTTGGCGATGGTGTCGGCGACGGTGGGGCCTGCGGGCAGTACCCGGTTCTCGATGCGCAGATGCGGACCGCTGTCGGTGACGGCGTAGATCGGGCGGTTCCAGCGGTAGATCGTGCCGTTGTGCAGGGTCAGTTCGCCCAGTTCCGGAACGCCGCCCCGGTCGAGCGTCCGCTGCGGGTCCTCGTCGTCGCACAGCGGCAGGAGGGCGGGGAAGTAGCGCACGTTCTCCTCGAAGAGGTCGAACACGCTGGTGATCCACCGTTCCCCGAACCACACCCGGGGCCGTACGCCCTGGGCCTTGATCTCCTCGGGCCGGGTGTCGGTGGCCTGCTCGAACAGGGGGATGCGGGTCTCACGCCACAGTTCCCTGCCGAACAGATAGGGCGAGTTCGCCGCGAGGGCGATCTGCACGCCCGCGATGGCCTGGGCCGCGTTCCAGTAGTGCGGGAATTCCCTCGGGGCGACCTGGAGGTGGAACTGGGTGCTGGTGCAGGCGGCCTCGGGGGTGATGGTGTCGGCGTACGTCGCCAGGCGCTCGACACCGTCCACCGTGATCCTCAGATCCTCGCCGCGCGCCGCGAAGATCTGCTCGTTCAGCAACTGGTACCGGGGGTCGCCGGACAGGGCGGCCTCGCTGACATGCGTCTCCCCCAGCGTCGGCAGAATGCCGACCATGATCAGGTGGGCGCCGACGGCCGAAGCGCGGTCCTCGGCGTGGTTCAGGGCGTCCCGGATCTCCCGCTCCCAGTCTCCGGGGCCGCCGGTCGTCAGTTCCCGGGGCGCGACGTTGATCTCCAGGTTGAAGCGGCCCAGCTCGCTCGACCAGGCGGGGTCGGCGATCGCCTGGAGGACGTCGGTGTTCCGCATCGCGGGCAGTCCCTCGTCGTCCACCAGGTTGAGTTCGATCTCCAGCCCTACCCGGGGGCGCTCGCTCTCGAAGCCCGACTCGGCGAGCATTCGCGCCAGCACTTCGAGGTCGGTGTGCATCTTCTGCCGGTAGCGACGGCGGTCCTCCCGCGTGAACACCCGGGCCGGCACGTCACGTCCCATGCGTCCTCCCGAGTCGCCTCGGCTTCCCTCTCGGCGGATGCCTCTCGTCCCAGAGTCGCACCTTGTCGCCGCCCCCGCACCCACCTAACCTGAGTTTGTGCCGCAAATAAACAAACCCCGAACGCACAGTGCCGTGCCGGGCAACGGCAGTTCCCTCACCCGACTCCGCATCGCGATCACCGTCTTCTTCGCCCTCGACGGCTTCGTCTTCGCCGGCTGGGTCGTGCGCATTCCCGCCATCAAGGAACAGACGAACGCCTCCGCCAGCGCCCTGGGCCTCGCCCTCCTGGGTGTCTCGGCCGGCGCCGTCATCACCATGACCCTCACCGGCCGCCTGTGCCGCCGCTACGGGAACCACCAGGTCACCGTCGCCTGCGCCGTCCTGCTCTCCCTCAGCGTGGCCCTGCCCCCGCTGACCCACTCGGTCCTCGCGCTCGGTCTCGTGCTGCTGTTCTTCGGCGCCGCGTACGGCGGGATCAACGTCGCCTTCAACAGCGCGGCCGTCGAGCTGGTGACCGCGTTGGGGCGGCCGGTCATGCCGAGCTTCCACGCCGCGTTCAGCCTGGGCGGCATGGTCGGCGCGGGTCTGGGCGGGCTGCTCGCGGGAGTCCTCTCCCCCACCCGGCATCTGCTGCTGCTCACCGTCGTCGGACTGCTGGTGACGGCCCTGGCGGGACCGACGCTGCTGCGGCACGAGCCGCCGACGCCACCCGAGCGGGAACGCCCCGCGCAGGGCGCCCCACAGCGGCTGGACGGCCGTACCCGGGGGCTGGTGATCGTCTTCGGCGTGATCGCGGGGTGCACCGCGTACGGCGAGGGGGCGCTGGCCGACTGGGGCGCCCTGCACCTCGAACAGGACCTGGATGCCTCGCCGGGCGCCGCGGCCGCCGGCTACTCGTGCTTCGCGCTCGCCATGACGGTGGGTCGGCTGACCGGCACCACGCTCCTGGAACGTCTGGGGCGGACCCGGACCGTCGTCGCGGGCGGCAGCACCGCGGCGGCCGGAATGCTGCTCGGCTCACTCGCCCCGTCTCTGTGGGCGGCCCTGCTCGGGTACGCGGTCACGGGCCTCGGCCTGGCGAACCTCTTCCCGGTGGCCGTGGAACGGGCGGGTGCGCTCGCCGGCCCCAGCGGCGTCGCCACGGCCTCCACCCTCGGCTACGGCGGCATGCTCCTCGGGCCGCCCGCGATCGGCTTCATGGCGGACTGGTTCACCCTGCCGGCCGCCCTGACCAGCGTGGCGGTGCTCGCGGCGGTGGCGGCGGCGGTCGGGGCGCTCGTGGGGGCGGCGACGCGGCGGGAGTCCGGGGGCTGAGGAGGGGCGGCCGCCGCCCTTGCGCCCCATGGAAAACCCAGGCATGGAGCGCGCTCCATGCGGCAGACTCGGCGTCATGGAGACCGCCGAGTTCCTGCACGCGCTGGAGTCAGAGGGCCTGTTGCTGGCCGCGGCCGCCGAGGAGGCCGGGACGGACGCGAAGGTGCCGACCTGCCCGGAGTGGCAGGTACGCGACCTGCTGCGGCACACGGGCACGGTGCACCGCTGGGCCGCGTCGTACGTCGCCGAGGGGCTCACCGAGCGCCGCCCGCTGGGTGAGGCTCCGGACCTCGACGGCACGGAACTCGTGGCCTGGTACCGCGACAGCCACCGCCATCTCGTCGACACCCTGGCCGGCACCTCGCCCGACGTGGAGTGCTGGGCCTTCCTGCCCGCGCCGTCCCCGCTGGCCTTCTGGACCCGACGGCAGGCACACGAGACGGCCGTGCACCGGATCGACGCCGAGTCCGCACGCGGAGGCACCCCGACGGCCGTCGCCCCGGACTTCGCGACCGACGGCATCGACGAACTACTGCGCGGCTTCCACGCCCGCTCCAGGAGCCGGGTGCGCACCCCCGAGCCACGCGTCCTGCGCGTGCGCACGGACGACACCGACGCGGTGTGGACCGTACGGCTGTCCGCGGAGCCGCCCGTGACCACGCGTGGCGCGACCGACGAGGCGGAGTGCGAACTGTCCGGTCCGGCTGAGCAGTTGTACCTGGCCCTGTGGAACCGGGCCCCGCTGCCGAACGTCACGGGCGACCAGGCGCTCGCCACCCTGTGGCGGGAGGCGTCCGGCGTCTGACCGCTCCGCGCGCTGGGCTGCTCAGTCCTCCGTCAGCATCCGCGCCAGCACCTCGCGCTGCACGGGCAGCACCTCGCCGTGCAGCGCGCGCCCCTTCGCCGTGAGCGCGACCTGCACACCCCGCCGGTCCTCGGAGCACATACAGCGCTCCACGAGCCCGTCCTTCTCCAGCCGGGCGATCAGCCGCGACAGCGCGCTCTGGCTCAGATGGACCCGCTCGGAGATCTCCTGCACGCGGTAGGACGGGGTGCCCTTCGGCGTCCGGCACCCGGCGAGGACGTCGAGCACCTCGAAATCACTGGCGCACAGGCCGTGGCCGTGCAGAGCACGGTCGAGTTCACACTGCGTTCGCGCGTGCAGCGCCAGAATGTCCCGCCACTGTTCCACGAGCGCCTGCTCGGCCTGCTTCGCCGCCATGGGCCGCACCGTAACAGAGAGCCAGGTTTGTTGCACCTGAATTAAGTGCACTTGCATCTCATGCATGCGCATGTAATCTCTCGGGCATGACCTCTCCGCTCACCACACCCACGTCCGACGGACGGTGGACGCCGCGACTCTGGGGCACCCTGCTGGTGCTCTGCGCCGCGATGTTCCTGGACGCCCTGGACGTGTCCATGGTCGGCGTCGCGCTGCCGTCCATCGGCGCCGACCTCGGCCTGTCGACCTCGGCACTGCAATGGATCGTCAGCGGCTACATCCTCGGCTACGGCGGTCTGCTGCTCCTCGGCGGACGGGCCGCCGACCTGCTGGGCCGGCGCCAGGTCTTCCTGGTGGCGCTGGGCGTCTTCGCGCTGGCCTCGCTGCTCGGCGGTCTCGTCGACTCCGGGCCGCTGCTCATCGCCAGCCGCTTCATCAAGGGCCTGAGCGCGGCCTTCACGGCCCCGGCCGGCCTGTCGATCATCACCACGACGTTCCCCGAAGGCCCGCTGCGCAACCGGGCGTTGGCCATCTACACCACCTGCGGCGCCACCGGCTACTCGATGGGCCTCGTCTTCTCCGGCCTGCTCACGGAGGCCAGCTGGCGGCTCACCATGCTCCTGCCCGCCCCGATCGCGCTGATCGCCCTGTTCGTGGGCCTGAGGCTGCTGCCGCGCAGTGAGCGCGAGCGCGGCCAGGGCGGCTACGACATCCCCGGCGCCGTCCTCGGCACCGCCTCGATGCTGCTGCTCGTCTTCACCGTCGTCGAGGCGCCCGAGGTGGGCTGGGCCGCGGCCCGGACCGTCCTGTCCTTCGCCGCCGTGGCCGTACTGCTGGCGGCCTTCGTCGCCGTCGAACGGCGCAGCCCCAGCCCGCTGATCCGGCTCGGGGTGCTGCGCTCGGGGCCGCAAGTGCGGGCGCAGCTGGGTGCGTTGACGTTCGTCGGCAGCTACATCGGCTTCCAGTTCCTGGTCACCCTGTACATGCAGCAGCTGCTCGGCTGGTCCGCGCTGCACACGGCCCTGGCATTCCTGCCGGCGGGCGCGCTGGTGGCGCTGTCCGCGACGAAGGTGGGCGCCGTCATCGACCGGTTCGGCACGGCCCGGCTGATGGTGCTCGGCTTCGCCCTGATGGTGGCCGGCTACGTCCTGTTCCTGCGCATCGACCTGAACCCCGGGTACGCCTCGGTGATCCTGCCGACGATGCTGCTGGTCGGCTCGGGCTTCGCGCTGACCTTCCCCTCCTTCAACGTCCAGGCCACCAACGGCGTCGACGAGCACGAGCAGGGCATGGTCTCCGGACTGCTCAACACCTCCGTCCAGGTGGGCGGTGCGATCTTCCTCGCGGTGGTGACGGCGGTGGTGACCGCGAACAGCCCGGAGAAGGGCGCCGCCACCCCGCAGGCCGTCCTCGACAGCTACCGTCCCGGCCTCGTGGTCGTGACCCTCATCGCCCTCGCCGGTCTGCTGATCACTCTCACGGGCCTGCGGACCCGCCGGGACCGGCCGTCCGTCGTGGTCGCCAAGTCCACTCCCAGGGAGTCGGAGCGCGTACCCGTACGCGACTAGGGCCTGTCGTTTGGATCACGTCGCAGACGCGGGGCTTGGCACGCGCATCTGCCGCGTTGTCGTCGGTTGCCGACTCCCCCACGCTCGGCTGCGCTCGCGCGGGAGGTGCCCCCATCGCGTCGACGCCCTCCTCCGCCTTGCAGCTGCACGCACCAAGCCCCGCTCACCGGCGCCGAACAGCACCGTCGCTTTCCTGCGACCTGATCCAAACGACAGGCCCTAGGGGAACGCCTTCCACAGTGCGCCCGGCGAGCTGTCTTGCCCGCCGGGCGCACTGCTGTTTGACTCGCCGTATGACGAGTTACGGGGGACGGCGCAGTCAGGCCGAACGGGACGCGGTCACCGTCGAGATCGGGTACGCGCTGTGCAGCGCGGCCTTCGCGGCGGCGGTCGTCTTCGGGGTCGTGGCCGGTCCCGCGCTGCTCTTCGCGCTTCCAAAGACATTGGAGACGGTGCTGGTGCGCGCCGGGCTGGTGCTCGCGCCCGTGCTCTTCGCCGCCCGGGTCGTCAGCGTGCTGCTCCGGTTCCGGTCAGGGAATCAGCCCAGCCAGCCCGGCCGCACCAGCCCCGACTCGTAGGCGAGCACGACCAGTTGGGCCCGGTCGCGGGCGCCGAGCTTCACCATGGTGCGGCTGACGTGGGTCTTCGCGGTGAGCGGGCTGACGACCAGACGGCGGGCGATCTCCTCGTTGGACAGGCCGATGCCGACCAGGGCCATCACCTCCCGCTCCCGCTCGGTGAGCCCGGACAGGGCGCCGGCCGCCGCGGGCTCCTTGGAGCGGGCCGCGAACTCGGCGATCAGCCGGCGCGTCACCCCGGGCGAGAGCAGTGCGTCGCCCGCGACCACCGCCCGTACCGCGCGCAGGAGTTCCTCCGGCTCGGTGTCCTTGACCAGGAAGCCGGAGGCACCCGAGCGGATCGCCTCGAAGACGTACTCGTCGAGCTCGAAGGTGGTGAGCATGACCACCTTGACGTCCTTCAGTCCCGCGTCCTCGGTGACCTTCCGGGTCGCGGCCAGGCCGTCGAGCGCGGGCATGCGGATGTCCATCAGGACGACGTCGGGCCGCAGTTCGCGGATCCTGCGCACGGCCTCCTCGCCGTCGGCGGCCTCCGCGGCCACCTCGATGTCCGGCTGTGCGTCGAGCAGTGCCCGGAACCCTGCCCGGACCAGTGACTGGTCGTCGGCGAGCAGTACGCGGATCACCGGTCCTCCTTGCGTCGTCCTGCGGTCCGCCGTCGGCTCAGGTGCCGGCGGACGCCGTCAGCGGCAGTACGGCGAGCACCCGGAAACCGCCGTCCGGGCGGGGCCCCGCCTCGATGGTGCCACCCAGCGCGGCGGCCCGCTCCCGCATACCGACCAGCCCGTTGCCGCCGCCGCCCGCGTCGGCGCCGGTCGCGGGCCCGTCGTCGTCGACCCGTAGCCGCAGCATGTCCGCGTCGTGCGCGAGGCGCACGCGCGCGTGCCGCGAACCCGAGTGCCGTACGACGTTGGTCAGGGCCTCCTGGACGATCCGGAAGGCGGCGAGGTCCGTGCCGGGCGCGAGGCGTGGCGGCTCTCCTTCCACCTCGACCGTGAGACCCGCGCTCGCCGCCTGCTCCACCAGCTCGGACAGCCGGTCCAGCCCGGGCGCCGGGGCACGGGGCGCGGCACCGGGCGCACGCAGCGTGTCGAGCACCTGGCGCACCTCGCCGAGCGCCTCCTTGCTCTGGTCCTTGATCGTGGTGAGCGCCGTACGGGCCTGCTCGGGGTCGGAGTCGAGGAGCGCGAGACCGACCCCCGCCTGCACATGGATCACGGAGATGCTGTGCGCAAGGACGTCGTGCAGCTCCTGCGCGATCCGCAGCCGCTCCTCGTCGGCCCGCCGCCGCGCTGCCTCGGCACGCTCGGCCCGTTCCCGGACCCACTGCTCACGCCGGACCCGGAACAGCTCCGACACCGCCGCGATCGCGACCACCCAGGTGGCGACGACGATCTCCTCGCCCCAGGAAGCGGCGGAGTCCCCCGACGGCGGCAGCCACTGGTAGAGCCAGTGCGCCACCAGGACGTGACCGGCCCAGAGCGTTCCCATCGCGGCCCACGCCGCCCAGCGGTGCCCGGCGACGATCGCGCTGAAGCACGCCAGAGCGACGGTGAGGAGCACCGGCCCGTACGGATACCCGGCCCCCAGGTAGATCAGGGCGGCGCCCGCGGTGCCGAAGACCACGGCCACCGGATACCGCTTCCGCCACAGCAGCAGTCCTCCGGCCACCAGCAGCAGCACGCGTGCGAACATGTCGAGCGCCGCCCGTTCGCCCTCCTGGCCGTGTGCGGCGAAGGTCGAACCGACCAGCACGAAGACCGTGACCGCGACGGTGGACCGCCAGGGCCACCGGGGCGCACGATCCCCCTCCCCCCACCGGTCCCACCACGGAGGCCCGTGGCGCCACCACTGCGGCGGGCCGCCCCGCGCGCGCTGCTCGTCCATACCGGCCACGCTAGACTCCGCCCGCCCGGAGCGGCGTCACCCAGGCGTGGTGATCACTCCTACTCCCGGGGCAGTACGAAGGCCTCTCAGTGCCTCGGACTCCAGCCCGGCTCTACGGGGCGGACCCGGGCTGCGGATACACCAGTCCCACCCCCCGGGCCAGTTGCCCCGCCGCGTGCCGGAAGAACGCCTCCCGGTCCTCCACCACCCGGTGGAACTGGCCGAACAGCTCGAAGCCGACCAGGCCGTACAGCTGGGCCCAGGCCGCGACGAGAGCTGTCGCCGCCTCCGGTGGGAGGTCGGGTGCGAGGTCGGCGGCGATCCGCTCGGCCTCCGGGCGCAGTTCGGACGGCAGTGTGGGTCCGGCGAGGCCGGAGCCGCGGTGGGCGTCGCGTGCGATGCCGATGAGCAGGAGGCCGACGCGGGCGGCAGCCGGGACGGTGGTGTCGGGGGCGGTGTAGCCGGGCACGGGCGATCCGTAGATCAGCGCGTACTCGTGGGGGTGGTCCAGCGCCCAGCCCCGCACCGCCTCACAGACCGCGATCCATCGGCGGAAGGGGTCGGCCGCCGGCTCATGGGCCGCCTCGGCCCGCTCGCCGAGGGAGTCGTAGGCGTCGATGATGAGTGCGGTGAGCAGGTCGTCCCGGCTGGGGAAGTAGCGGTACAGCGCGGAGGAGACCATGCCGAGCTCACGGGCCACGGCGCGCAGGGAGAGCCTGGCGGCGCCCTCGGCCGCGAGCTGTCTGCGGGCCTCGTCCTTGATGGCCGCGGTGACTTCGATCCTGGCCCGGGCACGGGCGCCCTGTGCGGTGCTCATGCGGGTAAGTGTGCCACGGAAGCAGAGCAGTGCACACAAACGAGAGCAGTGCTCTTGCACTGGAGGGCCGACCTCGGGCAGACTGAAGTCAGCGAGAGAGCAGTGCTCACAAAAGAGAGCGCCGCTCCATCACAGAGAGACCAGGGGGACCCCATGTCCACACACGTCCAGAAGCCCGGCTGGGTCACCGTCAACGTCATCAACCGCCTCGTGGCCTGGATGACCCGCCGCGGCATCAGCGTCTGGGGCTCCCGTGTCCTCGCCGTCCGCGGCCGCAAGAGCGGCCAGTGGCGCACCACCCCGGTCAACCTGATGACCCTGGACGGCCGGCAGTACCTCGTGGCGCCGCGCGGCCACGTCCAGTGGACCCACAACATGCGCGCCGCGGGCGGCGGCGAGCTGCACCTCGGCAAGCACGTGGACACGTTCTCCGCGACCGAGGTGGCCGACGACGACAAGACCCCGGTCCTGCGCGCCTACCTCAAGCGCTGGAAGGCGGAGGTCGGGGTCTTCTTCAACGGAGTGGGCCCGGACTCCCCGGACGACGAGCTGCGCCGGATCGCCCCCGACCACCCGGTCTTCGAGATCACGGTGACGAGCTGACCTCGCCGTCCGCCGTGGGACGGCGGTCCACCGCCGTCAGCGCCCGCTGGGCCATGGGATGGGTACGGACGATCTCGCCCAGCGACGTCGCGCCCCGCGTGATGTCCTTGAAGCCCTTCCAGGCCGGGCGGAAGCCCATCAGCGCCGCGTGGAACAGACCCGGGCGACGCTCGAACGCCGTCAGCAGCCTCTTGCCGACGCTCATCTCCACACCGAGCCCGGCCTTGACCGCGAACGCGTAGTTGAGGGCCTGCCGGCGCGTGTCCACGGCGTCGTGCGCCTCGGCGATCCGCACCGCCCACTCCCCCGCGAGCCGGCCGGACCGCAGCGCGAAGGAGATGCCCTCGCGGGTCCACGGCTCCAGCAGTCCCGCGGCGTCGCCGCAGACCAGCACCCTGCCTCGCGACAGCGGCGAGTCGTCGGCCCGGCAGCGGGTCAAGTGCCCCGAGGAGATGCTCGGTTCGAAGCCGGCGAGGCCCAGCCGGCCGATGAAGTCCTCCAGGTACCGCTTCGTCGCGGCGCCTTCCCCCCTGGCCGAGATCACCCCGACCGTCAGGGTGTCGCCCTTGGGGAAGACCCAGCCGTAACTGCCGGGAATCGGACCCCAGTCGATGAGCACCCGTCCCTTCCAGTCCTCGGCGACGGTCTCCGGCACCGGGATCTCCGCCTCCAGGCCGAGATCCACCTGGTCGACCTTGACCCCGACATGCGCCCCTATGCGACTGGCGCTGCCGTCCGCCCCGACCACCGAGCGCGCGAGCAGGACCTCGCCGCCCTGGAGGACAACGGCGACCGTGCGCCGGTCCGGCACCTCCGAGCCGTGCTGCTCGACCCGCTGGACGGTGACGCCCGTACGCAGCTCGGCGCCCGCCTTCTGCGCGTGCTCGACGAGCTGCTGGTCGAACTCGGGGCGGTTGATCAGCCCGAACAGCATCTGCTTGGACCGGCGGGTCCGCGTGAAGCGGCCGTCGTGCGAGAACGTCACCGCGTGCACCCGGTCCTTGAACGGCAGCTCGAAGCCGGGCGGGAGGGCGTCGCGCGAGGGGCCGATGATGCCGCCGCCGCACGTCTTGTACCGCGGCAACTCCGCCTTCTCCAGCAACAGCACGCGTCTCCCGGCGACCGCCGCCGCGTACGCGGCCGAAGCTCCCGCGGGTCCCGCACCCACCACAACGACGTCCCACACCTGCCGCGCGTCGTCCGCCGAAGAGTTCTCGCTGCTCACGATGGTCTACTGCTCCCGATCAAGCCGCCTGCCCTGCTGTCTCCCGCATCCTACGGCGGACCTGGTCACAGCCCGCTGTGGGAGGATCTACAGCACTCAACTCTTCAACGTCGCACCCACAAGGAGCGTGCCCATGTCGTCGAATCCGGTCGCCGAGACCGTCGCCTCGCTGATGCCGAGGGCGAGGGCGGAGCTCACCGAACTGGTGGCCTTCCGGTCGGTGGCGGACTTCGGCCAGTTCCCGAGGAGTGAGAGCGAGGGCGCGGCCCGCTGGGTCACGGACGCGCTCGCCGCCGAGGGTTTCCAGGACGTGGCCCTGCTCGACACCCCCGACGGCACGCAGTCGGTCTACGGCTTCCTGCCCGGCCCGGAGGGTGCGAAGACCGTCCTGCTCTACGCCCACTACGACGTGCAGCCGCCGCTCGACGAGGCCGGCTGGACGACCCCGCCGTTCGAGCTGACCGAGCGGGACGGACGCTGGTACGGGCGTGGCGCCGCCGACTGCAAGGGCGGCGTGATCATGCACTTGCTGGCGCTGCGGGCGCTGAAGGCCAACGGCGGCGTGCCGGTCCACGTCAAGGTGATCGTCGAAGGCTCGGAGGAGCAGGGCACGGGCGGTCTGGAGCGGTACGCCGAGGAGCACCCGGACCTGCTGGAGGCCGACACCATCGTCATCGGCGACGCGGGCAACTTCCGCGTCGGCCTGCCGACGGTGACCTCCACGCTGCGCGGTATGACCCTCGTCCGCGTCAGCGTCGACACGCTCGCGGGCAATCTGCACTCGGGCCAGTTCGGCGGTGCCGCGCCCGACGCGCTCGCCGCCCTGATCCGCGTCCTGGACTCGCTGCGCGCCGAGGACGGTTCGACGACCGTCGACGGGCTCTCCGCGGACTGGGCCTGGGAGGGCTTGCAGTACGACGAGGAGCAGTTCCGGCAGGACGCCAAGGTGCTGGACGGCGTCGAGCTGATCGGGTCCGGCACGGTCGCCGACCGCATCTGGTCGCGCCCGGCCGTCACGGTCCTCGGCATCGACTGCCCGCCCGTCGTCGGCGCCACGCCGTCGGTGCAGTCGAGCGCCCGCGCGCTGATCAGCCTGCGGGTGCCGCCGGGCGTGGACGCGGGCGGGGCGGCCAAGCTGCTCCAGGCGCACCTGGAGGCCCACACGCCGTGGGGCGCGCGGGTCAGCACCGAGCAGATCGGCGAGGGCCAGCCGTTCCGCGCCGACACCACCAGCCCGGCCTACCAGGCCATGGCCTCGGCGATGGCGGTGGCGTACCCGGGCCAGGAGATGCAGTACGCGGGCCAGGGCGGCTCCATCCCGCTGTGCAACACCCTCGCCTCCCTCTACCCGCGTGCGGAGATCCTCCTCATCGGACTGAGCGAGCCGGAGGCCCAGATCCACGCGGTGAACGAGAGCGTGTCCCCCGGGGAACTGGAGCGGCTGTCGGTGGCGGAGGCACTGTTCCTGCGCACCTACGCGGCGAGCTGACCGCTCTGCCCTGCGGTCAGTACCCCTCCGTCGGCTCCTCGGGAAAGTGGCAGGCGGTCAGATGGCCCGCGGGGCTGCCCTCGACGCGCACCAGCGGTGGTTCCTCGGCGGCACATCGGTCCTGGGCCTTCCAGCAGCGGGTGCGGAAGCGACAGCCGGAGGGCGGGTCGATCGGGGACGGCACGTCCCCGGCCAGCCGGATGCGTTCGCGCCGCTGAGTGGCGTCCGGGTCGGCCTCGGGTACGGCGGACAGCAGCGCGTGGGTGTAGGGGTGCCGTGGGCGGGTGTAGAGCGACTCGCGGTCGGCGACCTCGACGATCTTGCCGAGGTACATCACGGCGACCCGTTCGGAGAAGTGCCGTACGACGGCGAGGTCGTGGGCGATGAAGACGAAGGCGATACCGAACTCCCGCTGGAGGTCCTGGAGCAGGTTGACGACCTGTGCCTGGATGGAGACGTCCAGCGCGGAGACGGGCTCGTCGGCCACGATCAGCTTCGGCCGCAGGGCGAGGGCGCGGGCGATGCCGATGCGCTGGCGCTGGCCTCCGGAGAACTCGTTCGGGTAGCGGTTGTAGTGCTCGGGGTTGAGGCCCACGGTCTCCAGGAGTTCCTGGACGCGCCGCTTGTGGCCCTGGGCCGGGTTGATGCCGTTGAGCCGCATCGGCGTCTCGATGATGGTGCCGACGGTGTGCCGGGGGTTCAGCGACGAGTACGGGTCCTGGAAGATCATCTGGAGGTTGCGGCGGGCCTCCCGCATCCGTGCGGCGGGCCGGTGGGTGATGTCCTCGCCGTCGAACAGGACGGAGCCGCCGGTGGGTTCGAGCAGCCGGGTGATCAGACGGCCCGTGGTCGACTTGCCGCAGCCTGACTCGCCGACCAGACCCAGCGACTCGCCGGGCCCCACCGCGAAGTCGATGCCGTCGACGGCTCGGACGGCCCCGATCTGCCGCTGGAAGATGATGCCCTGCCGGAGGGGGAAGTGCTTCCGCAGACCGCGCACTTCGAGGAGGTTCTCGCCGGTGGGAAGGTCGGTGTTCCGCCCGGTGAGGGGCTGGGTGGTGCTCACGGCGTGTTCCCTTTCGTCAGCTCGTCCCCGTCGGCCCCGCCGCGGATCTCCTGCTTGGCCTCGTCGGTGAGATGGCACGCGGCGAGGTGTCCCGCCCTGCCGGAGACGAGGCGCAGTTCGGGCCGCTCCACGGTGCATCGCCCTTCCGGCACCCAGCCCTTGTAGGCGCAGCGGGGGTTGAAGGCGCAGCCGTCCGGCAGGTTGATCAGGCTCGGCGGCGTGCCGGGGATCGGGTTGAGCCGTTCGCCGACGTCGCCGGTGAGATGTGGCATCGACTGCAACAGGCCCCAGGTGTAGGGGTGCTGCGGCTGCTTGAGCACCTCACGGGTGGTGCCGTACTCGATGCGGCGGCCGCCGTACATCACCAGGATGTCGTCGGCGACGTCGGAGACCACGCCGAGGTCGTGCGTGATGATGACGACGGCGGAGCCGAACTCCTCCTGCAGATCGCGGATCAGGTCGAGGATCTGGGCCTGGACGGTGACGTCCAGGGCGGTGGTGGGTTCGTCGGCGATGAGCAGGGCGGGGTCGCAGACCAGGGACATGGCGATCATGGCGCGCTGCCGCATGCCGCCGGAGAACTGGTGGGGATAGTCCCTGACGCGGCGCTCGGGCTGCGGGATGCCGACCCGCTTCAGCATCTCCACCGCCCGTTCCCTGGCCTCCTTCCTGGAGACCTGGTGGTGCACGCGGTAGGCCTCGGCGATCTGGGCGCCCACGGTGAAGAAGGGGTGCAGCGCGGAGAGCGGGTCCTGGAAGATCATGGAGACCGTACGGCCGCGCAGTTCGCGCATCTCGACCTCGGGAAGCGCGACGAGTTCTCTGCCCTCCAGCCATATCTCGCCGCTGACCTGCGCGCGGGTGCCCTTGTGCAGTCCTAGCAGGGCCAGCGAGGTCACCGACTTGCCGGAGCCGGACTCGCCGACGATGCCGAGGGTCCTGCCCTTCTCCAGGCTGAAGGAGACGCCGTCGACGGACTTGACGATGCCGTCCTCGGTCGGGAAGTGCACCCTCAGGTCGCGTACGTCGAGGAAGGGTGCGGGGGCGGGCGTGACGTCCGCGGGCTGCGGTGAGGTCTGAACGGACACGGTGTTCCTAAGGACTGAGGACGAGAAAGGGCTCAGGCGAGTCGCACGCGCGGGTCGACGAGGCCGTACACCAGGTCGACGACGACGTTGGCGATGACGACGAACGTCGCGGCGAAGAGCGTGGTGCCGAGGATGACCGGCAGGTCGGAGTTCTGGACGGAGTCGACGGCGAGCTTGCCGATGCCGTTGATGCCGAAGACCGACTCGGTGATGACCGCGGAGCCGCCGATCAGGGAGCCGACGTCCATGCCGAAGATGGTGATGATCGGCGTGATGGCGGCCCGCAACCCGTGCTTGAGGACGACGCTGGAGGCCGTCAGTCCCTTGGCGCGGGCGGTGCGCATGTAGTCCTCGGCGAAGACCTCCAGCATGGAGGAGCGGGTGAGCCGGGTGTACATCGCGAGGTAGACGATGACCAGGGTGGTCCACGGCAGGATCAGCCCCTGGAACCAGCCGGCCGGATCCTCGGTGATCGGGGTGTAGCCGGAGGTCGGAAGGATCTGGAACTTGTCGACGAAGAGGTACAGCAGGAGCAGGCCGATGAAGTAGATCTGCACCGACACGCCGAACAGAGCCAGTCCGACCGCCGCCTTGTCGGCCGCTCTGCCCCTGCGGACGGCGGCGACGGTGCCGAGGCCGACCCCCAGGACCAGGAACGCCACCGCGGCGCCGAGTCCGAGGGAGAGGTCCGCCGGGAAGTCCTGGAGCAGTGTCGTCAGCACGGGGGTGTCGGTCTGGAAGGAGACGCCGAGGCAGGGGGCTCCGCAGTGGATGCGGACGCTCTGGTCGCCGAAGTCACGGCCGGCGAACAGCCCCTTGAGGAACTCCCAGTACTGCGTCAGATAGCCCTGGTCCAGGCCCAGCGAGTGTTTGATCTCCGCGAGGCGGGAGGGGGAGCAGGTCTTTCCGCAGGCCAGGAGTGCGGGGTCGGACGGCAGCGCGAAGAAGATGAAGAAGGTGATCGTGGTGATCACCAGCATGATCACGGCCGCTGCCAGCAGGCGTCTGATGAGGTAACGAAACATGAGGTGCCGGGACCTGACGTGAGTGGGATGCCCGCCGGCGGCCGGAACCGCCGGCGGGGTTCAGAGGGGGAAGCGTCCGTCAGTGCTTGACGTAGACGTGGACCAGGCTCGGCTCGGCCACGATCGAGTCGGGGATGACTCCGCCGACCTTGGAGCCGGACATCTCGGTGAAGTTCATGTACATCAGCGGGACCACGGCGGCGTCCTTGAGGATCTGCCGGTCCATCTGCCCGTAGGCGGCGTTGCGCTGAGCGAGGTCGGTCATCTTGGCCGCCTTGTCGATCAGCGTGTTGACCTTGGGGTCGTTCAGGTACGACAGGTCCTGGTTGGCCTGGGGGTTCTTCTTGATCAGGCGGCCGTCGAAGAGGGTGGGCAGCACCGTGGAGGCGTTCGGCCAGTCGGCGATCCAGTCGCCCCAGGTCAGGTCGTACTGGTTCTTCGTGTTGTCGATGGTGCTGAAGTAGTTCGACGCGTCGATCGGGGAGATGTTGACGTGGATGCCGATGCGCTCCAGCGCGGTCTTCACCGCGTCGGCGAAGTGTTCCTGGGTGGGGGTGTTCTCCACCGCGATCGACATGGCCGGCTTCGGGTCGCCCGCCTGCTTCATCAGGGCCTTGGCCTTGGGGAGGTTGCCCGCCGGGTTGGCGCTGTAGTCGTTGAACTTCTGGTAGCCGCCGATGCCGGGGCTCAGCATGGTGGTGGCGTAGTCGCCGTAAGCGGAGCCACCGAAGGCGCCGCGGACCGTGGTCTTGTCCACGGCGTACTCGATCGCCTGGCGGACCCGGAGGTCCTTGACCCGGGTGGTGTTGATGGCCAGGTAGTTGATGCCGGGCGCGGGGATCTTGTAGTAACGGCTCTTGAGGGAGGGGTCGTTGGCCATCTGGGCCAGGTCCGAGCCCGCGATCGGCCACTGCTGGATCGATGTCTGCGCGGTGCCGGCGTCGGCCTTGAGCTGCTGGTCGATGGCCGACTCGTCCTGGCCGAACTTGACGTCCATCCCGTCGACGTTCTGCTGCCGGATCGGGTCGGTCGACTGCGACCAGTTCTTGTTCCGGGTGAGGACGAGTTCCTTGTTCTTGGTGTACGACTTGATCATGTACGGGCCGTCCGACCAGACCTTGGTGTCATAGGTCGAACCGGTGTCGTGGGCCTTGGGCACGGCGGACCAACCGGTCATGGTGGTGGTCTCGTCGAAGTCGGCCACCGGCTGGTTCAGATGGAAGACGACGGTGTACTTGTCCGGCGTCTGGACGGAGTCGAGCTGCTTGCCCTGGTAGGGCCCCTTGTAGTCGGAGCCGCCGACGAGCCACTGGGAGGCGTAGGGCGGGCCGCCGTTGATGTCGGAGGAGAAGAAGCGCTCGACACCGTACTTGACATCCTGCGCGGTGACCTCGGTGCCGTCCTGGTACTTGACGCCGTGCCGCAGGTGGAAGGTCCAGACCGTGGCGCCCTTGCTCGGCGTTCCGGTGTCGGTGGCCAGGTCGCCGACCAGCTTCGGCTTGGGGCCCGTCTCGTCCCAGCCGGTGAGGGTCCGGACGATCTCCTGGTCCATGCTCTGACCCTCGGTCGTGTAGACGCGCTGGGGGTCGAGGTGGTCGTAGTCCGCCTTGTTCAGGATGGTCAGGGTGCCGCCCTTACCAGGGGCGCCGCTGCCACTGTCGCCGGAGGAGCCTCCGCATGCGGTGGCCCCCAGGGCGATCACCACGGCGGAGGCCGTGAGAGCGACCGTGCGCGATCTGCGCGTGCTGCGCGTCATTGAGGAAACTCCTTCTTGCTACGGGCGCGGCGGCCGTTCGTGGGACCGCCGGGCCGATACTCGGGGGGTGGCTGTGTCAGCCGCGCCGGGCGCGGGGATCCAGGGCGTCCCGGACGCCGTCCCCGAGGAGGTTGAGCGCCAGGACCAGGAGGAAGAGCAGGACGCCGGGCACGAAGAGGTACATCGGGTCCTGGAGGAAGAACTGGGAGGCGTCCGAGAGCAGCGCTCCCCAGTCGGGGTTGGGCGGGATGACGCCGACGCCCAGGTACGACAGGGCCGCCTCGGTGGTGATGTTCTGCGGGACGGCCAGCGCGAAGGAGATCAGGATCGGCGCCCACAGGTTGGGCAGCAGCTGCCGGAAGAGGATGTGCCGCCGGCCGGCGCTCATCAGCCGCGCGGCGTCGACGAACTCCCGTTCGCGCAGGGACAGTACCTGTCCGCGCACCAGGCGGGCGGTGTACGCCCAGGCGAAGACGGCGATGTTGAGGACCAGGACGAGGAGGCGGAGGTTCTCGTCGGTGCCGCCGTGGGTGTTGGTCTGCAGCGCGTTCTGGATCACCGGGGTGAGCGCGATGATGAACAGCAGCTGCGGGAACGCCAGCATCACGTCCATGACCCGGGACAGCAGGGAGTCGACCCAGCCGCCGAAGTAGCCGGCCGCGAGCCCCGCGACCACACCGGCCACGGTGGACAGCACGGCCGAGGCGAAGCCCACGTACAGGGAGGTGCGCAGGCCGTAGACGATGCGGGCGAACAGGTCGTAGCCCGTGCCCGGTTCGACGCCGAGCAGATGCCGGGCGCTGAGGCCGCCCAGCGATCCGTAGGGGAAGTTGCCCGTGTCCGGGTTGATCGCCTTGTTGTCGGGGGTGATCGGTCCCCAGCCGGTCAGCGCGGTGAGGACCGGCGCGAGCAGGGCGATCACGATGAACAGGACGGTGGCCACCAGGGCGGCCGTGGTCACCTTGTCCCGCCTGATCCGCCGCCAGGCCATCCGGGCCGGTGAGCGGCCGGCGACGACCGGGCCGCCGGGTCTGCTGTCCTGCGTCGACGGCTCGGCCGGCAGCGTGGTGCCGCCGCCGGTGTCGACCGGCTGGTGTTGCGTGGTCATCGTACGGACATCCCGGATCTGCCCCTGAGGCAAGGAAATTGAGTGGCGGTCGTGAGCGCCGCCGTGAGACATTGCGGACTTTCGCAATGCCGTGCGAGGGCGGTCAAGCCGCGCAGGGGCGAGAAAAGGGATTGTTTGCGGTCATGGAAGAGTGTTGACGAGAGCGGGGAATGTGATTACCCGCCACGTGAAGGAATGCGGGAGATTCCTTGGGCGGTGATTGGCATTGCCTCCGGGTGCGTTTCCTCTCGCTTTTCCCTCGGAATCCCCCGCGCCGGGTAAAGGGCACGACCACAGCCCCGGCTCAGCCGACCGGCACCCCGGCCTCCAGGTAGCACGCCGCTCCGCGTTCGCGCGCCCTCAGGGCCCAGCGCAAGCGCTCGTAGCGCACCGGTGGCAGGAGGTCTGCGGCCTCCTCCTCGGTGACGAACCGCCAGTCGCGCAGCTCCGGCCCGGGCAGCAGTACCCGGCCGGCCTTCGCGGAGTCGAGGAGACCTCCGTCGAAGAGGAGCCGCAGGCCACCGAAGCCGGGGGGCGCGGGGCGCTCCCAGTCGACGACGAGCAGGCTCGGTACCTCGTCGAGGTGGATGCCGGTCTCCTCGGCGACCTCCCGCACCCCGGCCCGCGCGGGCGCCTCACCGGGTTCGACGACTCCGCCGGGGAACTCCCAGCCGGCCTTGTAGGTGGGGTCGACGAGCAGCACGCGGTCCTGCTCGTCGAAGAGGAGGACACCGGCGGCGAGCGTCTCGGCGGTGGGCTCGGGCGTCTGCACGATGTCGCAGACGGGCACGGAGCCGTTGTCCACGGCCTGGGCGATGCGGGCGGCGGTCTCGTACGGCGTGAGGTCGCTGGTGTCGACCGGGTGCGCGTCCGCGGTGAGCCAGGAGGCGAGCGCGGCCCGGTACGGCTCGATGTGGTCGGAGGACCACTGGCGTATTCGTATCTCGCCGTCGGGGAGGTCCCGCGGCACCTCGCGGCCCGCTATCCGCTCCCGCAGTATCGTTTCGGCCGGAGCGAGCAGGATGTGGCTGACCGGAATCCTGCGCGCGGCCAGGCCGCCGAAGATCTCGTCGCGGTACTCCTGCCGCAGCAGCGTCATCGGGACGACCAGGGTGCCGCCGAGCTCGGCGAGCATCGCGGCCGCCGTGTCGATCACGAGCCGTCGCCAGATCGGCAGGTCCTGGAAGTCGCCGACCTCGGCGAGGCGCTTGGGCGGCAGCAGATACCGCAGCGCGCCGCCGATGACCTCGGGGTCGAAGAGCGTGCTGTTCGGGATCAGTTCGATCAGTTCCTGTGCGGTGGTGGTCTTCCCCGCACCGAACGCGCCGTTGATCCAGACGACGGTCACAGGTCCCCCTCTTCTGTTGGCCCCCTGAGGCTTGCCCGCTCCACCCTGCCACGGAAACCAGCCCCAGTTGAGGGCGCATGACGACGGCGCCGACGCTCCCCTCGCACGGGGAGCGCCGGCGCCGTGGGCCGAGGCCGGAGCGGCTCGTCAGCCCTTCTTCTTCTGAACGCCCTTCTTCTGGGCAGCCTTCTTCTGGGCGCCCTTCTTCTGGAGGCCGTCCTTCCCGGCCATGGACAGGCCGTCCTTGCCGACGGCCTGGTTGAGCGTGTTGAGGGTCTCGTCCACGTTGATCCCGGGGAGCTTCTCTCCGACCGCGTGCGACGGGGTGACCGCCGCGACGACGAAGCCGGTGGCCAGGGAGGCGATGGCGAGCATGCTGCGCTTCTTCATGACCGACTCAACTGCCGAACCCGCTCCGGGGTCACGCCACTGGGCCGTTCGGGCGACGCGACGGCTTCATCCGGGACCGCTGTCCCAGGTCCCCGGCCCGCCACCGCGCCATTCGATCAGCCCCGACGACGCCGCGTACGCCTCGTCCGCGTCCTCGATACCCGCCCGGCGCAGGAACTCGGCGACGTCCAGCAGCCCGTACGCGATCCCGAGGAACTGGTCGTCCACACGGACCCGCCGGCCACCGTCCACGGCAGGCGGGTAGACCACGACGGGCTTCACGGACGCCATGGCACCAGGGTGCGCGGGGACGGCGCCGGGCGCGCGCCGGGATGGGCCGTTCAGCCTGCCCTTCGCCTCCGCGTCAGGCGCCCACGTAGGCCGCGAGGTGCTCCCCGGTCAGGGTGGAGCGGGCCTCGACGAGTTCGGCCGGGGTGCCCTCGAAGACGATCCGGCCGCCGTCGTGTCCGGCGCCCGGGCCGAGGTCGATGATCCAGTCGGCGTGCGCCATGACCGCCTGGTGGTGCTCGATGACGATGACCGACTTCCCGGAGTCGACGAGCCGGTCCAGCAGCCCGAGCAGCTGCTCCACGTCGGCGAGGTGGAGGCCGGTGGTCGGCTCGTCGAGTACGTAGACACCGCCCTTGTCGCCCATGTGCGTGGCCAGCTTGAGCCGCTGCCGCTCGCCACCGGAGAGGGTGGTGAGCGGCTGGCCGAGGGTGAGGTAACCGAGTCCGACGTCCGCCATCCGTTCGATGATCCGGTGGGCCGCCGGGGTGCGTGCCTCACCGGCGCCGAAGAACTTCTCGGCCTCGGCCACCGACATCGCCAGCACCTCGCTGATGTCGCGGCCGCCGAAGCGGTACTCCAGCACCGACGCCTCGAACCGCTTGCCCTCGCACACCTCACAGGGGGTGGCGACGCTCTGCATGATCGCCAGGTCGGTGTAGATGACACCGGCGCCGTTGCAGGTGGGGCAGGCGCCCTCGGAGTTGGCGCTGAAGAGCGCCGGCTTCACACCGTTGGCTTTGGCGAAGGCCTTGCGGATCGGGTCGGCAAGACCGGTGTACGTCGCGGGGTTGCTGCGCCGCGAGCCGCGGATCGCGGTCTGGTCGATCGACACCACGCCCTCGGTGGTGGGGATCGAACCGTGCACGAGCGAACTCTTGCCGGAGCCCGCGACGCCGGTGACGACGGTGAGCACGCCGAGCGGGATGTCGACGTCGACGTCGTGCAGGTTGTTCGCGGTCGCGCCGCGGATCGCGAGGGTGCCGGTGGGCTTGCGGACCGTCTCCTTCAGCGCTGCCCGGTCGCCGAGATGACGGCCGGTGACGGTGCCGCTCTTGTGCAGCCCCTCCAGGGTGCCCTCGAAGCAGACGGTGCCGCCCGCCGCGCCGGCGCCGGGGCCGAGGTCCACGACATGGTCGGCGATGGCGATCGTCTCCGGCTTGTGCTCCACCACCAGCACGGTGTTGCCCTTGTCGCGCAGCCGCAGCAGCAGGTTGTTCATCCGCTGGATGTCATGGGGGTGCAGTCCGATGGTCGGCTCGTCGAAGACGTAGGTGACG
Organism: Streptomyces sp. NPDC041940; assembly: GCF_055589465.1. NCBI lineage: Bacteria > Bacillati > Actinomycetota > Actinomycetes > Kitasatosporales > Streptomycetaceae > Streptomyces > Streptomyces sp. NPDC041940. Next base: position 227,439 of record NZ_JBVJBP010000005.1, read on the forward strand.
TCGGTGAGCGAGGAGCCGAGGTGCCGGATCATCTTGGTGCGCTGCGCCTCGCCGCCGGAGAGCGTGCCCGAGGCCCGGTCCAGCGAGAGATAGCCGAGCCCGATCTCCACGAACGAGTCCAGGGTGTGCCGGAGCTTGGCGAGCAGCGGCGCCACCGACGGATCCTCGATCCCGCGGGCCCATTCGGCCAGGTCGCGGATCTCCATCGCGCAGGCGTCGGCGATGTTGACCTTGCCGATCCTGGAGGAGCGGACCAGCTCGCTGAGCCGGGTGCCGTCGCACTCGGGGCACTCGGTGAAGGTGACCGCCCGGTCCACGAAGGCCCGGATGTGCGGCTGCATCGACTCGCGGTCCTTGGCGAGGAAGGTCTTCTGGATCTTCGGGATCAGTCCCTCGTAGGTGAGGTTGACGCCGTTGATCTTCACCTTGGTCGGCTCGCGGTACAGGAAGTCGTGCCGCTCCTTCTTGGTGTACTTGCGGATCGGCTTCTCCTTGTCGAAGAAGCCCGACTCGGCGATGACCCGCACCACCCAGCCGTCACCGGTGTAGGTGGGGATGGTGAACGGGTCCTCGGAGAGCGACTTGGAGTCGTCGAACAGCTGGGTGAGGTCGATGTCCGAGACCTTGCCCCGGCCCTCGCAGTGCGTGCACATGCCGCCGGTACGGCTGAAGGTCACCTTCTGCGTCTTGGTCTTGTCGGCACCCCGGTCGACGGTGATCCCGCCGCTCGCCGAGACCGAGGCGACATTGAAGGAGAACGCGCCGGGCGGGCCGATGTACGGCGCGCCGAGCCGGCTGAAGAGGATGCGCAGCATCGCGTTGGCGTCGGTGGCGGTGCCGACGGTGGAGCGCGGGTCGGATCCCATGCGCTGCTGGTCGACGGTGATCGCGGTGGTCAGCCCGTCCAGCACATCGACCTCGGGCCGGGCCAGGTTCGGCATGAAGCCCTGGAGGAAGGCGCTGTACGTCTCGTTGATCAGCCGCTGTGACTCCGCGGCGATCGTGTCGAACACCAGCGAGCTCTTGCCCGAGCCGGAGACGCCCGTGAACACCGTGAGCCTGCGCTTCGGAATCTCGATGCTGACGTCCTTGAGGTTGTTCTCGCGCGCACCGTGCACGCGGATCACGTCATGGCTGTCGGCAGCGTGCGGCCCGGGCGACCGTCTGTCCGTCGTCGTGGCCTTGCTCATCGTGTCTCCATCTGTCGCTCGGACGTTCCGTCCCCCGCACCGAACCGGGGGTGCGGGGGATGTGGTCTGTGAGGCGCCGCTACGGCGTCACGGCTTCAGCTGCTGGATGCGGATCATGTTGCCCGCGGGGTCGCGGAAGGCACAGTCGCGGACGCCGTACGGCTGGTCCACCGGCTCCTGGACCACCTCGGCGTCGCCCGCCTGCAGCCGCTCGAAAGTGCCGTCGACATCGGTGGTGGCCAGGACGATGCTCGCGTAGGTGCCCTTGGCCATCATCTCGGCGATGGTGCGGCCCTCGTCCTCGGTGATGCCCGGGTCGGCGGCCGGCGGATGCAGGACGATGTTGGTGCCGGGCTGGCCCACGGGGCCGACCGTGATCCAGCGCATGCCCTCGTACCCGACGTCGTTGCGGACTTCGAAGCCGAGGGTGTCGCGGTAGAACGCCAGGGCGGCGTCCGGGTCGTCGTGCGGCAGGAAACTGGCGTGAATGTTGAGGTCCATGGCCACCACGCTAGTTTCGGCTCGAGGCGGGCGCTTCTCGATTCCTGACCGGTCTGGTGACCTGCTTCGCCACGCACGACGGGATCCCCGCGGTCGCGCGCGCCGCCTCGCGCCGGTAGGCGCTGGGCGGCATGCCGACCAGCTCGGTGAAGCGGGTGCTGAAGGTGCCCAGCGACGAGCAGCCGACCTCGAAACACACCTCGGTGACACTGCGGTCGCCCCGGCGCAGCAGGGCCATCGCGCGCTCGATGCGCCGCGTCATGAGGTAGCTGTACGGCGACTCGCCATAGGCCTGCCGGAACTCCCGGCTGAGATGCCCGGCCGACATGTGCACGCCGCGGGCCAGCGCCTCCACGTCCAGCGGCTGTGCGTACTCCCGGTCGATCCGGTCCTTGACCCGGCGCAGGCGCGCGAGGTCACGCAGGCGCTGCGCCGAGGTGGGTCTGCTGGTCACATGCCGGATCGTGCCACATGGCACGGACATTTGGTCGATTTCGGAGGGAGAAGCTGGTATCCCGGGCCGGGCCTGTCAGGTGCCGGGGCCTGTCAGGTGAAGTACGTGTCGAACGTTCCGATCCACCAGGCCGCGAGCGGCAGGAGGCACAGCTGCACACCCGCTGTGATCCAGCAGCGACCGAGCACCGCGATCCCGAAGGTCCACCACGCGATGGAGCGCAGCGCGCTCACGACTGCGGCCTGGTATCCCCGCCCGGTGGAGTCGACCATGCCGGGGTAGCCCATCCAGTCCTCGGTGAAGATGCCGTCCGCGCCGAACACGATGACCACCGACACGAGCCACAGGTCGGCCAGGAGGGCCGTCACGGCGAGCGCCACGTCGAAGCGCAGGAACGCGGGCGCCGGCAGCAGCAGCCGAACCGCGGGGTGTCCTCGGCGGCGCACCCATTCCCGCTGCCGGACACGCACCAGCGTGACGACGGCGAACACCAGCGCCCCGAGGGCCGCCGCCCACCCGCCCATGAAGACCAGCCCGAAGAACGTCATCCCGGCACTCATGCCGGGCCAGATACCGCGACGGGCGGAGTGGTTCCCTCCGGCTCAGGGACGGGTGGGGCCCGGGCGCCCCGACCCCGCCGCCTGAACGTTCCTGCCCGTGCTCACACCCCCGCCGCGGCCGCGTCCGGCCGCTTCGCGAGCGCCGCCGCGGCGGCACCCACCAGGCCCGCGTCGGTGCCCATCTGGGCCGGTGCCACGGTCAGCCCCCGGACGAAGGACAGGGTCGCGTAGGCGCTCAGAGCCTTGCGCAGGGGGGCGAAGAGGACGTCGCCCGCCTTGCCCACTCCCCCGCCGATCACCGCTATGTCGATCTCGACGAGGGTCGCGGTGGCGGCGATCCCGGCGGCCAGGGCCTGGGCGGCCCGCTCGAAGGAGGCGACGGCGACCGGGTCGCCGGACCGGGCCGCGGCGGCCACCGCGGCGGCGGTGGTGTCTCCGTCGGGGCCCGGCTGCCAGCCGTTCTCCAGGGCGCGCCGGGCGATGTTGGGACCGCTCGCGATGCGCTCGACGCAGCCGTGCGAGCCGCACGGGCACAGATCGCCGTCGAGGTCCACGCTGATGTGGCCGATATGGCCGGCGTTGCCGGTGGGCCCGGGGTGCAGCCGCCCGCCGAGCACCAGGCCGCCGCCGACACCGGTGGAGACGACCATGCACAGCGCGTTGTCGTGGCCGCGGGCGGCGCCCTGCCAGTGTTCGGCCGCCGTGATCGCCACACCGTCGCCGATCAGCTCCACGGGCAGGTCGCCGGCCACGGCCCGGACGCGTCCGACGAGCGGGTAGCCGCGCCAGCCGGGCACGTTCACCGGGCTCACCGTGCCCGCCGAGGCGTCCACGGGCCCGGCACTGCCGATGCCCACGGCCGTGGCGCGCTCCCACAGCGGCGACACGGTGAGCTCGCCGAGCACCTCCTCCACGGCCCGCATCACGGTGTCGCCGTCCTCCCGGGCGGGCGTCGGCCGCTGGGCGCGGACCAGGATCCGGCCGTGGCCGTCCACCAGAGCGCCGGCGATCTTGGTGCCGCCGATGTCGAGCGCGGCCACGAGGTCGGTGTGCATCAGTGTCGGATCTCCCCGTCAACCATGAGAAAGAACGCCGAGCGGCACCGGTCCCGCACGGGTGCGCGGGCCGGAGATTGCGGTGGACAGTCTCCCCCGAGCCTGACAACGTTGTCCAGGCTCTATGCTCGACGCCACATCCTCATACAAACCCAGGACCGACGCACTCCCGTGGACGACAGGACAGGACACCGCACCGTGCCCCAGACCCCCCTCCGATCCGCAACGCGCTACGGCACCCGGCCGACCATGAAGGACGTCGCGGCACGCGCCGGAGTCGGGCTCAAGACGGTCTCCCGGGTGGTGAACGGGGAGCCGGGGGTCACCCCGGAGACGGAGCGGCGGGTCCAGGAGGCGATCGACGCCCTCGGTTTCCGCCGCAACGACAGCGCGCGGGTACTGCGCAAGGGCCGTACGGCCAGCATCGGCCTGGTCCTGGAGGACCTCGCGGACCCGTTCTACGGGCCGCTGAGCCGCTCCGTCGAGGAGGTGGCCCGCGCGCACGGCGCCCTGCTGATCAACGGCTCCAGCGCGGAGGACCCGGAGCGCGAGCAGGAGCTGGTGCTGGCCCTGTGCGCGCGGCGGGTGGACGGTCTTGTGGTCATCCCGGCCGGTGACGACCACCGGTATCTGGAGCCGGAGCTCAAGGCGGGTGTCGCCACGGTGTTCGTGGACCGGCCGGCCGGGTACATCGACGCCGACGTGGTCCTGTCGGACAACTTCGGCGGAGCCCGCGGCGGCGTCGCCCATCTCATCGCGCACGGGCACCGCCGGATCGGCTTCATCGGCGACATGCCCCGCATCCACACCGCCGCCGAGCGGCTGCGCGGCTACCGCGCCGCGATGGAGGACGCCGGCATACCGGTGGCGGACTCCTGGATGTCCCTCGGCGTCACCGACCCCGAGCGGGTGCGCAGGGCGGCCGAGGAGATGCTGTCCGGCCCTGACCCGGTCACCGCGATCTTCACGGCCAACAACCGGGTGACGGTCACCGTGGTCCGCGTGCTCGCCGAGCACGCCCGCGGCGTCGCCCTGGTCGGCTTCGACGACATCGAGCTGGCCGACCTGCTCCAGCCGGGCGTCACGGTCGTCGCCCAGGACGCGGCGGACATCGGCCGCACCGCGGCGGAACGTCTCTTCCGGCAGCTCGACGGCACCCAGATCACCCCCGAGCGCATCGAGCTGCCGACCCGGCTGATCACCCGCGGCTCCGGCGAACTGCCCCCGGCGGACTGAGCGGCCCATGGACCACCTCCGCGATCGCACGCTGCGGGCACTCGGCCTGGCCGAGGCGCCGCGCGAGCATCCGCTGCTGTATCCGGGCGCGTGGCCGGCCGGCTCCGGGCTCCTCGACGGGGACTGCTTCCTGCCGCTGGAGCAGCTGGTGCACGAGGACCGCACCCCGGTCCTCGCCATCGGCTCCAACGCCTGCCCGGGACAACTGCGGCACAAGATGGCCGAGTTCGGGATCAGGTCCCCGCTCCCGATGGTGAAGACCCGGGTGCGGGGCGTCGACGCGGGCGTCTCGGCGCATGTGAGCCGCATGGGATACATGTCCGCCTCGCCCGTCAGCGCCCCGGACACCGTGCGGGAGCTGTTCGTCCTCTGGCTCGACGACGAGCAACTCGCGGTGATCGACGCGAGCGAGGGCGCGCCCTTGCCGAACGGCAACTTCAACCGTGCCTGGCTGCCCGCGCCCGATGTGCGGATCGACCTCGCGGACGGCACCCGGCTGCCCGGCGCGTACGCGTACGTCAACCGGCACGGGGTCCTGCACGACGGCAGCGGCGCGCCGCGCACCCACCCGGGCCAGCGGGCGCTGCTCACCGAGCTGCTCTCCGGCCTGCCGCGGTTCAGGGAGCTGTTCGGCGTGGTGCCCGAGGAGTTCAGCGCGCGGGCCCGCGGTGACCGGCGGTTGTGCGAGCGGGGCACACGGCTGTTCATCGAGGAGAAGCTGGTGACCGCCTCCGGCCTGGAGCGGTACGTCGGCTCCCGGCCGACGGGGTTTCAGCAGACCGGGAGCCCGGGGACCGGGCCGTCGTTGTCCCCGCCCTTGACGTAGACGTCGCTGACCCAGACGTTCGTGTTGCCGCTGTCGTCGTCGGTCTTCGCCCACCAGACGTTGGTCCACCGGCCGTCCGTCTCGCGGCGGCCCAGGTTCTGCTGGCAGTAGAAGTAGTTGGTGCCCGCGTTGAGGACACCGACCTCGGTGCCGGAGGCGGTGTAGGAGTCGGCGGTCTTCCAGACCTGGCAGTTGTACTTGCCGCCGCCGATGGCGTGGCAGGCCGGTTCGGGGGCCGGGGTGGTCGGAGTGCCGCCCGTCCCGCCGTCGCCGGAACCGTCTCCGGTGTCGCCGCCGCCGGAGGACTCGGCGGGGGCCGGGGTGTCCTCCCCGCCGGTGGGCTCCGGGGCCTTCTTGCCGCCGGGCTTCTTGGAGGGGGCCTTGCCCTTCTCGTCGCCCTGCTGGGTGGGCCGGGGAGCGTTCGAGCCGTCGTCGGTGCGACCGGGCTCGGAGGAGGCTGCGGCATCCGCACGCGCGGCGTCGGTCCGGGTGCCCCTTTCCTTGTCGCCGGAGTCGCTGAGCACGGCGGCCGTGACACCGGCTGCGGCGAGAGCGACGGTGGCGGCCGCGGCGGCGAGCAGGGCGCGGGACCTACGACGGGGCGGGCGGCCGGAGTCCACCGGGCCCGTGGGAGCGGAGACGCCGGGGGCGGTGCTGCCCGGGTCGGACGGCCCGAAGCCGTGCGGACCGGGTCCCGAGCCGCGCGGGCCGGACCCTGAGGCGGCCGCCACGGCCGCCCCGGCCGCTCCAGAGGCTCCGGAGGCCGCAGACGTCCCGGAGACCGATGACCCCGGGGCCTCGAGAGGGCCGGGGGTGCCCGGCTGTACGTGCGGCGGCGGCCCGAACCCCGGCGGCACCGCCGGAACACTGCGCTCCGTCTCCGCACGCGAAGGCGACGACGAGGGCGATGCCGCAGGCTCTCGCAGCGGAGCTGTCGGCGTGTCCGTACCGCCCGAGTCCGCCACGGACCGCAGCAGCTCTCGGGCCTGGTCGGCCTCCGGGCGGGACTCGGGGCGCTTGTCCAGCAACCGCTGGAGGACGGGGCCGAGCGGGCCGGCCCGCAGGGGCTCCGGCAGCGGCTCGGTGACGATCGCCGTGAGGGTCGAGAACGTGGACGTACGGCGGAAGGGCGAGGCTCCCTCGACGGCCGCGTACAGCGTGGCGCCCAGCGCCCAGATGTCGGAGGCGGGGCCCGGGTCGGCGCCCTGGGCCCGCTCGGGGGCCAGGTAGTCGAGGGAGCCGACGAGTTCGCCGCTGCGGGTGAGGTGGGTGGCCGAACCGTCGCCCGGGTCGTCCATGGTGGCGATGCCGAAGTCGGTGAGGACGACCCGGCCCGAGCGGTCGAGCAGGATGTTGCCGGGCTTCACGTCTCGGTGCAGGACGCCTGCCCGGTGGGCGGCGGACAGCGCGTCCATGACCTCGGCGCCGATCCCGGCCGCCTCGCACGGGTCCAGCGTGCCGCGTTCGCGCAGGACGTCGTCGAGGGACGGCCCGTCGACCAGTTCCATGACGATGAGCGGCCGGCCGTCGACCTCCGCGATGTCGTGCACGGCGATGACGCCGGGGTGGCGCACCCGGGCCGCCGCACGCGCCTCGCGCTGCATCCGCAGTCGCAGAGCGGCCAGTTCGGGGCCGGCCACGTCGGTGTAGGTGCGCAGCTCCTTGACGGCGACCTCGCGGCCGAGGACCTCGTCGACGGCCTTCCAGACGATGCCCATGCCGCCGCGTCCCAGCCGGCCCGCGACGCGATAGCGGCCTGCCAGCAGCCGACCGGCCTCCTCGGTCTGCCCGTACTCCCCCGTTGACACCGCTGCCCCGTTCCTGTGACACCGCTGGATCCATCGACACGTCAGTACGTGGCGTACAGAGTACGGGGCGGCGATGACAACGAAAGCCGACGGTGTCAGGCGGACGCCGTCAGATCCGCCCGCCTGGGCGTCGCGAAGCTCTCCAGGTCGGCGCGGGTCAGGCCGGTCAGCCGGGCGACCTCACCGATGTCGAGGGCGCCGCAGTCCAGGCCCCGGAGCAGGTAGCCGCTGAGGGCCTTGGCGGTGGCGGGCTCGTCCATGACGTCGCCGCCGGTGCGGTTGGCGTAGCGGGCGAGCCGGGCGGCGGCCTGCTCGTAGCCCTCGCGGTAGAAGGCGAAGACGGCCGCGTACCGGGTCGGGATGTGGCCGGGGTGCATGTCCCAGCCCTGGTAGTAGGCACGGGCCAGGGCGCGGCGGGTGAGTCCGTAGTGCAGCCGCCAGGCGGCGTGCACCTTCTCGGTGGGGCCGACGGGCAGCACGTTGGTGGAGCCGTCCGAGACGCGGACGCCGGTGCCGGCCGCCGCGACCTGCATGACGGCCTTGGCGTGGTCGGCTGCGGGGTGGTCGCTGGCCTGGTGGGCGGCGGAGACGCCGAGGCAGGCGCTGTAGTCGAAGGTGCCGTAGTGCAGGCCGGTGGCGCGGCCCTCGGCGGCCTGGATCATGCGGGCGACGGTGGCGGTGCCGTCGGCGGCGAGGATGGACTGGCTGGTCTCGATCTGGATCTCGAAGCCGATCCGGCCGGGCTCCAGGCCGTGGGTCTTCTCGAAGGCGTCCAGCAGCCGCGCCATGGCGGTGACCTGCTCGGCGTAGGTCACCTTGGGCAGGGTGAGCACCAGCCCGCGGGGCAGGCCGCCGGCCTCCATCAGACCGGTGAGGAAGATGTCGAGTGTGCGGATGCCCCGGTCGCGTACGGGCGCCTCCATGCACTTCATCCGGATGCCCATGTAGGGGGCCGCGGTGCGGTCCTCGTACGCCTCCGCGATCAGCCGGGCGGCGCGGGCCGCGGCCTCGTCCTCCTCGGCGTCGGGGCGGTTGCCGTAGCCGTCCTCGAAGTCGACGCGCAGGTCCTCGATCGGCTCGTGCTCCAGCTTGGCACGCACGCGCGCGTGGACGGGCTCGGCGAGTTCCTCGGCGAGGCCGAGGACGGCGGCGAAGGACGCGGCGTCCGGGGCGTGTTCGTCGAGGGCCGCCAGGGCACGGTCGCCCCAGGAGCGAACGGTGTCGGCGGCGAAGACGTCGCCGGGGACATAGACGGTGTGGACGGGCTGACGGGTGCCGGGGTCTCCGGGGTAGCGGCGCTCCAGTTCGGCGTCGACCGCCGCGAGGGAGGCGCTGATCTCCTCGCTGACGGCGCCCGCGAGGCTCGTCGCCACGTTCTCCTGTCGGCCCTGCCCCATTCCAAGCCCTCCATTTTCCGTACAGCGGAATCAATAATCCGTATGACGAAGCTAACTGTCGACCTTCACCCAGGTCAACACCCTCTTGAAGTGGGATTACCCATCCTTCACCCTTGATCGCCGCCGACTCGCCCTCATCTTCCGTATTCAGAAGGCAAGCTTCATCCTGACGTGCAAGGGGAGGGAGACCACGTGCCGAACGAGGTCGGAGTGACGCGCCGCCACGGGCTCAAGGCCGCGGCGGCCGCCGCCGTCGCGGGACCGCTGCTCACCACCGCGGGCCCCACACAGCCCGCTTCCGCCGGCGAGCACCCGGGCGCCCTGGACGTCATGACGTTCAACGTGCGCTTCGGGACCGTCGTCGACAAGACACCGCGCTGGGAAGTGCGCCGACCGGTGATGCGAGAACTGCTGCGTCGCGAGCGACCGCACCTCATCGGCATCCAGGAAGGGCTCTACCGGCAAGTGCGCGCGATCGAGAAGGATCTCGGCGGGCACCACGACTGGATCGGCACCGGACGCGGAGGCGGCAGCAAGGACGAGTTCATGGCGGTCTTCTACGACACGCGCAGACTCGAGCCGATCGAGTTCGATCACTTCTGGCTGTCCGACACCCCGTACACCATCGCCTCGAACACCTGGGGCGCGGACTGGCTGCGCATGGTGACGTGGGTCCGGTTCGCCGATCTGGCCCACGGGCGACGGGAGTTCTACGTCCTCAACACCCACCTGGACAGCGTCAGCCAGTACGCCCGGGAACGCTCGGCGGGGCTCATCGGCGAGACGATCGCCGGGTGGGACCGGTCGTTACCGGTCATCGTCACCGGCGACTTCAACGCGGCCGCACACGACAACCGGGTGTACGACCTCATGCTGGACATCGGGCTGGTGGACGCCTGGGACGCGGCGGCCTCGCGGGGTCCGGCGTACGGGACGCACCACGGCTACAGGGCGCTCAGGCCCGGCGGGCGGCGCATCGACTGGATCCTCACCACGCCCGGGGTGACCACGCACCGGGCCGGGATGAACACCCACTCCGCGGACGGGACGTACCCGAGCGACCATCTGCCGGTGCAGGCCTCGATGACCCTGGGGTGAGAAAAAGGCTCCCGTGACCGTTCGCGCGGTCACGGGAGCCTTCTGCGGCCGGAGCCGATCAGCCCTTGCGGGTCTTGATCTCCTCGGTGAGGGCCGGGACGACGTCGAAGAGGTCGCCGACGATGCCGTAGTCGACGAGGTCGAAGATCGGGGCCTCGGCGTCCTTGTTGATCGCGACGATGGTCTTCGAGGTCTGCATACCGGCGCGGTGCTGGATCGCGCCGGAGATGCCCGAGGCGATGTACAGCTGCGGCGAGACGCTCTTGCCGGTCTGGCCGACCTGGTTGGTGTGCGGGTACCAGCCGGCGTCCACGGCGGCGCGGGAGGCGCCGACAGCGGCACCGAGGGAGTCGGCGAGCGCCTCGATGATCGCGAAGTTCTCCGCGCCGTTGACGCCACGGCCGCCGGAGACCACGATCGCGGCCTCGGTCAGGTCCGGACGGCCCGTCGACTCACGCGGCGTGCGGCCGGTGACCTTGGTGCCGGTGGCCTGGGCGGAGAAGGACACGGACAGCGCCTCGACCGCACCGGCGGCCGGGGCGGCCTCCACGGCCGCGCTGTTGGGCTTGACCGTGATGACCGGGGTGCCCTTGGAGACACGGGACTTGGTGGTGAAGGACGCGGCGAACACCGACTGCGTGGCCACCGGGCCCTCGTCGCCGGCCTCCAGGTCGACGGCGTCGGTGATGATGCCGGAGCCCAGACGCAGCGCCAGACGCGCGGCGATCTCCTTGCCCTCGGCGGAGGACGGGACCAGCACGGCGGCCGGGGACACGGCCTCGTGCGCGGCCTGCAGGGCGTCCACCTTCGGTACGACCAGGTAGTCGGCGTACTCGGCGGCCTCGTGGGTGAGGACCTTGACCGCGCCGTGCTCGGCGAGCGTGGCGGCGGTGTCGGCGGCGCCGTTGCCCAGCGCGACGGCGACCGGCTCGCCGATGCGGCGGGCCAGGGTCAGCAGCTCCAGGGTGGGCTTGCGGACGGCGCCGTCCACGTGGTCGACGTAGACGAGAACTTCAGCCATGGGACTTCTTCTCTCCTGCTTGCGAAAGATGAGGGGCGGTCAGCGAATGCCGGGCTCAGATGAACTTCTGGCCCGCGAGGAACTCAGCGAGCTGCTTGCCGCCCTCGCCCTCGTCCTTGACGATCGTGCCCGCGGTACGGGCCGGGCGCTCGGCCGCGTTGTCGACCGTGGTGTAGGCACCCTCCAGGCCGACCTCCTCGGCCTCCAGGTCCAAGTCGGACAGGTCCCAGGACTCCACCGGCTTCTTCTTGGCCGCCATGATGCCCTTGAAGGAGGGGTAACGCGCCTCGCCCGACTGGTCGGTCACCGACACGACCGCCGGCAGGGAGGCCTCCAGGCTCTCCGTGGCGGCGTCGCCGTCGCGGCGGCCCTTGACGGTTCCGTTGGCGCCACCCTCGACCGACACCTCGGACAGCAGGGTGACCTGCGGGACGCCCAGGCGCTCGGCGAGCAGCGCGGGGACGACGCCCATGGTGCCGTCGGTGGAGGCCATACCGGAGATGACCAGGTCGTAGCCGGCCTTCTCGACGGCCTTGGCCAGGACCAGGGAGGTGCCGATGGCGTCGGTGCCGTGGATGTCGTCGTCCTCGACGTGGATCGCCTTGTCGGCACCCATGGACAGCGCCTTGCGCAGGGCGTCCTTGGCGTCCTCGGGGCCCACCGTCAGAACGGTGATCTCCACGTCGTCGTCGGAGTTCTCGGAGATCTGCAGCGCCTGCTCGACCGCGTACTCGTCGAGCTCGGAGAGCAGACCGTCCACGTCGTCCCGGTCGACGGTCAGGTCATCGGCGAAGTGCCGGTCGCCAGTGGCGTCGGGCACGTACTTCACAGTGACAACGATCCTCAAGCTCACGCCGGCTCTCCTACTGCAATCGTCATTTCTCGGCTGCCTACTTGCACGCAGCATAGGCGCCTCAAGCGGCCGATTCCGGTCGGGGCGACCCACGCTCCGAGCGAAATATTACTCGTCAGTACACCTAGTTCGTTCCCGCTAAGCAAGCGCTTTGAACTGTGACCTTCGCAACGCAGCGTAACCGGAACTCGACGGTCCCGCAGCCCGGGGGGTGCGTCCCTCAGTCGGGCAGTCTCCGGAAACGCCCCTGGTGGTAGAGGAGCGGACGACCGGCGCCCGTGGGGTCCCCGTGCAGGACCTCGGCGAGCACGAGCCGGTGGTCCCCGGCGGGCACGCGGGCGACGACCCGGGCCACCAGCCAGGCCAGCGCCCCGTCGAGCAGGGGCACACCCTCGGGTCCCTCACGCCAGACGGTGGGCGGAGCGAAGCGGTCGGCTCCGTTGCGGGCGAAGGTGGCGGCCAGCTCCTGCTGGTGCTCGCCGAGGATGTGGACGCCGACATGCTCGGCCGTCGCCATCGCGGGCCAGCTGGAGGAGCCGGTGCCGACACCGAAGGACAGCAGGGGCGGTTCGGCGGAGACGGAGGCGAGGGAGGTGGCGGTGAAGCCCACCGGACCGGTGTCGCCCTGAGCCGTGATCACGGCGACCCCCGCCGCGTGTCGCCGGAAGACCGAGCGCAGGAGATCGGGCGTGGCGAGGAGGTCCGAAGGCATGGGGTCAGGCTGACGATAATTGGTGCGCACAGTCAAGTTCGTTTCGTGATGTGGGAGATGACTCACTGGACGCGCTCACCGGCCGCGCCGGGACCTCACACCGCCTCCCCCAGCGCGGCGATCACATCGGCCTTGCGCGGCTGTCCGGTGGCCCGCCGCACCACCCGGCCGTCGGCGTCGAGGACCAGCACGGTCGGGGTCTTGAGGATGTCCAGCCGTCGTACGAGGTCCAGCTGGGCCTCGGCGTCGATCTCGACGTGGGTCACGCCCGGGACCACGCCGGCGACCTCTCCGAGAACCCGCCGGGTCGCCCGGCAGGGTGCGCAGAACGCACTGGAGAACTGGACGAGCGTGGCCCGCTCGCCGAGTTCCGTGCCCAGCTCCGCCGCACCGAGCCGCTTGCCGTCGTCCCGCCCGCGCACTCGCACTCTCCCGCTCCGCCGCCGTTGCAGCACTCCGTAGGCGCTCGCCGCCGCGAGCACCAGGACACACACCACCAGTCCGGTCATCACCTGCTTCAAGCGTTCACGAGACCGCAAAGATTCCCGCCCTCTCCACGCGGCCGCGTTGCGGAATGCTTGGTTCCATGGACATCGATGCGAGAGGGCCGCGTTTCGGCGCGGCCGTGACGGCCGTCGTCCTGGCGGTCGTTCTGGTCACGGGGAGCGCGTGGCTGCTGGCCTGGCAGACGCTGGCGTTCCTGCTCGGCGCGGCGGGCGGGGTGGGCCGGTCGCCGTACGGCCTGCTGTTCCGGAAGGCCGTACAGCCGCGGCTCGGACCGCCGGCCGACTTCGAGGCGCCCGAACCGCCGCGTTTCGCCCAGGCGGTGGGGCTGCTCTTCGCCGGACTCGGGCTCGTCGGCTACACCCTGGGGCCCGACTGGCTGGGACTCGCGGCGACCGGCGCGGCGCTCGCGGCGGCCTTCCTGAACGCGGCATTCGGGTACTGCCTGGGCTGCGAGTTGTACCTGCTCGTGCGGCGGGTGGCGGTGCGCGCGGAGTAATACGGGCGTAAAAGCACGAGGTGGGATCACACGGGCGACGTGACGAGAATCTCCTCCCCGGCGGGCACGAGGACTGGCTACCCGGCCGTTCTTCGGGCACGATCTGCGACAAGCCGTAAACCTACGGCTCCGTAACTTTCCGCTGGGAATCCCTTCCCAGGCAGAGCAGGAAGGGTCCGACCCGCCCATGGCAGAGTTCGTCTACCGTCCCGTCGTCGGTTTCGCCCGCACGCTGTTCAAGGCGTGGGACCTCAAGATCGACCTCCAGGGTTCGGAGAACATCCCGCGCTCGGGCGGCGCCGTGCTGGTGAGCAATCACATCAGCTACCTGGACTTCGTCTTCGACGGCCTGGCGGCCCTGCCGCAGAAACGTCTCGTGCGCTTCATGGCGAAGGAGTCCGTCTTCCGGCACCGGGTCTCCGGCCCGCTGATGCGCGGCATGAAGCACATCCCCGTGGACCGCAAGCAGGGCGAGACGGCCTACGCGCACGCCCTTGACTCGCTGCGGTCGGGCGAGATCGTCGGGGTCTTCCCGGAGGCCACCATCTCGCAGTCGTTCACGCTGAAGAGCTTCAAGTCGGGCGCCGCGCGCATGGCGCAGGAGGCCGGCGTCCCGCTGATCCCGATGGCGGTGTGGGGCACGCAGCGGCTGTGGACGAAGGGCCACCCCCGCAACTTCAAGCGCAGCCACATCCCCATCACGATCCGGGTCGGCGAGGCGATCGAGGCCTCCCGCGACAAGTACGCGGGCGCGATCACGCGTCAGCTGCGCGAGCGCGTCCAGGAGCTCCTCGAGGCCGCCCAGCGCGCCTACCCCGTACGCCCGAAGGGCCCGGAGGACACCTGGTGGATGCCCGCCCACCTCGGCGGCACGGCACCGACGCCCGAGCAGGTGCGGGCGGCGGAGGCGCACTGACCGGCACGACCGGGTGAGGCGCGGTGTGGCGCAGCAGCTGCCCGTGCGCTGTTCCAGGACGTCCGAAGCCGCCAGGTGACGTGAAGATCGGCTGAACTACGCCGCAACCATCCGCGCCACCACAACCCTTCCCCCGCGTCACATGTCTCGGCCTCCGCAGATCTGCGACGAGGGAGAAGACATGAAGGACTCATACCGCCTGCTCGGCGCCGCGGTCGCCTGCTGTGCCCTGGCGGCGGCCGGAGTCGGAGCCGGGCCCGCGCACGCCGCGCAGAACGACCTGTGGATCAACGCCCCGTACGAGACGGTGCTGCCCGGCGCGGACGCGAGCGGTGACGCGCGTGCGCGCACCCTGGCCGTGCAGGTCAGCCGCGATGTCGCCGACGACCGCCTGCCGGCCGGGCAACTGACGGTCGACGTGAGCGAGATCGCCTCGTTCGCGCGGGTGTCGTGGCCCGCGAACTGCGCGCCGGAGTCGGAGGTCAAGGCGGTCTGTGCCGTCCCGGAGATGCCGGCGGGGACGGACAGCGTGCCGGCCGCCACATTCGAACTGCGCGCGCTGCCGGGGGCGGACGTCAGCGCTTCGGGGTACGTACGCTACTCGGCCGCCGCCGGAGAGGCGACGTCCCACCCGGGCGAGACTCGGGTGGGCGTGGGCAACGGGCCGGACCTCGGGCTCAGCCAGGCCGACTGGCAGCGAGACCTCAGGCCGGGCTCACGGACGAGTGTGCGGGCGACGCTGTCCAACAGCGGCAACCGCACCCCGGAGCGCACGCTGCTGTGGATCAGCGCCTCGTACGGGCTGCGCTTCAAGGAGCGGCACGCGAACTGCGAGTACCGGGAGCACGAAACCGGCACGTCCGCGCTGTGCGTGCTGGACGAGGCGGTGGCGCCCGGGCAGCAGTACACGCTGAAGACCGCACTGGGCGTCGGGCGCAAGGCGATGTACGAGCGGTTCGACCACTCCGTCCATCCCTACTCGGACGAGGCGCTCGCGGAGATGCGCGGCGAGTGGACGTGGACCCAGGGCACGGGGCCCGAGCTCGACCTGCGTCCGGTGGCCGCCGCCGGGGCCACGGCGACGGATCCCGACATCGACCTTCAGGACAACTACCGGACCGTCATCCTCGACGCCCGGAACACGGCCGATCTGAAGCTCACCGGCAGCAGGGTGAGCGGTGGCGCCGGTGAGACCGTGACCGCCCGTGTCACCGTGCACAACCGCGGCCCGGCCTGGGTGGCGTCGCTGGGCGCGGGCGCGTCCGTGGCCACGGTGAGGTTCCGGGCGCCGGAGGGCACCACGGCCGTGAACCTGTCGGAGGAGCGCTGCTGGTCGCTGCCGGAGGAGCCGGAGGGGGCGGCCGGCACGACCTACTTCTGCCGGACGCCGATCTACCTGCACGACAAGGCGTCGTACACCTTCGAGGTCCCCTTGCGGATCGACCGGGTGGTGCGCGGGGCGCGCACCACCGTCGAGACCCTCAACGACGACCCGGAGCTGTCCATCAGCGAGTTCGACCCGAACCTGCGCAACAACAGGGCGGAGATCGTCGTCAACCGGTGAACTGCACGGGTCAGCGCGCCATCTCCTCCTTCAGCGCGGCCAGGAACAGGTCCACGTCCTCCTCGGTCGTGTCGAAGGCGCACATCCAGCGGACGTCGCCCGCGGCCTCGTCCCAGAAGTAGAAGCGGAACCGCTTCTGCAGACGTTCGCTCACCTCGTGCGGAAGGCGGGCGAACACCGCGTTGGACTGCACGGGGTAGAGGATCTCCACCCCGTGCACGGCGCGTACGCCCTCGGCGAGGCGCTGGGCCATCTCGTTGGAGTGCCGGGCGTTGCGCAGCCACAGGTCCCGGGCGAGCAGGGCCTCCAGCTGCACCGACACGAAGCGCATCTTGGAGGCGAGCTGCATGGACAGCTTGCGCAGGTGCTTCATGTGGCGGACGGCGTCCTGGTTCAGGACCACCACGGCCTCGCCGAACAGGGCGCCGTTCTTGGTGCCGCCCAGGGAGAGGAGGTCGACGCCGGCGGCGTCGGTGAACGTCCGCATCGGGACGTTCAGGGTGGCGGCGGCGTTGGCCAGCCGGGAGCCGTCCATGTGCACCTTCATGCCGTGCGCGTGGGCGTGCTCGCAGATGGCGCGTATCTCGTCCGGCGTGTAGACCGTGCCCAGTTCGGTGGTCTGGGCGAGGGAGACGACCTGGGGCATCGCGCGGTGCTCGTCGTCCCAGCCGAACGCCTGCCGGTCGATCAGCTCGGGCGTGAGCTTGCCGTCGGGTGTCGCAACGGTGAGCAGCTTCAGGCCGCCGACCCGTTCGGGAGCCCCGCACTCGTCGACGTTGATGTGCGCGCTCTCGGCGCAGATCACCGCGCCCCAGCGGTCGGTGACCGCCTGGAGGGCGACGACGTTCGCGCCGGTGCCGTTGAAGACCGGGAACGCCTCGGCCGTGGCGCCGAAGTGGCTGCGGACGACGCTCTGCAGGTTCTCGGTGTACGCGTCCTCCCCGTAGGCGACCTGGTGCCCGCCGTTGGCCAGGGCCAGGGCGGCGAGCACCTCCGGGTGGGCGCCGGCGTAGTTGTCGCTGGCGAAACCGCGGACTTCCGGGTCGTGATGGCGGCGCGCGTCGGTCTTCGGCGGGTTCACGGCTTCTCGGTGAGCCACAGACGGTTTCCGTTCACTTCGGCGGCGGGCTTGTCCCAGACGCCCACGACGGCCTCGGCCAGGTCCTTGACGTCGGTGAAGCCCGCGAACTTCGCGTTGGGTCGCTCGGCGCGCATCGCGTCGTGCACCAGCGCCTTCACCACCAGGATGGCAGCGGCCGACGTCGGGCCCTCGGTGCCCCCTGCCTTGCGGAAGGCGTCGGCCAGCGCGAGCGTCCACGCCTCGGCGGCGGCCTTGGCCGCGGCGTACGAGGCGTTGCCCGCGGTCGGCTTCGTGGCACCGGCCGCGCTGATCAGCAGATACCGGCCGCGCTCGCTGCGCTGCAGGGCCTCGAAGAAGGCCAGCGAGGTGTGCTGCACGGTGCGGATCAGCAGCAGCTCCAGGAAGTCCCAGTCGTCGAGACTCGTCTTGATGAAGGTCTCGCTGCCGCGCCAGCCGCCCACGAGGTGGACCACGCCGTCCACGCGGCCGAAGTCCTTCTCGATGTGCGCGGCCCAGTCACGCGTGGACTGCAGGTCCAGCAGGTCGACGGGCTCGCCGATGACGCTGGCGCCGCCCGAGGCGTAGCGGGCCGCGTCCACGGCCTCCGCGAGCCGCTCGGGATCGTTGTCGGCTGCGGCGACGGTCGCCCCCGCCTCGGCCAGTCGCAGCAGCGCCGCCCGGCCGGCGGGCCCGCCCGCGCCGGCCACCGCGATCACCGCACCGCTGAGAGCTCCGTTCCCCGCCATCTTCTTCGCCTCCTGAGCAGTGTTCCCGGTTCCGCGGAGGTTTCCGCCGCTCACGCGGCGATCCGCTCGGCGCCGTCCGCCGTGATGCCCTTGGTGGAGGCGATCACGTTCTTCAGCTTCTTGGACAGTGCCTCATAGAACATGCTCAGCGGAAACTCGTCCGGAAGCACGTCATCGACGAGTTTCCGCGGCGGCTGTGTCACGTCCAGGGCCTCGGGGCCCTTGGCCCACTTCGAACCCGGGTGCGGCGAGAGGTACGTGGAGACCAGCTCGTATCCGGCGAACCAGTGGACGAGCTTGGGACGGTCGATGCCGTCGCGGTACAGCTGCTCGATGTCGGCGCACAGCTGGTTGGTGACCTGCGGGGCACGCTCCCAGTCGATGGTCAGCTTGTTGTCGGTCCAGCGGACGACGTCATGCTTGTGCAGGTAGGCGAAGAGGAGCTGGCCGCCGAGGCCGTCGTAGTTGCGCACGCGCTCGCCGGTGACCGGGAAGCGGAACATCCGGTCGAGGAGCACCGCGACCTGCACGTCACGGGCCTGCGGGACGCCCTCGGCCGACAGCTTCACGGCCTCCTTGAAGGCGGTGAGGTCGCAGCGCAGCTCCTCCAGGCCGTACATCCAGAACGGCTGCCGCTGCTTGATCATGAAGGGGTCGAAGGGCAGGTCGCCGTGGCTGTGGGTGCGGTCGTGGACCATGTCCCACAGGACGAACGCCTCCTCGCAGCGCTTCTGGTCGTGGACCATCGCGGCGACGTCCTCGGGCAGCTCGAGGCCCAGGATGTCGACCGCGGCGTCGGTAACCCGGCGGAAGCGGGCGGCCTCGCGGTCGCAGAAGATGCCGCCCCAGCTGAACCGCTCGGGTGCCTCGCGCACGGCGATGGTCTCGGGGAACAGGACGGCGGAGTTGGTGTCGTAGCCGGCCGTGAAGTCCTCGAAGGTGATGCCGCAGAACAGCGGGTTGTCGTAGCGCGTGCGCTCCAGTTCGGACAGCCAGTCCGGCCAGACCATGCGCAGGACGACCGCTTCGAGATTGCGGTCCGGGTTGCCGTTCTGCGTGTACATCGGGAAGACGACCAGGTGCTGGAGGCCGTCCGCGCGGCTCGCGGCGGGCTGGAAGGCCAGCAGGGAGTCGAGGAAGTCGGGCACCTCGAAGCCGCTGTCGCCCCATCGGCGCAGGTCCTTGACCAGGGCCTCGTGATAGGCGGCGTCGTGCGGGAGCAGCGGGGAGAGCTCCAGTACCGCGTCGGCGGCCCGGCGGAGGGCCAGCTCGGCGTCTGCGGGCTCGGGCGCGCCCTCGGCGGCGAAGTCGATCGACCCGTCCTTGGACTGCCATGGCCGGATCCGCTCCACGGCATCCTTGAGCACGGGCCATGCCGGGTGCTCCACCACCCTGGCCACGGGAGGAACCAGGTCCTCCGAACCCACCTGCACAAGAATTTCCGTCATGTCCCACCTTCCACGGGAGAATCTCGCGTACCTCGACCGTATACACACGAGGTTCCTCCCAGCAAGGAAAGCTTCCGAAAATTATCCTGCCGCACCCTGTGTTTCGCCGCACTATTTCCTGTCGACCATGCTTGTGCCCGGATGTGCGCCGACCATGCCCTCGGCCTCTGCAGAGGGCGGGTACAGGCGATACGGTCCAGGTGGGCCGTAAGGCCCCCAGTGCCGCCTGTCGACGGAAGAGAGTCGCGTCTTGAACTTCCTCACCATCGGTCACCGCGGAGTCATGGGTGTGGAACCCGAGAACACCCTCCGATCCTTCGTCGCCGCCCAGGAGGCGGGTCTCGACGCCATAGAACTCGACCTGCATCTGAGCAAGGACGGCGCGCTCGTCGTCATGCACGACACGGACGTGGACCGCACGACCGACGGCAGCGGGCCCATCGCCGAGAAGACCCTCGCCGAGCTGCGCGCCCTGGACGCGGGCCGGGGCGAGCGGGTGCCGGTCTTCGAGGAGGTCCTGGAGGCCGTCCAGACGCCGATCCAGGCGGAGATCAAGGACGCGCAGGCGGCGCGGGCGCTCGCCGAGGTGATGAACCGGCGCGGGCTGGCCGGCCGGGTGGAGGTGTCCTCGTTCCACGACGAGGCGATCGCCGAGATCAAGCCACTGGTGCCGGGGGTGCGGACCGCGCTGATCGCCAGCCGCTACGGGACCGACATCGTGGACCGCGCCGTGGCGGTCGGCGCCGAGACGGTCTGCCTGAACATCCGCCGCCTCACCCTGGAGACCGTCGAGCGTGCGCACAAGGCGGATCTCCGGATCATCGGCTGGGTGGTGAACACGCAGGACCATCTGCGGCTCGTCCGGGCGTTCGGTCTGGACGGCGCGACCACCGACCACCCGGACATCAAGCGCACCGGCCGTTTCACGGCCTAGCCGAGTTCCTTGATCAGCAGCTCGAAGGCCAGGTCCTCGCGCTGCGGGATGCCGAAGCGCTCGTCGCCGTACGGGAAGGGCGTCATCCGACCCGTACGGCGGTAGCCGCGCCGCTCGTACCAGGCGATGAGGTCGTCGCGTACGGATATCACGGTCATGTGCATCTCCGTCACGCCCCACGTCGCGCGGGCCAGCGCTTCCGCCTCCGCGATGATCACCTTGCCGAGGCCCTCGCCCTGGAGGCGGGGGCTGACCGCGAACATCCCGAAGTAGGCGTGGTCACCACGGTGCTCGAGCTGGCAGCACGCGACGACCCGGCCCTCCCGCTCCACGGTCAGCAACCGGCTGTCGGGCGACTTGATGACGGCCAGCACGCCCTCCGGGTCGGTCCGCTGTCCCTCGAGGATGTCCGCCTCGGTGGTCCACCCGGTACGGCTGTCGTCGCCCCGGTACGCCGACTCGATCAGCGCGACCAGCTCGTCCACGTCGGCGTCGGTGGCATCGCGGAAGGTCAGTCCGCTGGCGGCGTTCTCTGCGGTGTCCATGGGCGTGCGTCTCCGTTTCCGGGCGTGGCTGGGGCATGGACGAGAGTAGCGCCGCCACTAGGCTCTCGTGCATGGTGCATGTACTCAGCAGCCGAATCCTGCTCCGCCCTTCCGACCCTGAGCGCTCCCGTGCCTTCTACGGCGAACAGCTCGGCCTCGCCGTCTACCGGGAGTTCGGCACGGGTCCCGAGCGCGGCACGGTCTACTTCACGGGCGGTGGCTTCCTCGAGGTCGCGGGCCGGTCCGAGACCTCCCCGTCGCCGGACGTACGGCTGTGGCTCCAGGTCGACGACGTGGCCGCGGCGGAGGAGGAGCTTCGGGCGAAGGGCGTCGAGATCGTGCGGCCGGCGGTGAAGGAGCCGTGGGGCCTGGTCGAGATGTGGATCGCGGATCCGGACGGCACGCCGATCGTCCTGGTCGAGGTCCCCGCGGACCACCCGATGCGGTACCGGCCCGGCATCTGAGGTCACCCGGGGCGGTGCTCCCACCCCCGGTCGGTACGGGTCGGCTCGCGGAAGCCCGCGCCCGCCAGGAGGCCGAGCCTGGTGCAGTCGGCGGCCGGTTCATGGGCGACGAGCCGGTCGACGCCGCACAGGCGGAGCCAGTCGGCGGCCTGGGCCAGGAGCCAGTGCTCCAGGCGTACCTCCGGGCAGATGAAGGAGCTGGAGGCCGCCAGGTGCGGTACGGGGTGAGGGTACGTCGGGGCCGGTGCGGCACAACAGTGGGCGCGGACGTCCCCGCGAGGCAGGTCCGGTTCAACCCCGCAGCGCGCCCAGGCGCCCCTCCAGCTGGCCGAGCAACTCTCCGAGAAGAGCAGCGAGTTCACCCTGTTCAGGGGCGTCCAGGCCGGACAGGACGGCTGTCTCGTAGGCGAGCTGGGCCGGCAGGACGCCGTCGACGAGTTCGCGTCCGGCGTCGGTGAGGCGGAGGTGGGCGACGCGACGGTCGCGGCTGTCGCTTCGGCGTTCCACCAGGCCTCGTTCGGACAGCTGCTTGAGGCGCTTGGTGACGGCGGCGCCCGAGGAGAAGGTCTCCCGGGCCAGCTCCCCGGGGGTCAGTTCGTGCCCGGTACGGCGCAGCGCGCCCAGCAGATCGAACTCCGGGCGGCTCAGACCCGCCCGGCGCAGCGGCGCGTCCTCGGCCTGTTGAAGGAGCGCGGCACAGCGGTTGATCCGGCCGATGACCTCCATCGGCCCGGTGTCGAGCCCGGGGTGCACGGCCCGCCACTGCCGAACGACACCGGCAACGGTGTCGCCGCGACGGCCACCGGCCGGGGCGGGTTCGACGGCAGGGGTCTCGTCGGCCGGCCCCGTTCCGGCCGTACCGGTCCCGTCGGCCGCATGTTCCCTGTGGGTCGCGCCGGCCTGTCCCTCTCCGGCCGCGGGAGCCATGCCGCCCGCCGTCCCGCCGACGGGGCCGTCCTCGGCCCCATGGTGCCCACCGGCCGATTCCCCTCCGGTCGCGCGCGCCCCGTCGGATGCCCTCCCGTGAGTCAGATCCGCTCCGGCCGTCCGCGCCCGGTCGGCCGCACGCCCTTCGGCGAGGTCACCCCCCGCCCGCCCGGCCCCGGCCGCCGGTTGCGGTCCGAATCCCGACTCGTCCCCCGTGGGCGATGGTCCTTCCGTCGCCGTCATGGCCGTGCGTCCTCCGTCTCCGTGCCCGTGCCCCGGTCCGGGAGCAGTCCCTGGCGTCGTGCCGTAGCGGCGAGCGTACGGTGTCCGGTCTGCTCGGCGAGCACGACCCGCTCCTGGGGCAGGGCACGCTGCCACCATTCGCCGGCCGCGGCGTCGGCGGTGGCCCGCAGGTCGACCAGGGCGACGGCTAGGCCCCGGCGGGCCGACTCCAGGTCGGCCGCGTCGGGGCCCGGCTCGGCCAGGAGACGGGCGGCGTGCTCGCGGGCCCGGTCGGCGGTGGTCAGGGCCCGTTCGACACGGTCGCCCGCGCGCCGGTTGGTGACGGCCACGGCGGCGACGAAGCCGACCAGGGCGCCGACGACGGTGTCCACGACGCGCTCCGTCATCAGCTCGCCGGGCTCCTGGAATCCGGCGAACTCGGTGATGAGCAGGGCCATGGGGGTCACGCAGACACTGCCGAGCCAGTAGTTGCGGCTGATCAGCACCTCGGCGCCGAAGCTGAACGCGAGGCAGCACAGCACGAGCACCGCCTGGTCCAGGTGCGCGAGCGGTGCGACGGCCGCGAAGACGAGCACGCCGACGACGTTGCCGACGACCCGCTGGACGGCCCGGCTCCAGGTCAGGGCGATGTTGGCCTGGTAGAGCGAGGCGGCGGTGACCAGGGCCCAGTAGGGGCGGCCGATACCGAGGGCGAGGGAGGCGTAGCCGGCGAGCGCGCAGCCGAGCGCGGTGCGCACCGCGAGCGGGGTGAGGGGGCCGAGCCGGGTCCAGAGGGAGCGGGCCGCGTCCACTCCGAGCAGTTCGTCGGCGGCCGCCCGCGGCAGACCGGCCTGCGGGACGGGCCCGGTACCGCGCAGCGCGCGGGCCCACGCACGCAGCCGGCCGGCATCCGCCTCCGCCGGCGCCGCGAGGGCGACCTCGGCCCGTACGACGAGCCGTTCGAGGGCGCGCCGGGTCCGGGAAGGCGCGCCGGTGGACAGCAGTGACTGCCAGGCGGCCTGGACGGCGGCGTGGCCCGCGGCCCGGGCCCGGGCCTGGCCCTCGCCCGTGCCGCCCGTGTCGGCGTACGCGGCCGCGGCCTTCAGCGCACCGGCGGTGGCACGCCGCTCCGGGCCGTGCGGCCGGACCAACGCGGGCGCCATGCAGACCAGCCAGGCCCAGACGCCCGTCGCGGCGGCCAGCGCCAGATGGCCGGGCACCCGGTCGAGGGTCTGGGGCGCGAACAGCGAGGCGGAGCTGACGAACGTGAGGACGACGTTGCCCGGCGGGCCGACACGGGTGGCGTCGCACAGCACCTTCTGCGCGGCGGCCAGCAGGGCGCCGACCGTGACCAGCACGACGGCGCTGCCGGTGAGCGAGGCGGCGACCAAGGCGACGGCGAGCCCGCCTAGCATGCCGAGCACCACCCACACCAGGGTCCCGGCCCGGGCGGCGTAGGGGCGGTTGTGGGCGTAGAGCGCGCACAGGGACCCGGCCATGGTGTACATCGCCAGGTCGAGCCGGCCGAGCGCCAGGAGGGTGAGGTTGGGCGGGGCGATCGACGCGACCACGCTCAGCGCGGGCTTGAACCAGATCTCGGAGGGCCGGCCGACGCGCAGCACGCCCGCCAGCGGAAGACGCCGGGCGGGCGGGGAGGCGGGTGCGGGGTTCGCGCTGCTCATTCCCACAACATTAGCAGGTGTTTTACTCGTGAAATATAGCGTGAGACCGAGCCGCTCACCTGCCGTGCTCCGTCGAATGCTCCCCGTGTACACCCTTGCGCTCGCGTGCGCGCCGCACGGCCGGGGCATCGAATGACCGACTGTCGAGCGGGGAGGTGCGCGTGCACGGACCGGCTTCGTCCGGCTGGCTGCTGGTGGCGCTCTGCGCGGCGACCGGCGGCTACTGCCTGCTACGGATGCGCAGCGGCGGCGAGGCGCTGATGGGCTTCGGGATGGCCGCGATGGCGATTCCGGCTGCGGTGTTCACTCCGCCCTCGTGGGCCTGGCTCGCGTACGCGTCCGTGTTCGGGGCGGCAGCGGTACACGCGCTGTGGGCGACTCGGGCCGGGGCGCGCCATCTGCATCATCTGGCGGGCGCCGCGGCGATGGTCTACATGTCCGTCGTCATGGCGGGCTCCCCCGCCCACGCGCACGGTCGGGGCGGATCGGGAGTCCCGCTCCTGACGGGGGCGCTGCTGCTCTACTTCGCCGGCTACGTGCTGCTGGCCGGCGTCCGGCTGGTACCGGTGCCCGCCGTGGCCGGGGGCGGGGGGTCCGCCGGGTGGGGCGACCGGCCGGAGCTGGCGCGGGCGTGCCGGCTGTCCATGGGGATCGCGATGGTGACGATGCTGCTGACGCTGTGATCCGTTGCCTGCGTCACTTTGGCGGCCCAACTCGTACCCGTGGGCGGCGCCGCGCTCATAGGCTGCGTCCCATGATGCTCCCCGCGGCACTGTTGCTGCTCGGCGCCCTGACCGCCGTGGTGGCTCCCCGGCTGCTCGCCCGGGCGGACTGGCCGGATCGTGAGCCGGTGGTGGCGCTGTGGGCATGGCAGTGCGCGGTGGCGGCCGTACTCGTGTGCTGTGCGCTGTCGATGACGCTCAGCGCGGCGGCGGCCTGGCACGCGGTCGGCGGGCACGTCTTCGCCACGGCGCCGAGCGCGGCCGTAGAGGCCTATGCCCTCGGTACGGCGGGCCCTTGGGCGGCGACCACGGCGGTGGCGCTGGCCTGCGGGGGTCTGTGGAGCGCGGCGATGCTGGTCCGCGAGGTCGGCCGGGCGCGCGCCCGGCGCCGCGGCCGGCGCGCCGACCTGCTGGTCCGGGCCCCGCTGCTGCCGGGCGAGGTGGCCGTGTCCGGCCGGCTCGTCGTCCTGGAGAGCGAGCGGCCCGACGCCTGGTGGCTGCCCGGCACCTCGCCGCAACTGGTCGTCACCACGGCCGCGTTGCGCCGGCTGAAGGGACGGCAGCTGGATGCCGTGCTCGCCCATGAGCAGGGGCACGCCCGGGCCCGGCACGACTGGCTGCTGAACTGTTCCTCCGCCCTGGCGGGCGGCTTTCCGCAGGTGCCGGTGTTCGCCGCGTTCCGCGACGAGATGCACCGCCTGGTCGAACTCGCCGCCGACGACACGGCCTCACGCCGCTTCGGCCGTCTGACCACGGCGCTGGCTCTGGTCGAACTGAACGAGCACCGTGGGGTGTTCGGCCCCTGCCCGACACCGCAGGCCCATGTCCCGGCGCGGGTGCGCCGCTTGCTCACTCCCCCGGACCGGCTGACCGCGGCACGCCGCCTGCGGCTGACGGCGGCGGCCTCGCTGGTGCCCGTGGTGCCGGTGCTGCTGGCGTTCGTTCCGGGACTGCGGGCGCTGGGCTAGCCGCCGGACGTGACCCGGGCGCCGAGGCCCCGGAGTGGCCGAAGCATGCGGTCCCCGGGCCGGAAGATCGCCGCCGCACTGGATCCGGACCCCCCGGTTCGGCGAGGATCGCATCATGCACTCCCCGTCCGTCGACTCCCCGCCCCGTCCCGAGCACCGCACAGCCGCCGGTTCCGCCGGTGTCCTGGCCCTGTGCTCGGCTCTGCTGCTGACCCTCGTAGCGGTCAGATGGAGCCCGTTGATCACCACGGACGGAGACATCTCCGGCACCACCCACCGCTGGGCGGTCGACGAACCCGGCGTCACCCAGACGTTCCGCGTCCTCACGGACTGGGTGTGGGATCCGTGGACGATGCGTCTGCTGTGCGCGGCCGTCGTCGTCTGGCTCGTCGTGCGGGTCGCCGCGCGCTGGACGGCGGTGTGGCTGGCGCTGGCCGTCACGCTGGGCACGCTGCTGCAGCAGGCCCTCAAGGCGGCAGTGGACCGTCCCCGCCCGGTCTGGCCCGACCCCGTCGACTCGGCCCACTATTCGGCCTATCCGTCGGGCCACGCCATGACCGCCACGGTCGTGTGCGGCCTCCTGCTGTGGCTCCTGCACCGCCACGGTGTGAGCCGTGCCGTGTGGCGTACGGCCTTGACCGTGGCCGTCGTCTCGGTGATCGGGGTCGGACTGACCCGTGTCTGGCTGGGTGTCCACTGGCCGTCGGACGTGCTGGGCGGCTGGCTGCTGGG
Organism: Streptomyces sp. NPDC041940; assembly: GCF_055589465.1. Taxonomy (NCBI): domain Bacteria; kingdom Bacillati; phylum Actinomycetota; class Actinomycetes; order Kitasatosporales; family Streptomycetaceae; genus Streptomyces; species Streptomyces sp. NPDC041940. The sequence continues at coordinate 254,104 of NZ_JBVJBP010000005.1, forward strand.
CGCGCTGGTGGTGGCGCTGGCGGTGTGGGTGCACCAGCGCCGGCATCCCTGAACAGCCGTCGCAGCCGGGCGCGTCCTCGTAGGATCACCCCATGACCGCCGTGCTGTTCGACTTCTCCGGGACCCTCTTCCGTGTCGAGTCCACCGACTCCTGGCTGCGCGGCACGCTGGCCGGGACCGCGATCCGGCTCGCCGAGGCGGAGATGGCCGCCGCAGCGCGGGCACTGGAGGCCGCGGGGGCGCTGCCGGGCGGTGGCGATCCCGCCCGGGTACCGGAGGAACTGGCCGAGGCCTGGCAGATCCGGGACCAGAGCGCCGAGCTGCACCGGGCCGCGTACACCGGTGTCTCCCGTCAAGTCACGCTGCCCGACCCGACGTTGCACGACGCGCTGTACGACCGCCACATGCACCCGGACGCGTGGGCCCCGTACCCGGACGCCGTCGAGGTGCTCCGCACCCTGCGCGAGCGGGGCATCCCGGTCGGGGTGGTCAGCAACATCGGCTGGGACCTGCGCCCGGTCTTCCGCGCGCACGGCCTGGATCCCTACATCGACGAGTACGTCCTGTCGTACGAGCACGGCATCCAGAAGCCCGACCCGCGGCTGTTCGCCACCGCCTGCGAGGCGCTGGGCGCCGATCCGCGCCGGACGCTCATGGTCGGCGACGACCGCAGGGCGGACGGCGGCGCCACGGCCCTGGGCTGCGGGGTGCACTTCGTGGACCATCTGCCGGTGACCGACCGGCCGGACGGGCTACGGCCGGTCCTGGAGCTGGTGAGCTGAGGGTCGCACCGCCGGAACAAGCAGCCCGAGGCGACCATCCGGTCCTCTGCTCGCCCGCCTCGGACGATCCCCCGTGTCGCCCGAGGCAGACGGCATCCCCGGCTGGGACCGCGCGGCCCCGGCCGGACGCTCCGAGTATAGTTGGCTGGCAGCCAGTCAACGCAGGAGTTTCAACATGTCCCCGCGCAGCGCCTCGGTCAACGAAGAGTTGCGGAGACGTTCGAAGGAGCGGCTTCTGCAGGCGGCGGTCGAGCTGGTCGACGAGCGCGGGTTCGAGGCGACGACGCTCGGCGACATCGCCGACCGGGCGGGTTCGGCGCGCGGTCTGGTCTCGTACTACTTCCCCGGCAAGCGCCAGCTCGTGCAGTCCGCCGTGCACCGGCTGATGCACCGCACGCTGGAGGAGGCGCTGGAGCGCGAGCCGCGCACCGAGGACGGCCCGGAGCGGATGGCGCGGGCCATCGACGCGATCCTGGGTCTGGCCGGGGACCGGCCCGTGCTGATGCGCCAGCACATGGCCGGGCTGCTGCAGGCCGAGGGCTTCGTGCCCTGCCCGGAGCAGCGGCGGCTGGCCGAACTGCTGCGGGACACCGTCGCCCGGCTCGGGTCGCGGGACGTCGACGGCGACTACCCGATGCTGCGCGCCCTGCTGATGGGCGCCGTGTACGCGGCGCTGGTGCCGGGGGTGCCGATGCCGGTCCCGGTGCTGCGGGCCGAGTTGTTCACGCGCTACGGGCTCGACCGGGAGCTGGGTGTCCCGCCGGAGACCGGAGCCTCCGACGGGATTGGCGACCGGGATCTGTCGCGGTTCTTCGCGACCGGGGCCGCACCGGGATGCGGCTCGGAGGGTCAGTCGAAGTAGTCCGGCTGCGTCTGGACGTTGAGTTCGCGCAGGTGGATCCGGCGGGCCGGGTCCGTGCGCCGGTCGTCGATCTTCAGGACGTCGAAGCCCCTGGCGTACTCGTTCGACCAGATGTAGCCGTTGTAGTAGTACGCCGACCACGAGCCGCCCGACTTGATCGTGTCCGTGGTCAGCGGGCCGCGGTCGAAGTAGGCGATCTCCTTGGGCTCGGCCGAGTCGGTGAAGTCCCAGACGGAGACACCGCCCTGGTACCAGGCCTGGACCATCAGGTCCTTGCCCTTCACCGGGATCAGCGAGCCGTTGTGGGCCACGCAGTTCTCGGTGTCCGCCTGGTGGCGGGGGATCTTGAAGTAGCTGCGGAAGACGAGCTTGCGCTTGTCCCCCTTGCCGACGATGTCGTAGATGCCGTCGGCGCCGCGGTTCGGTCCGATCTCCGCGTTGCAGGTGGCCGCGCCGCCGCCGCCCAGTTCATCGGCGAAGACGACCTTGTCGGCTCTCTGGTTGAAGGTCGCCGAGTGCCAGAACGCGAAGTTGACGTTGTCCTGGACGCGGTCGATGACCTTCGGGCGCTCCGGGTCCTTGACGGAGAACAGGATGCCGTCGCCCATGCAGGAGCCCGCGGCCAGGTCCTTCGACGGCAGCACGGTGATGTCGTGGCAGCCGGTGGTCTTGGAGACACCCGGGTTGGTGGGTCCGCCCGGGTTGCCGCCGCCGTCCGGCCCCTCACCGGGGAACAGCACGGGGAAGCCCACGACCTTCGCCTTCTCGGGAGCGCTGCGCGGCACCTTGATGACGGAGATGCCGTCGTGCGGCGGCCGGCAGTCGGGGTAGGCGGCGTTCGGCGCGTACGAGGAGACGTAGACGTAGACGTTCCGGCGCTCGGGCACCAGCGTGTGGGTGTGTGAGCCGCAGGCGGTCTCGACGGCGGCGACGTACCTCGGGTTGCGCTTGTCGCTGATGTCGAAGACCTTCATGCCCTCCCACGAGGACTTCTCGGTCGCCGGCTGGGTGGTGCTGGTGCAACTGCTGTCGCTGCGCGAGGAGTCGGTGGACAGGAACAGCAGGTCGCCGGAGACGGAGATGTCGTTCTGCGAGCCGGGGCACAGCACCTGGGAGACGGTCTTCGGTGCCTTGGGGTTGCTGATGTCGAAGATGCGGAAGCCGTCGTAGTTGCCCGCGAACGCGTACCTGCCCTGGAAGGCGAGGTCCGAGTTCGTGCCCTGGAGCACGTCCTTGGGGACGAATGCCAGGTGCTGGATGTTGTCGGAGTGGACGATCTCGTCCTGGGCGGGTATCTCACCGCTTTCGATGGCCTCACGGACCTCGGCCTGGGCGCTCTTGGAGACCTTCTTCGGCGCGGGCGGCGCGTCCCCGGGGTCGGGGGTGGCCCCTGCCGGTGCCGCGGTGAGGAGCGCGGCCAGCAGTCCACCGGCGGCCGCGACGACGCCCAGGCGTCTACTGCGTGTTCTGCGGTCGTTCAACAGGATCACTGTTTTCCTCCCTGGTTCCGTTCGCTGCGGAACGGTTCACGCACCACGCAGTATCGTCTTCGTCATGCACATACCAACAGAGGGCAACGGAGTCGCGATGAAGTTTCGCGGTCGATGAGCCGCGGAAGCGTGCCAGTACGCCGTCCGCAACACGAGGCGCGTCCCAACTCGCCCGTCACAGGAGGTCGTTGTGCTCTTCCGCCGCGTGTCTCGTGCGTCCGTCGTCGCGACGGGGCTGGTCGCCCTGGCCGTGCTCGCGGCCGGGGGCTGTGACTCCGGTCCGGACCGGAAGCCGGCCGCCGCCGACGGGCCCGCCGTGATCGCGCCGGGTGAGCCCGGCGAGGCGAACCGCACCCTGTCCGCCGAAGAGGCCGCCGACCAGAACCCGGAGAACGACTCCCCCAACGCGGCGGACGTCTCCTACGCCCGGATGATGATCGAGCACCACGCCCAGGCCCTGGTGATGACCGAACTCGCCCCGAAGCGTGCCGAGTCGAGCAAGGTGAAGCGCATCGCCGAGCGCGTCGCGGCCGGCCAGAAGCCCGAGATCGAGGCCATGAAGGGCTGGCTGAAGTCGTACGGCAAGCCGCTGAAGGCCGAGCGGCACGAACACGCCACGATGCCCGGCATGGCGACCGAGGCCCAGCTGAGGAAGCTCCGCGCGGCCGACGGCAAGGCCTTCGACCACCTGTTCCTGACCCTGATGACGACCCATCACCAGGGCGCGATCACCATGGCCACGGATGTGAAGGGGCAGGGCAACAACATCCGCGTCGAGGAGATGGCCGACGAGGTGATCGCCCAGCAGACCAGCGAGATCACACGGATGCGGGACATGCTCTGAGCGGACCCCGGGGCACGGCCGCCCCGGGCCGGTCCACTCAGCGCCGTGCGCGGCGGGGCGCGAGCAGGCCCGCGTCCCTGGCCTGGCCGATCAGCCTCAGCGACTTGCGGCGGCTGTGCCCGGTCGCGCACATCACGGCGAGGACCGGATCGGCACCGTCCTGCTGGGCCGCGCGGTACTCCTGCGCCACCAGCCACCGCCCCTCGGCTCCGCCCGGCCAGACCGGCCGGGCCCGGCGCCCCGGGTTCGCGCAGCCCTCGGGAACCGGGCCCGCACCGGCTCCGCACGCCTCGGCCAGCGATTCCTCGAACCAGTCGGCGAGCACCGCCAGGTCGTCGAGGGACAGCGCCGGCCGGGCGCGTACGTCCTCGACACCGACGCATCCGCCGGCCACGACCGCCAGCGCGTCGACGTGGGCGCCGTCCGTGAAGGCGATCCGGACGTCGAACCACCGCGTGGCGTCCTCGTTCTCCCGCACTTCCCACGCGGGCCGCACGGACACCGCGCTGTCCACCGGAGAGCGATCAGAAAGATTAAGAAAGGATGCTTCCAGCACACACGGAACGTAACCGCATGATCACATTCGCTATAGATCCGACACGCGCCCCGGTCGGAGCACAGCACCCTGTCAGCGGAGCCCGCCCGGTGCGATGCTGGAGACATCAGCGCTCTCCGGAGATCCCCCGGGATCCCACGGGTAAGGAGTTCCGCCGTGCTGCGAGTCGCCGTCGTAGGCTCCGGGCCGAGCGGGTGCTACACCGCCCAGAGCCTCGTCCAGCTGGACCCCGGGGTGTGCGTCGACGTCCTGGACCGGCTGCCGTGCCCGTACGGCCTGGTCCGCTACGGCGTGGCACCCGACCACGAGAAGATCAAGTCGCTGCAGAACAATCTGCGCGCGGTCCTGGAGCACGACCGGGTCCGGTTCCTCGGAGGTGTGCAGGTGGGGCCCGGCGGGGTGCCGGCCGCCCGGCTGCGGGAGCTGTACCACGCGGTGGTGTACTGCGTGGGCGCCGCCACTGACCGGCATCTGGGCATTCCCGGGGAGGACCTGCCGGGGAGCTGGTCGGCAACGCAGTTCGTGTCCTGGTACAGCGCCCACCCGGACGCCGTGGACGGCGGCTTTCTGCGGGACGCGCGGTCGGCCGTGGTCATCGGCGTGGGGAACGTCGCCGTGGACGTCACCCGGATGCTGGCCCGGGGGCTGGCCGAGCTCAGCCCGACCGACATGCCGCAGGCGGCCCTGACCGCGCTGGCGGCGAGCCGGGTGACCGAGATCCACATGGTGGGCCGCCGCGGCCCGTCCCAGGCCCGCTTCACCACCAAGGAGCTGCGCGAGCTGGGCACCCTGCCGGGGACCGACGTCGTCGCGGACCCGGCGGAGCTGGCGCCGGACCCGGGGTACACGGACCCGTCCGCACTGCCCGCCCCGCAGCGGCGCAACGTGGAGGTCGTGCGCGGCTGGGCCGAGTCACCGCCGGCGGACGCCCCGCACCGGATCCACCTGCGCTTCTTCCTCCGCCCGGTCGAACTGCTCGCCGAGCGGGGCCATGTGGGCGCGGTGCGGTTCGAGCGGACGGCCCCCGACGGGCACGGCGGCGTGACGGGCACGGGCCGGTACGAGGACATCGAGGCACAGCTGGTGCTGCGCTCGGTGGGCTACCTCGGAGTACCGATGGAGGGGCTGCCGTTCGACGCGAAGACCGGCACCGTGCCGAACCTGGCCGGACGGGTCCTGCGCGAGGGCGTCGTCACCCCGGGCGAGTACGTGGCCGGCTGGATCAAGCGCGGCCCGACGGGCGTGATCGGCACGAACCGGCCCTGCGCGAAGGAAACGGCGATGTCCCTCCTGGAGGACGCCCCGCTCCTCGCCGCCCGGGACGTCCCCCAGGACACACTCACGGCCCTGCGCGCGGCGGGCGCCGACCCGGTCGAGTGGACGGGCTGGCAGTCGATCGAACGAGCGGAGGCGGAGCTGGGAGCGTCACTCGGACGCGGAGTGGTCAAGCTCCCGGACTGGGAGTCCCTGCTGAACGCCGCGCACAGCAAGGTTCCTTAAGGGGTCCTTTCACTACGCGCGTCCGATCAGGGCGTCGTTCAGACAGACTTGGGCGGCGTTTCCCCGCCGACCGCATCGAGCAACAGCCTCGCAGCCACCGTCGTCCCGTCGGTGCGGATCGTGTCGGCCACGGCCGTCGCCCGCGCGCGGGTCTCAGGGGCCAGGGCCGTCCTGAGCGCAGCCGACAGGGAAGCGAAGGTCGGCGTCGGACCGTCATGTGCCGCGCCGATGCCCAGGTCGGCCACCCGGCCGGCCCAGTACGGCTGATCCGTCGCCTGAGGCACCACCACTTGGGGCGCGCCGGCCCGGGCGGCCGTGGTCGTGGTGCCCGCGCCGCCGTGGTGCACAACGGCGGCCACCCGGCCGAACAGCGCCTGGTGATTGGCCTCACCGACGACGAAGCAGTCGTCGGCGTCGTCGATCAGGGCGAGGCCGGCCCAGCCGCGGGAGACGAGGGCGCGGTGGCCCTGTGCGCGGATCGCCTCGATGACCACCTCGGGGAGGTCCTCGGAGGTGTGCATGGGCATGCTGCCGAAGCCCACGTACACCGGCGGTGTGCCCGCTTCCAGGAACGCCACCAACTCGGCCGGGAGCGGACGGACATCGGGCAGGATCCACGCACCGGTCTGGACGACATCCAGGTCCGGCGTCTCCTGCCACGGGTCCAGGACCGGGTCCGTGGCCAGCCACGGTCGGTTGCCGATGACGTGGTCGCGGACGTGGGCCACCGGTGGCAGGCCGAGCGACGCCCGGTTGGAGTTGAGCGCCTCACCGAACAGTGCGTCCACGCTCTGCGCGTCCAGGTCCCACAGCACCCGGTTGTCCGTCACCTCCGGCGGGAACGGCCGACCCGGATACGCCAGCGGCGCGTGGTGCGGAGACGGCAGGACCATCTTCTGGAAGCTCGCGTACACGGCCCGGATGCCTAATTTCTCGGCCACCGACAGCGCGCCGGCCGCGGCGGGAAGCATGCCGGTTGCCAGCAGCACGTCACATCCCTCGGCCGCCGCGGTGACCGTGTGGAACTGCGCGGCGATCAACTCGGCCGCGTGCTCGGGCAGGGACGAGGGCGGCGGCGCTGCGGTCGTCAGCGCCCGCGCCGACCGACCGACCGGCACCAGGGGCACGCCCACACCGGCCAGCAGCCGGGCGAAGTCCTCGTCCGGCGGCGCGCACACCCGCACCTCCGCGCCGAGTTCCCGCAACTGCACCGCCAGTCCCGCCATCGGCTCGACGTCCCCGCGCGACCCATACGTCGACAACAACACACGCACCGTGCGACTCCCGTTCCTCAACTTCCGGCTTCGGACGGTGATTCTGCGGCACCACCAGGGCCTTGCCGCAAGCCCCCCGGTGCGCTATAAGTTGAGCATGGAAAGGAGCGGGGAACTCCTTTCCTCTTTCTTTTTGCCGCCTGGCACGGCGGACCGGCCCTCGCGAACCGACAGCGCGCTGCGTACCGGCCCTGCCCTATGCGCAGTGGGACCGCCTGGAGCCGCTGTTGCCCAGGGGCAACAAGCCCGGCCGTCCGCCGATATGGACCAGGCGGCAGCTGATCTTCGCCGCCTTGCAGGCCCAGGCCGCCGCCAAGCGCCGGGGCGCGGAAAAAGGGGATCTGCAGGCGGTATCCGCTGCACGATCCCGGACAAGGCCGACCAGGCTCGCAACCGCAAGAAGCTCGGCTCTCGCGGCGGCCGGCCGCCCAAGTTCGACGCCGAGGACTACAAGGCTCGACACGCGGTCGAGTGCGGCATCAATCGCGTTGAAAGGCACCGTGCGGTGGCAACTCGCTACGACAAGCTCGCGGTCCGCTACGAGGCGACGGTCCTCGTCGCAGCCATCAACGAGTGGCTGTGACCAGCATATTCGATACACGCCCTAGGTGTATTGATCACGAGCGTTGTTAACGCTGGCCGGGCTTGATCATGGCGAAGGCCTCCGTGTGTGGTGGAGGTGTCGAATCTTCACCGCACGGAGGCCTTCATGTCCCACCGTAATGCCCGGCTGACCATTCACGGCAGGCGACTGCTAGTCGACCGTGTCCGTTCCGGCCGTCCCGTCGCGCACGTCGCCTCGGAAATGGGCATCTCCCGGCCCACGGCCCACAAGTGGATCCGGCGCTGGCGGTCCAAGGGCGAAAGCGGGCTCCACGACCGCTCCAGCCGCCCACGCACGACACCACACCGAACCACTGCCGCAACCGAAGCCCGCGTCTGCCGACTGCGGCAGCGCCGCAAGCTCGGGCCCGCACGCCTCGGGCCAATCCTCGGTCTGCCCGCATCTACCGTGCACCGCGTGCTGGTCCGCCACGGCCTGAACCGCCTGGCCCACCTGGACCGGCCCACCGGCCAGGTCATCCGCCGCTACGAACGCAGCCAGCCCGGCGAACTCATCCACGTCGACGTCAAGAAACTCGGCCGGATCCCCGACGGCGGCGGCCACAAGGTCCTGGGCCGCCAGGCCGGCCGCGCCCGACGCAACAATTCGGCTTCGACTACGTCCACTCAGCCGTCGACGACCACAGCCGCCTCGCCTACAGCGAGATCCACCCGGACGAGAAGGCCGCCACCTGCGCAGGCTTCCTACGCCGGGCCGCCGCCTTCTTCGCCACCAGTGGCATCACTCGCATCGAGCGCGTACTGACGGACAACGCCTGGCCCTACCGCAAGAGCTTCGCCTGGCGCCAAGCCCTGACCGACCTCGGCGCGACCGGCAAACTCACCCGCGCCTACCGGCCCCAGACCAACGGCAAGGTCGAACGCTTCAACCGCACCCTGCTCGACGAATGGGCCTACCAGCGGCCCTACACCAGCAACACCGAACGCAGCCAAGCCCTGGCCGACTTCCTCCACGCCTACAACCACCACCGCTGCCACACCGCACTCGGAGGTCAGCCACCCATCAACCGCGTGAACAACCCTGCGAGTCAATACACCTAGGGCTCTTCGGCAACGCGGCGAGGTGCGGTGCCAGGCCGCGCGCCCCTGGCGCGCATAGTGAAAGGACTCCTAAGACGTCATCCGCTTTCCGAACGTGATCGTTTAGTTCGGGTTGGGTGGGCATGAACTCCGACTGGCGGCGGGAGAGATGGGTGTGTTCGTCCGCTCGTCTTGCTCGTGGATGTGGCTGGTGGCGTCGGTGCTCGGTCTGCTGGAGGCTCGGGAGAAGAGGGTCCGGGAAGAGATCGCCCGGTTGCGGGAGGAGGCCGAGCGGGTGCAGGCCGCGCTCGGTGCCGCGGAAGGTGTGCTTGAGCGGCTGGTGGATGCTCGTGCAACGGTCGCCGAGGTACTGGCCGAGCCGGCTTCCGAAGTTGCGGAGCCGGTGTCTGGAGCGGTGGCGGGGGCGGTGGTGCCGCGGCGGACCGGGGACATGGCTGTGTCGGTCCTCGCCCCGGACTACCAGCAGATCTTGTCGGTGCTGGAGTCGGAAGCGGGCCGGGAGGGCATGCGCTGCCAGCAGTTGGCCGTCGCTCTGGGGCTGGATGCGGTGCCGGCGAAGGTGGAGGGGCTGCGGTCGAAGGCGAAACGCCTGGTGGAACGGGGGTGGGCTCTGCAGGTGCGGCCGGGAGTGTTCACCGCTCTCGCGGTGCCGGCCGTCTGAATCCGGCCGGGCGGCGTCCGGCCAGGCGGCCGCTCATGAGCATGGTCATCGACCACAGCACCATGGCTTCGTGCATGGCGGGCAGGGTTTCGTAGTCGCGCACCAGGCGACGCGAGCGCATCAGCCAGCTCAGCGTCCTCTCCACCACCCACCTGCGCGGCAGCACCACGAACCGCGCTGTGTCGTCGGCGCGTTTGACGATCTGAAGGGTGAGCCTGAGCTTCTCGCGGACCCAGTCGACGAGCCGGCCGGCATAGCCTCCGTCCGCCCACACCAGCCGGATGGAGAAATACTGCCCTCGCAGCTGCTGAAGCAGCGGGACGGCGGCGTCGCGGTCCTGCACGCTCGCCGCGGTCACCGCGACGGCCAGGACCAGGCCGAGGCAGTCCACCACCAGGTGCCGCTTACGGCCGCACACCTTCTTCCCGCCGTCCCAGCCGGACGTCGGGCGGGGGATGTTCGCCGCCGCCCGCACCGACTGCGAGTCCACGATCGCGGCCGTCGAGTCCACCGCACGGCCCTCCTTCCGGCGGACCAGATCGCGCAGCCGGTCGTGGAGATCGGCGAGCAGCCCCGTGACCTGCCAGCGGCGGGCGAAGGCGTGCACGCGCCGATACGGCGGGAAGTCCGCGGGCAGGTTGACCCACTTCACACCGTTGTCTACGACATAGCGCACCGCGTCCAACATCACGCGGTGGCAATAGCCCTCCGGCCGCTCGCCCCGACCCTCCAGCCAGGCCGGAACCGGCAGCAGTGGTCGCACCACCCGCCACTCCGCCTCCGTCATGTCGGAGCCATAACTCGAAGTACGCTCCGGCCCATCCGCCGCGTTGCCGAACCTGTGCGCGAGGCAGTCACACGACGGTGGCAGCGAGTTGGACTCCGCACACGCGGACGCGAAAGACTGCGGCAACAGGGCCTCCTGGTACTCGGTTGGGATCGCACCCCCGAACTACCAAGAGGCCCTGCTGTCATGCGCCGACCCTCGCGTGATCACCCGATCAGGAACCCTGTTCGACCAGACCAGCCCCGACATCGATAAGCGGATGACGTCTCAGACGGTGAAGCGCTCAGTCACGCACCCGGCCCCAGTCGTTGTTGACTGCCACGGGGCGCCATTCGCGTTGCCGTCCGGCCTGGTGTGGTGAGGTGGCCGGGGCTCAGGACGGACAGGGTGGCCGTACCGTCGCCCACCGCTGCCCGTTCGTCCGATCGCCGCCCACAGAGTCCTCGATGCTTGGGATGCGGGGGAGTTCGCCGCACCCAGTAAGCTACCGATCGGTAATTTTTAGGGGGAGTTCTCGTCCGGGAACTCTGGGCTCGCGCGACGGTCGACCAGCCGTGTATCCGCGGGCCCTTGACGTAGGACGTATATGCATCACCGTATGACGCGGCACGCTGTCGCGTTTCTGATGGCCTTGGCGGTCTTCTTCTGTCCGGGGCTGGGGGAGAAGACCGCTGCGGCGGCCCAGGGAATCGAGAATCGTAAGGCGGCCGTGGGCGCCGCCGAAGAACTCACAGAAATCGTCACGGCCGCAGCCAAGTACTCCGGCTGCAGCGGCAAGCCGCTGCTCGAAAAGCCCGCTTGCTACCGCGAGTTCGCCGACAAGGCGATCCGGGTCGGCGTCGGCGTGGGTGTGGCGGGGTATGTCATCCACCAAGTGCACAAGGACAGCACCCAGCACTTCGCCAACCTCCGCAAGGAACTTGCCGGGTTTGAGGAGCTGAAGAAGGCGGTCGTGCAGGACCCTGCCGCCATCAGCGACCCGGCACTGCGGGCCAAGGCGGAGAAGCAGATCCGCGCCGCCTTCGCCGCTGCGCAGGCGGATGTAGACCACCGGCGGGCGAAGATCAACGAGGCCATCCAGACCGTGGTGGTCCTGGCCGAGGTCACCGTCGCATTCCTGCAAATGATCTTCGCGTTGGCCGCGCTCGTCGGCGATCCGGAGTTCCAGGAGGCGGCGCGCAGCATCAAGACTGGCCTCAAAGGCATGGGTAAGGACCTCGACCGGATCAACGCCGGCCTCGAACAGACGAGTCGCGGCCTCGACACCATGAATGAGGCCATGGCCGAGGTGAACGGCGCGCTGGCCCAGATGAACCGGGGGGTCGACCGCGCCAACAAGGGCATGAAGGAGATGTACCGGGGCATCGCCCAGGCCAACAAGGGCATGGACGAGCTCAACAAGCACGTGCCCGGCATCAAGAAGGGTGCCGAGAAGCTCAAGGAAGTGCCCGGCATTGAGTTCGACTTCTCGCACCTCAAGGACACTTGGGGCTCGGGGACTTCCGGGCTCGACACCGATAAGCAGCAGCGCCGCATGGGACTGCTCATGGACCTGCTGCCCGGCATCGGTGATGGCAAGGGCATCGTCGAGGCGGTCATGGGCAAGGACCTCGCCACCGACGAGGAGTTGAGTGGATTCGAACGGGCCACGGGCGCACTGGTCGTGCTGCGCTGGCTCAAGACGGGAAAGAAGGCCCTCGACGGCGACGACGTGCGGGCCGCCCGCAAGGGCGCGTGTACCTCCGCGAGCGTCACTGACAACAGCTTCCCGGCCGGGACCACGGTCCTCATGGGCGACGGCGGCAGCACGCCGATCGAGCGCGTACACGACGGCGACAAGGTGCTAGCCACCGATCCCGCAACCGGCCTCACCCGGGCGGAGCCTGTGACCGACCTGATTACGGGATCGGGGGAGAAGCGGCTGATCACGCTCGTCGTGGACACCGACGGAGAGGCAGGGGACCGCACCGACACGATCACAGCGACGGACCGCCACCCGTTCTGGACGCCTGGCCCGGGAGTGTGGACCGATGCCGTCGACCTCGCTGCGGGGATGCGACTGCGTACCAGCACGGGCGCGGACGTGGAGGTCACCGCAGTCGGGACGCGCACCGTCGAGCAGACAGTCCACAACCTCACCGTCGCCGGCACCCACACGTACTACGTGCTCGCCGGAAGCACGCCCCTCCTGGTCCACAATGCCAAGAAGAACAAGTGCAGCCTCGAGATTGACCACGTAGGCCAGGTGGACCAGGACTGGGTCACCAAGGGCGCTCACGTCAACATGAAGGACGGCATGGAAGTGGCACTGCGCCCGGACGGCAAGGGCGGCATCCGGGGCGAGGCGATCCGATTGAAGAACGGCACCGCCACGCAGAAGCAGGTCGACGCCGTCATCGCGACGATCAAGTCCGACCCCAAGGTGCGCGCTGACATGATCAGGGTGACGAAGGCCGCCAAGGAGGTCTTCGAGTCCAGCGCCAAGGCTATGAAGGAGGGCCGCAACCCTCAATGGCGCTTCAGTAACGACCGCACAGCCGAACTGCAGGCCCTGATCGAGGCGATGGAGAAGATGTAGATGTCGGACCTGGACTTCTACGCCCACGTCGCCACCCGCGGCGACGTGTTGGGCGTGGGCATCGGCGCGCAGCCCGCCGAGTGGGAGACCAAGCTCGGCGCCGACTTCCTCGACACCGAGGACGGGGACCTGCTGCGCCGGGACTACGGGCTCGTGGAGCTGTCGTTCCAGGAAGAGGGCAGCGCCTGGCCCTGCTTCGGGGTGAGCGTGCAGGTGCATCGTCTGCGGTCGGACACCGAGTCGTCCGTACCGGCAGCCCTGCGCGGCGCGTACGGCGAATTCGCTCCCTCGACGCGCTTCGAAGACCTGGCCGCGGCGATCGTCGGCCTCGGCTCCTCGGTCGAACCCGAACCGGACGACGGCGGCACAACCGGGGACTTTCACCGCTACCGGGTCCGCGAGTCCGGCGTGAGAATCTTCGTCCGCGCGGACGAAGGCGCCCAGGGGCAGGCGGGTGTGGTCTGGAGCCTTAGCGTGTCTCCCTCGTGGTGGCGTGAGGCGGGCTGATCTGGTCCTCGGGGTCGGCGATACCACCAGATGGGCCGACCACCCTGCCAGGTGGTCGGTTCCAAGGATTGCCCGACCCCGGAACGGGCTGCCCCCCTGATCCGTAGCGACGCATGCCGACAGCGATGGCCTGTGAGCCTCAAAGGTTCACCGCTCACCGACCTCATCGCCGTCGCCGAGCGGCACCCGCAGATCGCGGCCATGACCGTGATCCGCCGTGACGGCCACGCCCTGGCGCGCCACGAGGCTGGCGGCGCCGGGCGGGCTTCGTGGGCACTGACCGCGGAACGGCTCCGCCCGTACACCGAGCAGGAGGCTGGCGCGTTCCTCCGCCTCCACCAGGTGCTGCGCCGGGCGCTGCCCCGGCACCGGACCGAGCTGGACGAGATCGCCGCGCTCGCCCGGCCCTTGATGCCGCCTCGGGTGCAGTCGGCCCGGATCGACCGGCCGCACACGCCCATCTGGCCCCTGGTGCTGAGGAGTTCGGGCTACAACTCCCTGAGCGCGTTCAGCCGGAGCCGCGTAGAGGGCGGCGATCCGGTCGGCCTCCTCCGGGTCGGCAGTCGCCAGCTGCGCCTGGTCGGCGAGCGCGGCCTAAACGATCACGTTCGGAAAGCGGATGACGTCTAAGGGGCGAGCCGCCCGGCCTGCCTCCTCGCCGCATCGAGCAGCGCGTCCAGCAGCCCCGGAAACAGCCCCTCCAGATCGTCCCGCCGCAGCCCGTTCATCTTCGCCGTCCCCCGGTAGACCTGCCGGATCACCCCGCTCTCCCGCAGCACCCGGAAGTGATGCGTGGTCGTGGACTTCGTCACCGGCAGGTCGAAACGCGAACAGGACAACTCCCCGCTCTCCGCGGCGAGCTCCCGCACGATCCGCAACCGCATCGGATCGGAGAGCGCGTGCAGCACACCCTCCAGCCGGATCTCGTCGCGCTCGGGATGCGGCAGGGCGCGGCTGCTCACGGCGGGGGACGTCACGGCGACTCCACTTCCTCGGGAACCTCCATAGTACGAGAACCTTCGTAGTTTGACATCCACCGTACTACGATGCCTATCGTACGAGTCGACATCGGCCCCGCGACGAATGGAGTCCGCCGTGACCGCGCTCTTCGAGCCCTACACCCTGCGCGATGTGACCATCCCGAACCGCGTGTGGATGCCCCCCATGTGCCAGTACTCGGCGGCACCGCAGGGCCCGGAGGCGGGCGTCCCGAACGACTGGCACTTCGCGCACTACGCCGCCCGCGCGGCCGGTGGCACGGGCCTGATCATCGTCGAGGCGACCGCGGTGTCCCCGGAGGGCCGCATCTCCCCCTACGACCTCGGCATCTGGAACGACACGCAGGTGGAGGCGTTCCGCCGCATCACCCGCTTCCTGGCCGCACAGGGCACGGTGCCCGCGATCCAGCTCGCACACGCCGGCCGCAAGGCCTCGACGGACCAGCCCTGGAAGGGCGGCGCCCCGGTCGGCCCGGACGCGTACGGGTGGGACTCCGTGGCGCCGAGCCCCCTCGCGTTCGACGAGCGGCATCCGGCCCCGGCGGAGCTGACGGTCGACCAGATCAAGGACACCGTCGGACAGTTCGCGGCCGCGGCCCGCCGCGCCCTCGCCGCCGGTTTCGAGATCGCCGAGATCCACGGCGCCCACGGCTACCTGATCAACGAGTTCCTCTCCCCGTACTCCAACCACCGCACCGACGCCTACGGCGGTTCGTACGAGAACCGCGTCCGCTTCGCCCACGAAGTGGTGGACGCCGTACGGGAGGTGTGGCCCGAGGACAAGCCGCTGTTCTTCCGTATCTCGGCGACCGACTGGCTCGAGGACGACGGCTGGACCGCGGACGACACCGTCCGTTTCGCCGCCGAGCTGCGGGCCCACGGTGTCGACCTGCTGGACGTCTCCAGCGGTGGCAACGCCTCCGGCGCCCGGATCCCCACCGGCCCCGGCTACCAGGTGCCCTTCGCCGCCCGGGTGAAGGCCGAGACGCCCCTGCCGGTCGCCGCGGTGGGGCTGATCACCGACGCCGAGCAGGCCGAGAAGATCCTGGCCAACGGCGAGGCGGACGCGGTCCTGCTGGGCCGGGAGCTGCTGCGCAACCCCTCGTGGGCCCGGCACGCCGCGCGGGAACTCGGCGGTGAGGTCCGGGTGCCGGACCAGTACCACCGGTCGGTCTGACCGGCACCCGGAGCTCGGAGCAGCTGGTGCGTCAACCGGCCGCGCACGCCGTCCCGTTGAGCGTGAACCCGGCCGGAGCGGCGCTGTTGCCGCCATGGCTCGCCTGGTAGCCGATGCTCACACTCGCGCCCGGCGCGATCGTGCCGTTGTACGTCACGTTGGTGGCGGTGACCGTGCCGGACGACGGCGCGTAGGTGGCGCCCCAGCCGCCCGTGACGGTCTGGCCGGCGGGGAGGGTGAAGCCGAGTTTCCAGCCGTTGACGTTCGTCGTACCGGTGTTGGTGAGGGTCAGGGAAGCGGTCAGGCCGGTGTTCCAGGCGTTGACCGTGGACGTCACCTTGCAGGCGCCGGGCTGGGGCTGCGGCGCCGGGCCCGAGCTGTCCAGGCCGAAGAAGGTGAGCACCCGGGACGCCATGCCGTGGGCGTACAGGTTGTGTCCGATGCCCTGGAGGCTGATGGCTTCCACGGGGGCCCGGTCACCGGTGCCGCCGTAGCGGGTGCGGGTCCAGCCGGACTGGGGTGTGTCCGTGGCGGTCGGCGTCTGGCTCACCCCGTGCACGTTCGTCCACTGCTTGATCTGCTCCCCGAAGTTGGGGTAGCGCAGGACGTCGTCCTGGGTGCCGTGCCAGATCTGCATCCGCGGGCGGGGGCCGGTGTAGCCGGGGTACGCGCCCCGGACCAGGTCGCCCCACTCCTTGGGGGTGCGGGTGAGCGTGCCGCCCGAGCAGTCGCTGTTCCACTCGGAGCCGTCGGTGGTGGCGAAGCAGGCGAACGGGACGCCCGAGAAGGCGGCGCCCGCCGCGAACACGTCGGGGTAGTCGCCGAGCAGGACGTTCGTCATCATCGCGCCGGAGGAGATGCCGGTGGCGAACACCCGGCCGGTGTCGGCGTCGTAGGTGCGGGTGACCCAGTCGATCATCGACTTGATGCCGACGGGGTCGCTGCCGCCGCCGCGGCGCAGCGCCTGGGGCGAGGAGACGTCGAAGCACTTGCTGCTGCGGGTGACGGACGGGTAGAGCACGATGAACCCGTACTGGTCGGCCAGCGTGTCGTACTCGGTGCCGTTGTACATGTCCGGTCCCGAGCCGGTGCACCAGTGCACGGCGACCACGACCGCCGGGTTCGGCGTGACGCTCTCCGGCACATACACGTACATCCGCAGATTGCTGGGGTTCGTGCCGAAGTTCGTGACCTCGGTGAGGGCCGCGGCGGGTACGGCCTCCTCGCGTGCCGACCCGCCGGCCGGCTCGCGGGCGGCGGCGGAGGGTGCGGTGAGCACCGTGGCCGCGAGCATCGGCAGCAGCGCGGCGACGAGCGCGAGGAAGATCGACCGCAGCGGTCTCCTCGCCGTGGGGCGGGGGGTGGCAGGCACGTCCGTGTCCTTCCGTTGTGGGGTGCGGCTCGCAGGACGTCGTGCGGCGGTTCAGCAGGTCGGGTTCGTCTGGGTCAGCAGGGCGAGCCGCCAGGGCAGCCGGTAGTACTCGCCCTCGTGAAGGGAAGCAAGCATCCGTCGGCATGGTGACATGCACATGGCTTTCATGGAAGCGCTCCCACAGCGCCCCCGCGACACCCCCCGCCCTGACCAGGAGCGGCCGAATGTGTTCTGCGCGAGGCGTTGACTAGAAAGCGCTTGCCCCCTACGTTCCGTTCAGCAGTGTGACCGCGACCTCCGGGCCGGTCGTACACGGCACGCGCGGTGAACACCATGGCGAACGTCATTCATGTACATGACCGACCTGCACCATGACGGCACCACGAAGGGACGCACCCCACATGCGTACTCCCCCACGCACACGCGTACACAGATCCACCCTGGCTGTCGCCGCCGCGTCCGCGTTGGCGACCGTGGCGGTCCTGGCCGTTCCCCAGCCGGCCGGGGCCGCCGAGACCTCGCCGATCGGGTTCGGCGCGGGGACGACCGGCGGCGGGAGCGCCTCGGCGGTCACCGTCTCCACGCTGAGCGCCTTCAAGTCGGCGGTGACCGGCAACTCGGCCAAGGTCGTGAGGGTCAACGGGCTGATCTCGCTGAGCGGTCAGGTCGACATCGGCTCCAACACGACGGTCCTGGGCGTGGGTTCCGCGTCCGGGTTCACCGGCGGCGGACTGCGGCTGAAGAAGGTCTCGAACGTCGTCGTCCGCAACCTGAACATCAGCAAGCCGGTCGCGCCCGCCGACGGCATCACCGTCGAGGCGTCCACCAAGGTCTGGATCGACCACAACTCCTTCTCGGCCGACCGCGATCACGACAAGGACCACTACGACGGTCTGCTGGACGTCAACCACGGCGCGGACAACGTCACGGTGTCCTGGAACACCTTCAAGAACCACTTCAAGGGCTCGCTCGTCGGCCACAGCGACAACAACGCGAGCGAGGACACCGGCAAGCTGAGGGTGACGTACCACCACAACCACTTCGCCAACGTGTACTCGCGCATCCCCAGCCTGCGCTTCGGCACCGGGCACTTCTACAACAACTACGTCGAGGGCGCCGACACCGCCTGCCACTCGCGCATGGGCGCCCAGATGCTGGTCGAGAACAACGTCTTCCGCTCGACGAAGATCGCGGTCACCACGAACCGCAGCAGCGACGTCGACGGATACGCCAACCTGCGCGGCAACGACCTCGGCGGAGCCGCGACCGAGGTCTCGCGCGTCGGCAGCTTCACCAGCCCGCCGTACGGCTACTCGGCGGAGCCGGCCTCGTCCGTCGTCACCTCGGTGACGTCGGGTGCGGGCGCAGGAAGGCTCTGACACCCCGTCCACCCGGACACGCCCCACCTCCCTCCCCCACTCACTCGACAGAAGGAATCGGGACATGACTTCTGCGACACGTCCGCGCGCCCGCAGGCGCGCGCTGACCGGTGCGCTGGCCACCCTCGGCCTCTCGGTTGGCATGATCATGACTACCAACGCGCCCACGGCGAGCGCCGCGACCTGGCCGACCCCCAACGGCAGCCAGGGCACCTCCACCACCATCCCCGTCTCCGGCACCAAGGACTACGGGATGAAGCGGTACTACGGGACCGGAGCACTGGCCGGTGACGGCCAGGAGGAGGGCCAGGACCCGATCTTCAAGCTCGCGGACGGCGCGGTGCTGAAGAACGTCATCCTCGGCGCCCCCGCGGCCGACGGCGTCCACTGCGAGGGCAGCTGCACGCTGCAGAACGTCTGGTGGGAGGACGTCGGCGAGGACGCCGCCACCTTCCGCGGCGGCAACGGCGCCACCTACCAGGTGATCGGCGGCGGTGCGAAGAAGGCGGCGGACAAGGTCTTCCAGCACAACGGCGGCGGCACGCTGAACATCTCCAACTTCGCGGTGCAGGAGTTCAAGACGCTCTACCGCTCCTGCGGCGACTGCTCCACGCAGTACACGCGCAAGGTCAACCTCAGCAACATCGACGTGACCGGCACGGGCTCCACCGCGCGCATCGTCGGCATCAACGTCAACCGCAACGACGCGGCGACGCTGCGGGGCATCACGATCCGCAACGACTCCGGCCGCAAGGTCGTCCCCTGCCAGAAGTACAACAACAACACCGCTGTGGGGTCGGGACCCGACAGCAAGAACTGCCTGTACTCCACCTCGGACGTCACCTACAGGTAGACCCCCCACGGTGAAGGCGGCCGTGCGCGGCGTCCCGGCGGGCGCCACGCACGGCCGTCCGCGTCATGCGCCCCGCACGCGCGCGCGGACCTCCCCGGTCAGCTCCCGCTGGTAGTCGGTGTAGGTCAGGCGCAGTTCGGCGCCGGGCCAGTCAGGGGGCAGGAGTCCGGGCGGCAGGACCGGATCGGCCAGCAGGTGCCGTACGACGGCGGCGAAGGCGGCCAGGCGATCGGCCGGGCGGTGTGCGTCGGCGATGTGGGCGAGCAGCGCGCGGGCCGTGGCCGGCCAGGTGTCCAGCGGCCACAGGGACGCGGCCAGGTCGCGCGGGGGCCGGCCGGGGCGGGCCGTGTAGTGCTGGGCCACCTGGTCCAGATCGCCGGGGAGGGCACGGTCCAGGTTGGCGGGCCGGAGCCAGACCCCCTCGCGGAGTTCGGCGAGACGGAGGGCCGTCAGCCGGGCCCGCAGGTCCGCGCGTTCGGCGGGTCCGCGCCCCGTCGCGGTGATCACGACCATCTCCCAGTCGCCGTCCCACGCGCGCGTACGCGGGTGCACGGCGTCGTCCTGGCGGCGCTGGCGTTCCAGCAGCCGGTCGCTGAGCCGGTAGCCGGTGTCCGTGCGCCGCAGGTCACCGGCGGCCACCATCCGGCTGAGCGCCGCCCGCAGCGTGGAGCCGCCGACGTCGAAGCCCTCCACGAGCCGCACGAGTTCCCTGACCGGTACTTCGGGGGGATGCGTCCCGAGCAGCAGGCTCAGTACGACCGACCGCGCGGACAGGGGGCGCAGGTCGAGCGCGAAGGGCCGCGCCGGGACGTTCATCGGCATGGTCACGTACTGTACGCGGCGGCATGCGGTGTTGCAGTATTGCTGCGACCGCAGACAGAGTGCAACACTCGATGCATGGTCTCGACACTCGACGAACAGCACGCGTACGGCGGACCCGCCACGCACGACGTCACCAACCAGGCCCCGCCCCTCACCCCGTACGACGCCGCCGACGACACGGCCCTGCTGGAAGGGCTGCGGCGCGAGGGCGCCGGATGGGCCGAGGAGGAACTGCGCCGGCTCGGCAGGCGGGCCGGCAGCGCCCAGGCGCAGGAGTGGGCCGATCTGGCCAATCGTCACGAGCCGGAGCTGCGCACGCACGACCGGTACGGCAACCGCGTGGACGAGGTCGAGTTCCACCCGAGCTGGCACCATCTGATGCGCACCGCCATCACGGAGGGACTGGCCGCGTCACCCTGGGCGGACGACAGGCCCGGCGCGCATGTCGCCCGGTCCGCCGGCGGACTGGTCTGGGGGCACACCGAGGCCGGCCACGGCTGTCCGACGTCGATGACCTACGCGGCGGTCCCCGCGCTGCGCAGGCAGCCGGAGCTGGCGAAGGTCTACGAGCCGCTGCTGACGAGCCGGGAGTACGAGCCCGGGCTCCGGGTGCCCACGGAGAAGCGGGGCCTGCTGGCGGGCATGGGGATGACCGAGAAGCAGGGCGGCTCGGACGTCCGGACGAACACCACGACGGCCACGCCCACGGCCGAGCCCGGGGTGTACACCCTGCGCGGGCACAAGTGGTTCACCTCGGCGCCGATGTGCGACGTGTTCCTCGTGCTGGCGCAGGCCCCGGGCGGCCTGTCCTGCTTCCTGGTGCCTCGCGTGCTGCCCGACGGCACCCGCAACACCTTCCGCATCCAGCGGCTGAAGGACAAGCTGGGCAACCGCTCCAACGCCTCCTCGGAGCCCGAGTTCGACGGGACCGTGGCCTGGCTGGTCGGGCCCGAGGGCCACGGCGTCAAGACCATCATCGAGATGGTCAACTGCACGCGTCTCGACTGCGTGACGATGTCGGCCGCGCTGATGCGCAAGTCCCTCGTCGAGGCGGGGCACCACGCGCGGCACCGCAGCGCGTTCGGCGCCCGGCTGCTGGACCAGCCGCTGATGCGCAATGTGCTGGCCGATCTGGCGCTGGAGTCAGAGGCCGCCACCACGCTCACCCTGCGGCTCGCCGGGGCGGCCGACCGGGCGGTCCGCGGAGACGACGCGGACGGGGCGGAGGCCGCGTTCCGCCGGATCGCCACCGCCGTCGGCAAGTACTGGGTGACCAAGCGGGGCCCGGCCTTCACCGCGGAGGCCCTGGAGTGCCTCGGCGGCAACGGCTACGTAGAGGACTCGGGCATGCCCCGGCACTACCGTGAGGCTCCCCTGCTGTCGATCTGGGAGGGCTCGGGGAACGTCAACGCCCTCGACGTGCTGCGGGCGCTGAGCCGCGAACCGGGCACCGCCGAGGCGCTGTTCGGCGAGCTGGACCTCGCCCGGGGCGGGGACGCCCGGCTGGACGCGGCCGTGACCCGGCTCAGGAACGGGCTGCCCGAGGCGTCGCAGACGACGGCCCGCCGGTTCGTGGAGCAGATGGCCCTGACGCTCCAGGCCTCCCTCCTAGTCCGGCACGCCCCGCCGGCGGTCGCCGACGCGTTCTGCGCGACCCGGCTCGGGGGCGACTGGGGGCAGGCGTTCGGGACTCTGCCGGAGACGGCGGGCCTCGACGCGATCCTGGAGCGGGCGTTGCCCGACGGCGACTGACCCGTCGTCGGCCAACCGGCGCACAGTTCGCGCACAGTCATCTCCCGATTCCGCTTGGTTGTCAGTGCCGTGGTGCAGACTCCCCGTCAGTTGGTACTTCGCCTGGGGAGGACAACGTGTTCAGGGGGATCGACGAGGTCGACTGGGCCTCGCTGCGGCATGCGTACGGCAGCGCGGAGGACGTGCCCGGACTACTGCGGGGACTGGCCTCCGCCGACCCGGCCGAGCGGGAGAGCGCGCTCGACGGGATGTACCGCGCCGTGCACCACCAGGGAGGCGTGTACGACGCGACCCTCGCCTGTGTTCCGTTTCTCCTCGCGCTCGCCGTCCGCGAGGAGGTGCGGGACCGGGCGGGGGTCGTGGAACTCCTCGTCAGCATCGGCGACATCGCAGGTCACGGGGGCGCCTCGGAGGAAGACGCCGCGAGAGCCGTTGCCGCCCTGCACGCGGGTGCCGATGTCTTCGTCCGGCTCGCACGGGACGCGGACGCCGGGGTTCGCCGGGCGGCTCCGGGCGCGTTCGTGCGGTTCCTCGGCCCACCGGACCGTGTGCTCGCCCTGTTGCGGGAGCGGATCACCGTGGAGCGGGACGACCGGGTGCTGCTCGCCCTGGCCGCGAGCCTGGGCCTGTTCGTGGAGCGGCACCAGGGGCATGCCTCGGAGGCGGTGGACCTGCTGGCGGAGTTGAGCCGGCCGCCGTACGGGCCTGGGCTGCGGCTCGCCGCGCTCGGCCAGCTGGCGGGATGCGCGCCGGAGCTGCTTCCCGCCAATCTCGTACCGGCCGTCGTCCGGCTGCTCAGGGACAGATCCGGGGAGCACACCCGCACCTGGCGCGCGGGCGACCGTCCCGGCCCGGACACGCTCGCCGACCGGCTGCGGCGCCTGCGCCCCTCCGACGAGGAGGGTTCCCAGCTGATGCGGACGCTGCACTCCGCGCTCGGCAGCCGGGTCACCGACCGGGTCGCCCTGCTGTGCGGGCAGTTGACCAGCCCGGATCCCCTCGACCGGTGCAACGCCGTGTGGATGTCGGCCGGGCTGTTCCGCGAGTGGCGTACGAGCGGCGCGGAGCCGGTCGCCCTCATCGGTGGCCAACTGGGCGCCGATGAGGGCAGGTTGCATGATGCGGCGGTC
The DNA here is from genome assembly GCF_055589465.1 of Streptomyces sp. NPDC041940. Lineage (NCBI taxonomy): Bacteria > Bacillati > Actinomycetota > Actinomycetes > Kitasatosporales > Streptomycetaceae > Streptomyces > Streptomyces sp. NPDC041940. The sequence continues at coordinate 277,093 of NZ_JBVJBP010000005.1, forward strand.
GCCGTCCTGGTGGAGCTCTTCGAGCTGGCCGCTCCGGCGGCGGACCATCTCCACGCGCTGGTGACCTGCCGTCCCGAGTTTCGCGTCCGGCACGGGGAGCGGGGTGCGCCGACGCTGGGCGGTCCGCTCAGGGCCCTGGCCGGGACGGGGGATCCTCGGGCCACGCCGGTGCTGTCCGAGGTGCTGGCCGGTCCGGTCGTGCCGGACGACCTGGGCTACGCGATACCCCACCTGGGGCCGGCCGCCTTGCCGCTCGCCCCCGCTCTGCGGCGCCGGCTCGCCCGCGTTCCGCTCGACGGCCCCGGCACATACGACCGGGCCGCTCCCCTGCTGTCGGCACTCACCGCGCTGGGCGACGCCGAGTCCCTACCGGCGGTGGTACGCCTGCTGCGCGGCATGCCGGACGGGCCGCGGCCGCGCGACGCCGTCACGCGGGCGGCGGTCCGTGCCCTCGGCGCGTTCGGCGGCGCCGCCTACGAGGCGATACCGGATCTGCGCGGACTGCTGGAGACGGACCACGCCGTCGCGGCAGCGGAAGCGCTGTGGTCGATCACGGGCGGGCCGGATGCCGTGGTGCCCGTGCTGCTCCGGGAGTTGACGGACACCGGCGGCGACCTGCGGCGCCGCGCGGCCGCCGCGGACGCGCTCGCACGACTGGGGCCGGCGGCCCGTCCGGCCCTGGCCGGGCTGCGGCGGCTGGCCGGCTCCGGCGGCGTACGGGAGCGGGCCACGGCCGCGTGCGCGGTGTGGCGGATCGCCGGTGAGCCCGAGCGGTTCCTTCCCGTACTCCGCTCCGCGTGGGCGGAGGACCCGCGCACCCGCACGACGGTCGCCGGGTGCGTGGCGGCCCTGGGGCCCGCGGGAGCACCCCTGCACGACCTGCTCCGGGCGGAGCTCGCGTCCCCGCGGCGGCACCGGGCCGACGTCCGCGGCTACGGCGGCAGCGACATCCACGAGGACGAGGGGTTGCTGCGGGTGTGCCGGGAGGCGCTGACCGGGGTGGGGCACCGATAGGTGAGATCCTTCAGCGGCCTCCGAGGGCCTCACCCCGTCGTCCGTCCCCACATCGGCCCGAAGCGGGACCACTCGGCGTCCCACTGGTCCATGCGGAGGCGTTCCAGCCGACGGCGCAGGGCACGGCCGCCGACCAGCGGCAGGGTCGCGGCGCCGATGCCCGCCACGCTGCCGATCAGGAAGGCCCTTGCCTCGGCCTGGGACTCGTTGACGGGGCGGGTCACCTGGCGGCCCTCGGGGTCCGTCCACACCGTGACCGGTGTCCCGGCGGCGCTGCCCGCCGCGACCCGGAGCTGTCCGGAGTGCGCGGAGCCGTCCTCAGCGGTCCATGTCGCCTTCGCCCACACCTGCTCGGTACGGGACACGCCGCCGCTCTCGGAGGCCCTCCCGGGAGCCCGCTCGTCGAGCCGGGCCACGAGCGGCCGCCACTCGACGCGCTCCCGGGCCAGCCCGTCCTCGACGGACCGGCTCACCGTCGTGCCGGCCAGCATCCCGACGAACGCGGTGAGCGTCCACACGCCCAGCACGACCCAGGCCTCGACCCTGTCGGCGCGGCGCTTGAGCGGATTGCGCCGCCAGCGCCACAGCCACACCTTCGGACCTCGTAACGCCATCGAAGGCATCCTCCTCATGAGCGCATGACCATCCCGCTGCCCTCTGCATACGGAAGACGGCCCCTGGATGCTCACTGCACGTACTCCGACGTGACGGCCCCCACGTCGCCCGGTCCCTGCGGGGGCCCTGAGGATCGTGGTCCGCCGAACCCCGCGGCAGCCCCCGACACCCGCCTGACCTGCACCGGAGCGGTTCCGGAGGTGACTGTCAGTGGTGGGGTGCAGACTGGCCGGTGTCAGAGACGAGGGCGTCAAAGGCGACGCCGCGGAGGTGATCGGCATGGCCGAGGTACTGCTGGCCGTGGGCACGCGCAAAGGCCTGTTCATCGGGCGCCGGCGGGGTGCCGGCGCCTGGGAGTTCGACGAGAGCCCCTACTTCAACGCGCAGGCCGTGTACTCGGTCGCCGTCGACACCCGGGGCGCGACCCCTCGGCTGCTGGCCGGCGGCGACAGCGCGCACTGGGGCCCGTCCGTGTTCCACTCCGACGATCTCGGCCGCACCTGGACCGAACCGGCGCACCCCGCGGTCAAGTTCCCCAAGGACACCGGGGCGTCCCTGGAGCGGGTGTGGCAACTGCACCCGGCCGCCGCCGAGCCGGACGTGGTGTACGCGGGTACGGAACCGGCCGCGCTGTACCGCTCGGAGGACCGCGGGGAGACGTTCGAGCTGGTCCGGCCCCTGTGGGAGCACCCCACGCGGTCGAAGTGGGTGCCGGGCGGCGGCGGTGAGGGCCTGCACACCGTGCTCACCGACGCGCGCGACCCGAAGGCCGTGACGGTCGCCGTCTCGACCGCCGGCGTGTTCCGCACGCTGGACGGCGGCGCCAGCTGGGCTCCCTCCAACTCGGGTGTCTCGGCGGTGTTCCTGCCCGACCCGAACCCGGAGTTCGGCCAGTGCGTGCACAAGGTCGCGCGGGACGCGGCGGCCCCGGACCGGCTGTACCTGCAGAACCACTGGGGGGTGTACCGCAGCGACGACGCGGGCGCGCGCTGGACGGACATCGGCGAGGGCCTGCCGTCCACCTTCGGTTTCGCCGCGGCCGCGCACCCGCACAGAGGTGACACGGCGTATGTGTTCCCGATCAACGCCGACGCCGATCGGGTCCCGGCCGACCACCGGTGCCGCGTCTACCGGACGGCGGACGCGGGCAGGAGCTGGGAGCCGCTCTCGGCGGGACTGCCCCAGGAGGACCACTACGGCACGGTGTTGCGCGACGCGCTCTGCACGGACGACGGCGATCCGGCGGGCGTCTACTTCGGCAACCGCAACGGCGAGGTGTTCGCGTCCGCGGACGACGGCGACACCTGGCGGCAGCTCGCCTCACATCTGCCGGACGTGCTGTGCGTGCGGGCCGCGATCGTCGGATGAGGCGAGAAGGAAGACCGCGCACACCATGACGGGCGCTCAGGTATGCGCCATTCGCCTTGGACCTGGACGGTGCCTCCAGGGGCGATCGGTCAGATGTGTGGTGCTGTCGCCCGGATGCCGGCGAGCACCACGCCGACGATGCGTTCCGCGTCCGCTCTGGTGAACGGGCGCATGCCGCGGTTGACGATCAGGTGGACCGGGCCGGAAATCATCTCGCCGAGGAAGGAGCTGTCGACCGGGGGGAGTTCGCCCCGGTCGACGGCGGTGTCCACCCGTCGCTGCAGGGCGGCCACGCGCTGGTCGAGGATCTTGGTCAGCGCCTCGACGGTGGCGCTCTGGCGGGCGGGCTGCAGGGCCTGTTCGAGCGTCCGGCCGAACGGCGATTCCATGCCGCCGGCGAGGGCCAGCAGGAAGTCCGCCAGGTCCCGGTGGAGGTCGCCGGTGTCGGCGACCGAGGCGAGATCCTCGGCGTAGCGCAGCAGGGCTTCGACCACCAGTTCCTCGCGGTCGGGCCAGTTGCGGTAGACGCTGGTCTTGTGCACGCCGGCGAACTCGGCGACCTCCTCGTAGCGGAACCCCGCGATGCCGTCGCGTGCCACGAGTTCGACCGTCGCGGCGAGGATCTGCGCTCTCACCCGCGCGTTGCGGCCACCGGGGCGCCGTGCGGGCGACCGGTCAGCGGTCCCGTCGGCCATCGCCGCGCTCACCTCCTGTTTCTCTGCTCGGGTGCCGATTGTCGGCAGGTGCGGCGTTGCGGTGCAAGCCGGTCGTCAGTAAGCTCGCTAAAAGCGACAGCCTGTTTCTTTAAGAGATCGGTCACACACCCACCTCAGCGAAACCTGGAGCGCACACATGAACATCCTTGTCTCCGGAGCCGGAATCGCCGGGCTCGCCTGCGCACGTGAGCTGGGCACCCGCGGCCACAGCGTCACCGTGGTCGAGTACGCCCCGAACCTCCGGCTCACAGGCACACCCATCGACATCCGCGGCGACGCGATCGAGGCCGTGGACAGGATGGGATTACTCGAGAAGGTCCGGAAGCAACGGGTCCGGATGTCCGAGCTCACCCAGTTCGTCGACAGCGCGGGCGAACCGGTGGCCCGGATCCCCCTGGCGGAGATCAGCGACTCCGACGACGACATCGAACTCCTCCGTGAGGACCTCGTCCGCATCCTCGCCGAGGCGCTCCCGGACAGCGCGGCGATCCGCTTCGGCGACTCGATCGAGACACTGACCGACGACGGCGTGAACGGCGGCGTCGACGTAGGCTTCGCATCGGGCCGCACCGGGCGGTACGACCTGGTGCTCGGTGCCGACGGCCAGCACTCCGCCGTCCGCAGGCTGGTGTTCGGGCCCGAGAAGGACCACCTCCGGCACCTCGGCGTCTACTTCGCCCTCGCCGACCACCCCGGCGAGGCGCGATCCGAGGGCGCCAACTCGATCTACAACGTCCCCCGCCGGATGGCAGGCCTCTTCCGGTACGCGGGCAAGGCCGTCGCGGTCTTCCAGTTCCGCTCGGAAGCGATCGACTACGACCATCACGACCTGGACGCCCAGAAGAAGATCCTCATCGACGCCTTCGCGGGCCACCGGTCGTGGCGGATACCGGAGTTGCTGGACGCGGCCCGCGCCGATCCCGGTTTCTTCCTCACTCCCGCGAGCCAGATCCACCTGCCCTCCTGGTACCGCGGCCGGGTCGCCCTCGTCGGGGACGCCGGGTACAGCCCGGCCTTCCTGTCCGGCCGGGGCACCTCGCTCGCGCTGACCGGCGCCCGCTTCCTCGCGGAAGAACTCGAACGGTGCGGCCATGACCACACCGCCGCGTTCGCGCGGTACGAGGCCCGGCAGCGCCCGTACGTCACGTTCGCCCAGGACCGTGTCCACAGCGGTCGCGACCGCATGCTGCCGGTCACTTGGGCCGCCATCGCCGCCCGCAACGAGGCGCTGCGAGCCCTGCGGACCACGCCCGGCAGCCCTCAGCGGACCACCCCCCGACGCACTGGAGAGAACGCGGAGTGAACGACACACTGGAAAAACCCGCCACCGGCGCCCAGGAGCAACGCTGGAGCAAGCGGCTCATCCTCTGGGCGGCCGTCCTCACCCTCGCCAACGTCTTAGCCGATGTGGCCATCGGCTCGCCCATGATGGTCCTGCCCCAGCTGATGGAGCACTTCGACACCGACCAGGCCGCCTGGCTGAACGCGAGCGCGTTGCTGGCCGGGGCCATCTGGTCGCCGCTGCTCGCGAAGAGCTCCGACCTCTTCGGCAAGCGCCGGATCCTCATCGGCACGCTGCTCCTCGCCTGCACGGGAGCGCTGGTCTGCCTCGTCGCCCCCAACGTCTGGATCTTCCTGGTGGGGCGCTTCCTCCAGGGCGCCGCCTTCGCCGCGGTCTTCATCACGGTGGCCCTCGCACGCCAGATCTGCACCCCGCGGGTGGCGATGGCCCTGGTCGGGCTCGTGACGTCCGGCTCGTCGATCGTCGGAATCGTCGAGCCGTTCCTGATGCAGCCGGTCATCGACGTGTTCGGCTACCGGAGCGTGTTCATCGTGGCGGCGCTGCTCGCCGCGGCGGCCGCGCTCTGCGTGCGTTCCTTCATCCCTGAGTCGCCGATCCGCGGCACCGGACGGATCGACGTGTCCGGGGCTCTCCTGCTCGGCGGCGGCCTCGCCGCGGTGCTCGCCTACACCAGCCTGGGGAGCGACCTCGGATGGCTGTCCGGGGGCATGGTCGCGCTGCTGGCGGCCGGTGCCGCCGCGCTGGCCGGCTGGGCGTTCCTCGCGCCGCGGGTCGACGAACCCATCATCGACGTCCGGGCCCTCACCCGCCCGATCCTGCTGACGCTGCTGGCCCTGGTACTGGCGGCAGGCTCGTTCCGGAGCATGCTGCAACTGACGGGCATCATCGCCCAGGTGCCCCCCGGCCTGGGGCTCGGTTACGGGCTGGGCGACGGCGAGGCGGTCGCCGTGCTGCTCGCCGCGCCGAATCTGGGCATCGTGATCGGCGGCACGTGCGCCGGATGGATCGCGGGGCGGTACGGTCCCGCGCTGCCCCTGCTCGGCGGCATCGCCGTCGGGACGGTGGCGACCTTCGCGATGCTGGCGGGCGTGTCGGTGCTCCCGCTGGCGATCGCCTGCGGCACCCTGCTCGGCGTGGCCGCCGGGGCGATCGGCGCCTCCGGCTACAACCTGGCGACCGGCATCGAGGCGCCCGAGCGGCAGGGCACGATCGCCGGTCTGGTGTCGGTCGTCCTCGCCCTCGGCTCGGTCGTCTTCAACTTCGCCGGGGGCGAGGTGCTCAAGGCGACCCTCGTTCCCGGGACCTCTGCCGACGGCGCCCCGGTGAGCACGGCGACCGGCGTGTACCTCTACGTCGCGATGGCGGGAGTGCTCTTCGTCCTCGCCTCGGTGCCCGCGGTCATGCTGGCACGCAAACGGCCCGCCGCGACGGCGACCTGACGGCTGGGTGGGTGTGACGGACCCTCCCTGACCCTCGCCCGCCGCCCTAGCGTCGAGTCATGAACGCTGAACAGGAGATCGCGGACCTGCACGGCCGGTGGGTGTTCGGCTGGGAGCGCGACGAGGGGGACGCGCCGTTCGACTTCCGGCGCACCTTCGGCGAGTTCTACGACTTCGGCTCCCCGGACGTCCGCCTCTACGACGACTTCGACCCCGAGCAGCGTGTGGCGACGACGGCCGCCGGCTACGGCTCGATCTGGGAGCCCGGCTTTCGCGGGATGGTCTCCGCGCATCATGCCGTCGACGACGGGCCGCATGTCATCGCGGGCCACGAACTGGCCGCGTCCACCCTCACCTTCGTAGCACGGATCACCATGCCTGACGGCGCCACGGACATACGCACCACGACCTCCCTGGTCTGGCGTTCAACGCCCGACGGCTGGCGGATCGTCCGCGAACACAACTCGACCAAGGTCCTGGTCGCAGGCGCTCTCGACGGCATGCTGCCGGTCAATCGGCGCGGGCAGCATCGCCGTTCCGCGCAGGGGTGAACCACCCCGGCAGGTGCCCCGTAGAGCCCGGTGTACGCGGTCCGACGGCCGCGGCGACATGGAGCGACGGAAGGAATCGGCATGGCCGGCGGCAACATCCAGATCAGCCCGGACGAGATGCGGGAGGCCTCGACCTGGCTGCAGAACCAGAAGGAGCTGATGCAGCAGAGCCTCCACGAGGCCAACACCAAGATGGAGGAGATGGTCGAGGCGGCCTACGCGACGCCGGGCTCCGAGACCAAGTTCCGTCCGTTCTGGGAGGAGTACAAGAACGGCACCCAGGAGGCGATCGAAGGGCTGCAGGGCGTCAGCGAGTTCATCAAGCAGGTCGCCGACGCGTTCGTCGACACCGACGACCAGACGTCCGGCTCCATCGGCTGAACGTGTCCCTCACGGCCGGTTTCCGCGCGCTGAGAAGCGTCGCGGACCGGCCGTAAGCGGTGCGAGGAAAGGAAGGGGAGTTTTCGATGTCGCGTATCCGCGTTCCGGTGGACGATCTCACCGACACGATGGAAGCGCTCCAGGACATCCGGGAACGGATCGACAACACCGCCCGGCTCTACCAGGTCGGGTCGTCGGAGGACGTGGGCGACTCCGAACTCGCCACGGGCGTCGACAACTTCGACAAGGCATGGGTGGCCGGCCACGAACGCGTCCAGGACAACGTGGACACGTTCAAGGAGACCACGCAGGGCATCGTCGACAACTTCACGCAGGCGGACCAGGACACGTCGAAGGAGCTCGATGACCCCGCCTGAGACAGACGAGGACAAGGGGCACGGGCACATGACGGACACGGCCACCGAGCGGCCGGCGGACTCGCCCACCGGATACAGGATCAACTTCCCCAAGAGCTGGTGGCACTTCGACCTCGACCCCAGCACCCGGGACGCGTCCATCCGCCGACGGGTCGAGAAGGCCGCGGCCGGCCGGGACGACATCGACCGCGAGCGGCTGGACTCCCTCATCCGTGAACTGCGCGGGACGACCCGGGAGGCGCATGCCCGGGGCGCCCTCCAGGCGGCGGGGATGCTCGCCTTCCTGACCGACGGCAGCACGCTGACCGCCACGACGGTCGTGCTGCGCACCGAGATCCCCGAGGGCGAGCCGACCGACCTGTCCCGGCTGATGGTGTCCGCCGGCGTCCACAACAACAAGACCTCGGTCGGCCGGGGCACAGGCGCCAACACCGTGGAGATCATGGAGGTTCCCGAGCTGGGCAGCGTCGGCCGGATGACCGCGGTCGAGGATGTGGACTACGCCGGCAGGGCCACCGTGCGCACGGGGATGCACCACGTCGTGGTGCCCGTACCGGGCAGCCGGACGCTTCTGATCATCTCCAGCTCCACACCCAACATCACGATGCTGGACGAGTTCTTCGAGGTCTTCGACGCCATCGCGGGAACCTTCCGGTTCCGGGACGGCGCCGGCCCCGAGGGCGTGGACATCGAGAACGGAAAGTGAGGTCGGGACATGGTGCGGCCACCGCTGTCCGAATGGGAGGACGTGTTCGGCTTCACGGAGGATCCGACACCGGGCGACCCGGAGATCCTCGAACAGCTGGCGTCCGAGTACCGGAAGGTCTCCCACGACGCGGATGACGCCGGATCCGTGGTCTCCCGGCTCGACTCCAGGGACCTGGGCGAGGGCAAGTCCATGGAGGAACTCCGCGACAAGCTCGGCGAACTGCCGGACCAGGTGGGCCGTCTGGCGTCGTCGTACGAGAAGGCGGCCGCCGCGGTGAAGGAGTACGCCACCCGGCTTCGGGAGTCGCAGGAACAGGCGGACAAGGCCCTGCGGGACGGCCGTGAGGCCAAGGACCGGCTCGCCTCGGCCGTGGAGGTGGCGACCGCCGCCGGTGCCAAGGTGACCGGTCTGGACAACGCCGAAGCACCGCCGCCCGACGACGAGGCGGCCAAGAGCAGCGCCCGGCGTGCCATGGCGGACGCGAAAGCGGAGCAGGACGAGGCCGCGAGGTCCGTCGAGTCGGCCGAGGCGGATCTCGAGGCTGCCCGGAGACTCGCGCTCGACGCGCAGGACCTGCGGGTCTCGGACGCCGGCCTCGCCCGTCGGCAGCTGGACGAGGCCGAGGGGGAGGCGGTCGAGGGGAAGAGCACGTGGGACAAGATCTGGGACATCGTCGGCGCCGTCCTTGGTTTCGTCGCCGGTGTGCTCGGAGTCCTTGCGCTGTTCGTCCCCGGTCTCCAGGCGCTCGGGGCCACCCTGCTGATCGTCGGCCTGGGAGCCGCCTCCCTGGGCATCACCATCGCCAAGGCGGTGTTGACCGGCGAAGTGGACATCGTCGGCATCGTCCTGGGCGTCGTCGGCCTGGCGTTCGGCGGAGCCGCGATCTTCAACAGCGCCAAGGCGGCGATCACGGCGGGGACGAGCCTGGGCAAGGCCCTGTCCGGGATCGGTCGCGCGTTCAAGGGAGCGGGGGCCTATGTGAGCAACGTCTTCAAGGGGCTCGGCAAGCCGCCGCCCGTCGTGCAGGACATCCCGCTCAACACACTGGGACCGCTCGGCAACGTCGGGGGCGGCGGCCTGGGCGCAGGCATGGGGCGGTTCACCGCCGGATGGAAATTCGTCCTGCCCGGGATGACGGGCCAGATCCCGGGAGGCGACATCCTCCTCAAACTGGGCCAGGGGCTCAAGGGCTTGATGCTCCTGGACGCCGGTCTGGGCTTCAAGACCATCTGGTACGGCCAGTCGTTCACCCTCCCCGTCCTGTCCGGCCTGAACGACAGCGTCGGAGCGGTGTACGGGATGATCACCGGAATCCCGGGGGGACCCGACGGCGCCACCGCGCAGGCGAAGGGCGACTTCCCGATGGAAGCGGGTTAGGCACGCCCACGCACGAGGGCTCCCGCACCGGCCGACGCCGGTGCGGGAGCCCTCCGCTCGTACGGCCCGTCAGCCACCGGCCGACGGCAGCACCGTCTCCGGGACCTGCACGGTCCGCAGCACGCCGTCGCCCAAGTGCAGGATCGCCCGCCCCGGACGGGCCGCGCCCAGCCGGCTGCGCGGCACCTTGACGCCGATCAGTTCGCCGTCGCTCATGTTCTGCGGCTTCAGCAGCAGCCCGCACCGGTTCCGGCGGGCCTCGGTGTGCCAGCCGGAGAAGCCGGAGGAGAGCCGGTCGGTCTGCCCGGCGATCACCAGGCCCCGGCCGGTCTCGGCACCGGACTTGGCGATCTTCGTGAGGACCGGCTCGGCCTTCGTCTTCAGCAGCAGGTCGGCGTCGTCGAGGAGCACCACGGCCCCGTCGGGCGAGGAGGCCAGCGCCTCCTCCAGGGCCGTGGGGTCGATGTCGGACTCGTCGAACACCGCGAGCACGCCCGGCCGCCCGGCCAGGCCGCGCAGCGGCGAGCGGGCGGGAGCTCCGATCACGACCGGGGTACCGGACGCGAGCAGCGACAGTGCGACCGTCGACAGCACGGTGCTGCGCCCGGACCGGGCCGGGCCCGCCACCAGGAACGTCGGCGTCATCGAGAAGTCCGGTCCGAAGGCGGTCAGTTCGTCGCCGCCGACACCGGCCACCGCCCATCGCGAGTGCGGCCACGGCTGCGGTGCGAACCCGGCCGCCTCCTCCCAGGTGAGCCGGTCCGGCAGGGTGTCGACACGGAACGGCCGGGTGGCGGCGGGCAGGTGAGCCGAGCGTTCACGGCACTGCTCGGCGATCCGCTGGAGCGCCGCGGCCTGCGCCTGTCCCCCGGGGTCGTCCGTGAGGAGCGCGATCTGCACCTCCGCCTTGTCGGCGGCGCGCAGGGCCCGGCCCGGCGGGATCTCGTCGGGCACCTTCCGCTGGGTCACGCCGATCATGCCGTACTCGGACTTGTCGTTCAGCTTCAGTACGAGCTTGTCCTCGGTGGAGTTGCCGACCCGGCTGGAGAACAGCGCCCGGTCGCCGGTCATCACCAGGTGGACGCCGACGCTCGCGCCGTCCCGGAGCAGGGTCTGCACCCCGGACAGCAGATTCCCGGAGTCGTACTCGCCGAGCTGCTTGTCGAAGACCTCCCACCGGTCGATGAACAGCACGATGTGCGGCGGCCGTTCGTCCTCGGGCAGCGCGCGCCTCAGTTCCGTCAGGTCGGCGCTGCCGCGGGCGGCGAGCATCTCCTGCCGCCGGCCGAGCTCCGCCGTCAGCCGGGCGAGCAGCCGGGCCACCCGGTCCGGCTGGGTGCGCTGGGTGACGGCGCCGACGTGCGGCAGTCCCTCCATGGCCAGCAGTGCGCCGTTGCCGCAGTCGATGCCGTACAGGTGCAGCTGGGCCGGGGTGTGGGCCTGGGCCAGCATGCCGGCGAGCGTGCGCAGGGTCTGTGACCGGCCCTGCCGGGGCGAGCCGATGATGTGCAGGTGTCCGAGCGTCGCCGGGTCGATCACCAGGGGCAGCCGGGCCTGTTGGGCGGGCAGGTCCACCACGCCGTACGCGACGGGCGCGAGGTCGTAGTCCGAGGGCGGGGCCGGCGGCAGTTCGCCGGTGACCAGCTTCTCGGGCAGCGGCGGCAGCCAGGGGCTGTGCTGCGCGGGGATGCCCATCTCCCGGTCCGCGTCGCGGATCGCCTTGACGAGTCCGGTGAGGTCGGTCTCCACTGCGGCGGGGGCGGCCGCGCCCGCACCGCGGGGCCGTGGCGGGAGGGGCTCGCCGAGCCGCTCCCAGCCGACCGTCACCGCCCAGGGTGTAGGCAGCGAGGTCGCCGCGGCGCCGGGCCGACGGCCGCCGACCCGTCCGGACTGGAACGGCACGAGGGAGTTCTGGCCGAGCCGTACGTAGGCGCGGCCGGGGTTGCTCTGCGAGATCCCGGCGGCTTCGGTGGAGTTGATGACGTCCTGGCTCTCGCCGGAGTCCGTCACCCGCAGCGCGATGCGCAGGTTGGTGTTGGCGCGGATCTCCGAGGAGACGACCCCGCTGGGGCGCTGCGTCGCCAGGATCAGGTGGATGCCGAGGCTGCGGCCCCGCTGTGCGATGTTGACCAGGCCCTTCACGAAGTCCGGCAGGTCGCGCACCATCGAGGCGAACTCGTCGATGACGATGAGCAGCCGGGGCATCGGGGTGTGGCCCGCCGGGTTCCGCTCCAGCGCGTCGACGTAGTCCTCGATGTCCTTGGCGCCGGCCGCGGCCAGGATGTGCTCGCGCCGGGTGAGCTCCGCCGTCAGCGACACCAGGGCCCGCTCCACGAGGTGGGCGTCGAGGTCGGTGACCATGCCGACGGTGTGCGGCAGGTCCACGCAGTCCTTGAACGCGGAGCCGCCCTTGTAGTCGACGAGGACGAACGTCATCGCGTCGGGACGGTTCGCCACCGCGAGGGAGGCGACGAGCGTCTGGAGGAGTTCCGACTTGCCGGAGCCGGTGGTGCCGGCGACCAGCCCGTGCGGGCCGTCGCGCCGCAGGTCCAGGTGGAACGGGCCGTCCAGGGAGACGCCCACGGCCGCCCTGGTCGAGCGGCCCCCGGCGTTCCAGCGGGCCCGGATGCCGTCGGCCTGCGGCGGGTCGAGGGCGAGTACGTCGAGCAGCCGCGCGGAGCCGGGCAGCACCGCGGCCTCCTCGTCGGCCCCGCCCGGGTCGCGCAGCGGGCCCATCGCGCGGGCCAGCGAGCGGCACCAGTCCTGCGACACCGCGTCGGGCCGGATGCCCCCGACGGTGCCCCTCCCGGAGCGTCCAACCCGCAGGGTTCCGCCGGGCTCCTCCACGGCGACGGCGTGGCACTCCTCGGGCAGCAGCCGCTCCTCGGCGTCCAGGCAGACCGCGCGGACGCCGACGGACGGTCCGTCGCGCAGGATCTGCGCCACGCCCGGCAGCGAACGCAGCCTGCGGGCCCCGTCGAGGACGACGAGCACATCGGGTCCGGCGGGCCGGCTGCGCCGGTCCTCCCGTCCGGCGCGCTCGGCGATCAGCGCGGTCAGTTCGGCGACCCGGCGGGCGCAGGACTCCGTGCCGTAGCCGATGCTGGCCGGGGTGTCGCCGGACTTCTTCCGCACATGCGGCAGCCAGCGCAGCCAGGACCAGCCGTCCCGGCCGGGTCCGCCGGTCGTCAGCAGGTGGATCTGGAGATCACGGGGGCTGTGCAGGACAGCGGCCTGGGCGACCGCCCACCGGGCCACGGAGCGCGCGGCCGGGCCCTCGCCGGCGATGCCCAGGACGTCGTGCTCACGCAGCGGCACGGTCACCGGCACGTCGTACGCGGTCCACGGGTCCTGACGGCGGTGTTCGTCCTTGGTCGGGTCCTGGAGCACCACGTCGGAGGGCAGGTCGGCGGTCCCGACGCGCAGTTCCAGGAAGTCGGCGTCCGAGGTGCGGCGTTCCCACAGGCGGTGCCGGGGGCCCACAGCGGTCAGGACGACCTCGGCCGGGTCCGGGAAGCCACGGCGCCGGGCGGTGCGTTCGGCCGTCAGGGCCTGCTCCGCGTCGCCCTCGATGCGCGCCTTCTTCTCCTCGTAGGCGGCGACCGCCTCGGAGTGGGACTGGCGCCCGGTGCGCCGGCTCCTCATGTAGTTGCCGACGATCACGACCGGGGAGAGCAGCCCGAACAGCAGCATCGTCCAGCGGCCGAGAAGCAGCGCCCCGGTCACCGCCATCACCAGCGGGGCGGCCGCGGCGAGCCACGGAAGCGGCCGGGCGCCGGGCGACGCGGGCGGGGAGGGCAGGGTGAAGCGGGTGGCGTTCTCGGCCGGCCGCAGCCGCGGGGGCCGGTTGTAGTCCCAGCCGGTGCCGTCCTCCGACGGCTCCACGGCCGCGTCCGGCTTCTGCGGGAGGGCGAGTTCGAGCAGGCAGTCGCCGACGAGGAGCTGCGCTCCGGCCGGCCAGGCGGCGGCCTCGGCCAGGTCCGCACGGTCCAGTTGGAGGGTGCCGCCGGCCGGCGCGGAGGCGTCGGGCGCCACGCGGCAGCGTCCTCCGGGGCCCACGGTCAGGACGGCGATCGGACGCTCCGGCACGGTGCGCAGCACCTGGGCGGCCCCGTCGCGCGCCAGCCCGATCCGGTACTCGCCGATGTCGAGCCGGTGCACGGCGCCCGCCCCGGTGCCGCCGACCGCGCGGACCTCCGCCAGCCCGTCCGGTTCGGCCGACGAGGTACCGGCCGGACGGCCCAGGCCCACGACGGCCGCGTGATGGAGCGGTGCGTCCCGCAGCCGCATGTCCGCGGGCAGCAGCCGGTCGCCCACGTACAGGCCGAGGCCTTCCGGGGGCCGGACGCCGCCGGCCCCGGCCAGCGCCTCCGCGACGCCGCCCACGGGCGTGTCGGGGTCGGCGTCGAGGTGGACGTCGAACGCGTCACTCTCCCCATCGACCACGGTCAACATCAACGACACGAAACGTCCTCCAGCCAGCGTGTTTGCGGGGGCGCTTGAGCCGTGCTCGGCAGCTCTCGCGCCACTGACGGGACCTACGGGGCCGGGGGGGGGGGGGGGGGGGGGGGGGGGGGGGGGGGGGGGGGGGGGGGGGGGGGGGGGGGGGGGGAGGCGTACGNNNNCTGTCGTTTTGTTGTGGCCCCCCCCCCTCCCCTACCGCCCCCCCCACCCCCCCCGCGCCCCCACCCCCCCCCCACCACGCCTGTCCTTGGGCCCCCCCCCCCCCCCCCCCCCCCCGGGCCCCGTAGACGCCTTCGGGTGCTCGGCTCCGGGACTCCGCCGCTGTGCCGCCCCTCCCCCGCTTTCGACCGTCCCGGCTCCGCCGCCGGGGTCCCGACAAGGAGTCAGAAGATGATCTGGTACGTCCTGGCCGTGGTGCTGGGGCTGGCGCTGATCGGAGCGGTGGCCGCGCTGGTCGTCACCGAGCGGCAGCCGCGCCCGCCGAAGCCCGTCGCCCCCTCGGCCGCCGTCGAGGGGCGGGAGGCCCTGGACGTGGTCGACGCGGGCCTGCGCCGGCTGACGGGCGAGTGCCTGCGCTCGGGCCGGTCGCTGCCCGACATGTACGCCGTCGTCTACTCCGAGGAGCGGCTCGGACTGCTGCTGGCCGGCGCGGAGGAGGACGCTCCCGCGCCCTGGACCGCCGAGGCGGACGGCGAGCGCTGGACGGTCTCGTCCGACGCCCTGCTCCGCCGCGGCCCGGAGGGCGAACCGGCTCTGCCGTACGCGCTGACGGTGACGGTGGGTCTTGACGGCGCCGACCGGGTGCTGGTCGACCTCTCCCGGGCGTCGGGGCCCGTCTCCGTGGCGGGACCCGACGAGGAGGTGCGCAGTCTGGCGCGGGCCGTGGTCGCCGAGGCGCTCTCCGGCCCGGTGGGGGCTCTCGCCGAGGTCACCCTGGTGGGATCCGTGGCCGGGGAGGGGCTCGTCGCCGACGACGTGCCGCAGGCCTCGCGTCTGCACACCGCGGCCAGCCTGGAGGAGGCGTTCGCCGTGGCGGCTTCGGCGGGCCCGGCACAGCCGGAGCCCGGATCCCCCGACGTCACCCAGATCTTCCGGCTGATCGAGGGCAGCAGCCGGATCGCCGTCCAGGGTGAGGCGCCACACCTGTTCGTCGTGGACGCCTCACAGCTCCCGCGGCGGGAGGGCGCGCTGGACGGCCTGCGGCGCGGGGACGCGCTGCTGGTGCTCGGCGACGCGCCCGCGGGGTGGCGCTGGCGGGCCGGTGCGGGCGGATCGCTCGACACCGGACCGCTCGGCCTGGAGATCACCCGGCACGTGGGGCGTCTCGCCGAGTCTCACCCGGCGTCGCGGTAACGGCCGTCCGTGTACAGCCCTCGGCTGTACAGCGCCTCCCGCAGGGCGCGGGAGGCGTAGAACGTCCGCGACTTGACCGTGCCCGGCGGCACTCCGAGGACGCGGGCCGTCTGGTTGACGCTGCGCCCCAGGTAGTGCACGTGCATCAGAACCTCGCGCTGCGGCGGCCGCAGGTCCCACAGTGCCTCCAGGAGCACCTGGGAGGTGAGCACGCGGTCCACGTCGTCGGACACCGTCGGGTGGGCGAGTTCCGGGTCGCCGGTCTCCGCCGGTCTGGCCTGGCGGGCCCGGAGATCGTCGATGACGATGTTGCGCAGCACGGTGAACAGCCACGGTCTCGCCGCGTCCGTGGTCGGATCGAGCTCCCCGGCGTGGCGCCAGGCGCGGATCGCGACCTCCTGGAGGACATCTTCGGCGCGGTGCCAGTCGCCGTGCAGTCGCCGTGCGGCGAACTGCAGCAACGCACGGCCGTGAACCTGGTAGAAGGCTCTGAGGAACTCCTCGGGACGGAGTTCCGCGGTGGGGGGACGGGGTGTTCGGTCTTCGGTCGAGGATTCGGTCGAAGTGCTGGCCGACAAAGGCCTTTTCCTCTCCTGTCGCCTGTGGGGGTGGCGACGGTGAACGCGCCCCGGTACCGCCGTCGTTCCGGCGGCCGGGGCGCGTCAGTCCGGTGCGCGGGTGTCAGTCCGGTTCGCGGGCGGAAAGCGAGTCCACCTCACCGGGCGTCAGTTCCCGGTCGTAGACGTGCACGTCGGAGATGTCGCCGTTCCAGTGGTCGGCGGCCTCACCCCCGATCTTGCCGCGTCCGATCACCACGTCACCGGTGGGCTTCTCCTTGCTGGAGGCCTCTCTGCTCCCCGCGAGTCTGCCGTCCACGTAGATCCGCATCCGGTGGTCCTGGTCGCTGTACGTGCCGGTGAGGTGGTACCAGCGGTCGGTCTGCGGCTGCTCGGCCTTCTCCGCGACGGTACGGGCGCCGGGGAAGCTGAACGCGAAGTTCTCGTCCTGGCTGGAGTACTGGAGAAAGAACGTGCTGACTCCGAGGCCGTCCTGGGAGACGGCGGTGTGGAAGCCGTTCGTGGAGGTGAGCCGCACGCGTGCGGCGACCGAGTAGTCCGCTCCGGTGGTGTCGACCGGGGAGGCGGCGTCCACGTATCCGTTGCCGTCCAGCCGTAGGGCGCCGCCCTCGGGACCGTCGTCGGTCCACTCCACGTCGCCGCTGACGACCGCGTCGTGCTCACCGGCCTTGGCGGTGCCGGACCGGTGGAGGGGCCACCACCCCGCGCCGCGAAGCGACTGGACGCTCGTGTCCGGCGAGGCGCGCCGCTTCTCGGGCTCCCCGGATTCCTGACCGCGCACCAACTGGGTGACGACGAAGGCCAGGGCGACGGTCAGTACGGCGATCGTGGTGATGAGTGACCATCTGCGCGTCATGATGCTCCCTGGTACGCGCGGCAAAGCAATGTCACTGGTGATCAACTGTCCGTTCTGGAAGTAGTTTGACGTACCACCAAAGTGTGACAGGCCGATGTGAACACCAGCGCAAGTGCCCCGGACACCCCGGCCTACGGCAGCCGCCACTCCACCGGCGCGTTCCCCTGACGCACCAGCAGGTCGTTGGCCTTGCTGAAGGGGCGCGACCCGAAGAAGCCGCGGTCCGCCGACATCGGCGAGGGATGGGCGGACTCGATCGCCGGCAGGTCCCCGAGCAGCGGCCGCAGATTACGGGCGTCCCGGCCCCACAGGATCGACACCAGCGGCTTGCCGCGCCCCACCAGGGCCCGGATGGCCTGTTCGGTGACTTCCTCCCAGCCCTGGCCCCGGTGGGCGCCGGGCTTGCGCGGGGCGGTGGTGAGTGCCCTGTTGAGCAGCAGCACCCCCTGTTCCGACCACGGCGTCAGGTCTCCGTTGGACGGCCGGGGCAGCCCCAGGTCCGTGTGCAGTTCCCTGAAGATGTTCTCCAGACTGCCCGGCAGCGAACGCACCTCGGGCGCCACCGCGAAGCTCAGCCCGATGGCCATCCCCGGCGTGGGATAGGGGTCCTGGCCGACGATGAGGACGCGGACGTCGTCGAACGGCTGCTGGAAGGCCCGCAGGACATTCGCCCCGGCCGGGAGGTAGGTCCGGCCGGCCGCTATCTCGGCCCGCAGGAAGTCCCCCATCGCGGCGATACGTTCGGCCACAGGTTCCAGAGCCTTCGCCCAGCCTGCTTCAACAAGTTCGTGCAAGGGTCGTGGTGCCACAGCGCGTCACCCTACTGGCACACAACCGGTCCCCGCACGAACGCGGAAGCCCGCACGCGCGGACGCCGCCCCGGGGCTACTCTTCCTCCCCGGAAGGAGGGGATCCCGTTGCGTCCAGTGACCGTGACCGGGGCGCCGGAGGGATCCGGGTTTCTCGCCGTGGACTCCGGGGGGTCCGGACTCCGGGCGGTGGTGGGAACCGCCGCGCGCGGGCCGCTGGCCCGGCGGGAGTCGGCGGAACCGGTCCGCACGGGCGACCGGGGCATCGACCCCGCGCACTTCATGGCGCTGCTCATGCCCTTGGCGCGTGCGCTGACCGCGGAGGCCGGGCCGGTGCGGCTGACCACCGTCGTCGTCGGCGCCGCCGGGCTCGCCTCCCTGGGTGACGCGCTGCGCGCCGAACTGCCGGGTGCCCTGGCCCGGGAACTGGGCGTACGGAGGGTCGCGCTGGCCGCCGACGCCGTGACCGCGTATGCGGGCGCCCTCGGCCCGCGTCCCGGTGCCGTGATCGCCGGCGGTACGGGGCTGATCGCGATCGGCACCGACCTGACCCGCTGGCGTCGTGCGGACGGCTGGGGGCATCTGCTCGGCGACTGCGGGGGCGGTGCCTGGATCGGGCGGGCCGGTCTGGAGGCCGCGCTGCGCGCCCATGACGGGCGCGAGGGCGGCTCGGCCCGGTTGCTGGCGAGCGCCGAAGAGGTGTTCGGACCCGTGGCCGGGCTGCCCGGCGCGCTGTATCCGCGGCCGGACCGGCCCGCCGTCCTGGCCTCCTTCGCACCCCGGGTGGCCGCCTGCGCGGAGGGGGACCCCGTCGCGGCGGGCATCCTGCGCCTGGCCGCGCGGCACATGGCCGACTCCGCGGCAGCCGTGTGCCCCTCCGGCGGCGAGGCCCGCGTCGCCGTCACCGGCGGCCTCTTCAAGCTGGGCGAGCCGCTCCTCGGGCCCGTGGACGAGGAACTGGCACAGCGGCTCCCGCACGCGCGCCGGGTGCCGGCCGAGGGCGATCCGCTGCACGGTTCCGTGCGCCTGGCGACCGAGCTGAGCACCGGCCGCCTCACCCTGCCGGGTGACGAGACGATGCTGTCCGTGACAACCCGGTCGGGTGAATGATCCGACCCGCATGATCCGTACGTAACTCAATCCGTACGTAACTCATCAGACAAAACCGGACGTATACCGCTCACCTGCACCCTCCCCGAACAGGAGAGCCCAGGAAACCAGTAACATGCGGCGCCATGAGTTCCCCCACTGGACCCGAGTCCGGCCTGCCAGTACGAATGCCGCGACCCCGCCAGCCGGGACGGCACCGCCGCCCCGAGCCGCTGGTGGCTCCCGAGGGCGCGCCCGCGCTCGTCCTCGCCGTGCCGGGCACGCCCAGTAGCGCCACGCGCAGCCTCGCCGAAGAGGTCGTGAGCATCGCCCGCTCCGAGCTGCCCGGCCTCGACGCCCGCATCGGGTACCTCGAAGGGGACAACGCGGAGTTCTTCACGCTCCAGGCCGTGCTCGCGCACGCCGCCGAGGAGCGCACCGCCCGCTTCGAGCAGGCGCGTGCCGCCGGCATGGACGTCAGGGAGCCCGACGGGCCCGTCGCCGTCGTCGTGCCGCTGCTCGCCGGCCCGGACAGCGCGCTGCTGCGCCGGGTCCGCCAGGCCGTCATGGAGAGCCACATCGCCGCGGAGCTGACCGATGTCCTCGGCCCGCACCCGCTGCTCGCCGAGGCGCTGCACGTGCGGCTCTCCGAGGCCGGTCTGGCCCGCGCGGACCGTGCCCGGCTGTTCACCGTGGCGACCGCCGCCGACGGCATCGTCCTGGCCTCCGTGGGCGGTGACGAGGCCGTGCAGGCGGCCGGGATCACCGGCATGCTGCTGGCCGCGCGCCTGGCGGTGCCGGTGATGGCGGCGGCCCTGGACCAGGAGGGCTCCATCGCGTCCGTCGCCGAGCAGCTCCGCTCCTCGGGCTCGCAGCAGCTGGCCCTCGCGCCGTATCTGATCGGCCCGGAGATCGAGCCGGGACTGGTCGAGGAGGCGGCCAAGGAGGCGGGGTGCTCCGCGGCGGAGTCGCTGGGGCCGTACCCGGCGATCGGGAAGCTGGCGCTGGCGAAGTACACGACGGCGTTGGGCATCACGCCGCAGCAGGTTCAGCAGACGCCGGTTCGCTGACGCGACCGGCGGTATGTCGGCCGGGTGCGGGTGCGCTGTGGCTTGTCGCGCAGTTCCCCGCGCCCCTTGTGGGGGGCAAGCCCCCCACCCCCCCCATCAGCCGATGATCACGCACGAGGCCGCAGTCACCCTGATCGAGCCCCCTCGTCGCGGGATGCCCGTGCGCGGGTCGGTCGCGAACCAGGTCACGTCGCCGGAACGCTCGTTGGCCACGTACAGGAAGCCGTCGGACGCGGTCAGGGCGCGTGGCCAGTGGCCGCCGCAGGGGACCGTGGTGACCAGGTGCAGTTCCTCCCCCACGACGGCGAACACGGACAGGACGTCCTCGCCGCGGGTGGCGGTCCATACGAAGCGGCCGTCGGGTGAGGTGACGATCCCCGAGGGGTAGGCGTCGCGCGCCGGTGCGCCCGGCAGCACCGGGGTCTCGGTCAGCGGTGTCAGCACGCCTTCCGCCGCGTGCCAGCGGCAGACGGTGACGGAGGGGCTCAGCTCGTTGACGACGTACGCGTACGAGCCGTCCGGGTGGAAGGCCAGGTGGCGCGGCCCCGAGCCGGGCCGCAGGGCGGTCTCCCGGTGCAGGGCCGGGGCGCCGTCGATCAGCGTGCACACCCGCACCGAGTCGGTTCCCAGGTCGACGCTGACGGCCCAGCGCCCGCTCGGGTCGGGCTGCACCTGGTGGGCGTGCGGCCCCTGCTGGCGCGGGGTGTGCGGGCCCCCGCCGGTGTGCCGGAGCGCGCCGGAGGCGGACCGCGCGAGAGTGCCGTCGGGGCGGACGGGGACGGCGGTGACACTGCCCGAGCCGTAGTCGGCGGTCAGGACGTGTCCGGCGTACAGGCTGAGGTGGGTCGGCCCGCCGGCGTCGAGCGGCACGGGCGGTCCGGCGGGCTCGGGCTTGTCCCCGGTCACGCGGTACGCGGCCACCGCGCCCGCTGCCGTCTCACTGACCGCGTAGAGGGTCTCCCCGTCGGACGAGAGGGCGAGCCAGGCCGGGTCGGGGACGGCGTTCACGCTGCTCAGGAAGGTCAGCGCGCCGCTGCCGGCATCGATCTCCGCCGTGACGATCCCGGGGCCGCCTGCCGCCGTGAACGACCCGATGAACGCCCGCCGCCCGCTGCCGTCCGCCATCGCTGTGCCCCTTCGTCCCTGAGCTGTCCGGAATGACCGCGCGGTCGATCATGCGCGGTCTAGACCAAAGGGTCAAGGGGGCGTGACGGCTCGCCGCTCGGGCGTCGACCAGGAGGTCAGGCGCCGACCAGCGGGGAGCCCGACGGCGTCCGCAGCGGCCGGGCCAGCTCCGCGAGGGCCCGTTCCAGACCGTGCAGGTGCGCCAGGACCGGTTCCGTCGCGGACGGCCCGTCCGTCTGGACCAGGACCTCGCCGCCCTCGGTGAGCGCCTCGACCGCGGCCTCCACGCGCCGGGCGGCGGTGGCCAGACGGGCGTCGTGGGAGGCCTCCGGGTCGGCGGCGACGGCGACCAGGCCGCGGACCTCCCGGGCGCAGTCGTCGAGGAGGGCGAGCACGTGCCGGGCCCGCCGCTTGCGGCCCAGCATCGGGTTCAGCGGGTGCACCAGCGGCGCGACCGAGAGCCGCACCCGGGCGAGCAGCTGCTCCAGCTCGGCCACCCGCGGGGCCGGGTCGGCGTCCGCGGCGCCCGCCAGCCGCCGGGCCGTCTCGACCGTGCAGGCGTGGACGCAGCGCAGGGCCCGCCGGATCCAGGCGTCGGTGACGCTGTGCGTGGTGACGGGCAGGACGAGGATCACGGCGAGTGCGGCGCCGAGCGCCCCTACGCCGGTCTCGGCGAGCCGCAGGGCGAGCAGGCCGGGGCCCAACACGCCGAGCAGGCCGTAGAGCAGCCCCGCGAGCAGGGTCACGCAGAGCATCATCCAGGTGTACGACACGGCGGCCGTGTAGAAGATGCCGAAGACGCAGACGGCGGCGAGCAGGGCCGTGGCCTCCGGGCTCCCGTGCACCGGCATGGCGACGAGCAGCCCGAGGGCGATGCCGATGACCGTGCCGAGCAGCCGCCGGAAGCCCCGGACCAGGGTCTCGCCGCGCGAGGTGGTGTTGACGAAGATCCACCAGGTGGCGCCGACGGCCCAGTACCAGCGCTGGCCGGACACCAGCTGGCCCACGACGAGGGCGAAGCCCGCTCCGGCGGTGGCCTGGACCGCCTGGCGGGTGGTCACCCGGGCCAGTCCGGTGCCGCCCGGCGGGGCGGGCACGGCGGGCGGGGGCAGGCGGCGCTCGTAGCACCACAGCCCGAAGCGCACCACGGCGGCGGCGAGGACGGACAGCAGGACCGCGGCGTACAGCTCGGGCAGCTGGTCGCCGGTGGCGTGCAGGAACTGCGCCACGAAGAAGGTCATGAAGGCGAAGACACCGAGGCTGTGCCCGCGCGGGCCCCAGCGGCGGGCGTACACGCCCGCGCCGACCACGGCGAGGAAGGTGAGGTCACGGGCCACCGGGTGGTCGTGCAGTCCGGCCGCGGCGGTGAGCACGGGCAGTCCGACGACGGGCAGCAGCGCGGTGGTGACGGCTTGGCCGCGGACCGTGGCGTCGGTGACGGTGAACAGGGCGAGCAGTGCGGCCAGACCGCCGGTGACGGCCCCCGTGAGGGAGTGTCCGGCGAGGCCACAGAGGGCGACCGCGCCCGCGATGCCCAGCACGGCACGCGTGGCGAACCGCAACCGCGTCCGCCCCGGATCCGGAGCCATGAACACCCTCTTCAGCACCACTTACCGCCCCCTTCGCACGCCAGGCATGAGCAAGCATGAAAAAGGCGCCGCGGGGTCCGCAGCGCCATCGACGCGTCCATATGACCACCCCGGACGCCACTGGCTCAACCGGCTCCTTCTAGACTGGGCCATTGGCACAGCCGCAGCGGCCGGAGGACGGCCGCCGCAGAGCCAACGGACGAGGAGGGCGCGGCATGCCCGTGGACGAGCTCGACACCCGCATCCTGCGGCTGCTGCTGGAGCAGCCGCGCACGAGCGTGCGCGAGTACGCCCGTATCCTCGGCGTGGCGCGGGGCACGCTCCAGGCCCGGCTCGACCGTCTGGAGCGCGACGGCGTGATCACCGGCACGGCGCCGGACCTCTCCCCTGCCGCGCTCGGCCATCCGGTGCTCGCGTTCGTGCACATCGAGGTCACCCAGGGCCATCTCGACGAGGTGGGCGACGCGCTGGCGGCGGTGCCGGAGATCGTCGAGGCGTTCTCCATCACGGGCGGCGGGGATCTGCTGACCCGGGTCGTGGCGCGGGACAACGCGCATCTGGAGGACGTCGTGCAGAAGCTGATCAGCCTGCCCGGGGTCGTCCGCACCCGCACGGAGATCGCCCTGCGGGAGCGCGTCTCCCACCGGCTGCTGCCGCTGGTGGAGTCGATCGGTCGCACGGCCCGGTCCTGACCCCCTCAGAGCCACTGGATCATGGCCTTTGACATGCTGACACCATGAGCAATCTCGCCGGCATATCGGTCATCTTCGATCTCGACGGAACGCTCGTGGACAGCGAGCCCAACTACTACGAGGCGGGCCGGCAGACCCTCGCCGAGCACGGTGTCCCCGACTTCAGCTGGGCGGACCACGAGCGGTACGTGGGCATCAGCACGCAGGAGACGGTCGCGGACTGGCGGGAGCGGTACGGTCTGCGGGCCTCCGTGGAGGAGCTGTTCACCGTCAAGAACCGCCGCTATCTCGAGCTCGCCCGCGGTTCCACGCGCGCCTACCCCGAGATGCGCAGGTTCGTCGAGCTGCTGGCGGCCGAGGACGTGCCCATGGCGGTGGCCTCGGGGTCCTCGCCCGAGGCCATCGAGGCGGTCCTGAGCGGCACGGGCCTGGACGCCAGCCTGCGGACCGTCGTCTCGGCGGACGAGGTCGCGCACGGCAAGCCCGCTCCCGACGTCTTCCTGGAGGCGGCCCGCCGGCTCGGGACGGACCCGGCCGGCTGCGTGGTGCTGGAGGACGCCGCTCCCGGCGCCGCCGCCGCGCACGCGGCGGGGATGCGGTGCATCGCGATCCCGTACGTCCCGGCGCAGGCGGACGCCCCGGAGTTCGCCACCGCCGGACTGCTCCTGCGGGGCGGCCAGGAGGAGTTCACGGCACAGACGGCGTTCGACTGGCTGACTGGCTCGGCAGGCCCTTCCTGAACTCACCTCTCCCGACCCGTTGACGCTCCCCCGTCCCCTCCTTAGGGTCTGGTCGATCACTCGCACGTCGTTCGATATATCGAATGCATTGAACGCGTCGAGTCCGTGGACCCGTTGGCCCCGTGGAGGAGCACACATGGCACGGCCCCTCTCCAGACGATCCCTTCTCCAGGCGGCGACCCTCGCCGCCGCCGTACCCGCGCTCTCCGAGGCGGCGACAGGCGGGGCCGTCGCGGCCCCCGCGACCACCGCCCCCGCGACCAGCGCCGACATCCCGGCCGCCTGGACCGTGCGGCCCTTCGGGTTGGAGGACGTCAGCCTCGGCCGGGGTGTCTTCGCCGACAAGCGGAAGCTGATGCTGGACCACGCCCGCGGCTACGACGTGAACCGGCTGCTCCAGGTGTTCCGCGCCAACGCCGGTCTCGCCACGGGCGGCGCTGTCGCCCCCGGCGGCTGGGAGGGCCTGGACGGCGAGGCCAACGGCAATCTGCGCGGGCACTACACCGGCCACTTCCTGACCATGCTGGCGCAGGCGTACCGGAGCACGAAGGAGCAGGTGTTCGCCGACCGGATCGGCACCATGGTCGGGGCGCTGACCGAGGTGCGGGCGGCGCTGCGTCGCGAGCCGGCGGTGCTGAGCGTCGCCGGGAGGTTCGGGACCGCCACGGACCAGGTACGGGGCTCCTACCAGTACGTGGATCTGCCCGCCGCCGTGCTCGGCGGGACCTCGGCCGTCACCCTCTCCGTCTGGGTACGGCCCACGCACGACGCCGACTGGACCCGTGTCTTCGACTTCGGTAACGACACCACGCGTTACCTGTACCTGGCCGCCCGCAACCAGACCGGCGTGCCGCGCTTCGCCGTCACCACGTCAGGAGCGGGCGGCGAGCAGGCCCTCGACGGCACGGCCCCGCTGCCGCTGAACCGGTGGAGCCATCTGGCGGTGACGATCGCAGGCGGCACCGGCACCCTCTACGTCAACGGCACCGCCGTCGCCCGGAACACCGCGATGAGCCTCACCCCGGCGGCGCTCGGCACGCTGAGGAACAACTGGCTCGGCCGCTCGAACTACTCCGCCGACCCCGTCTTCGCGGGCGCCTTCGAGGAGTTCAACGTCTTCTCGCGGGCGCTGACGGCCGCCGAGATCACCGAGTTGCAGGGCCGCCGGGCCGCCGACGCCTCGACGGGCCGGGGCGACCTGGCGTCGTACGCCTTCGACGAGACGGCCGGCGGGACCTTCGCGGACGCCTCCGGACGCGGACTGGCCGCCACCCTGCGCCGCACCTGGGGCGCACCGAGCCACCCCGGGTTCCTCGCGGCGTACCCGGAGACGCAGTTCATCGACCTGGAGTCGAGGACCTCTCCCGACTACACGAAGGTGTGGGCGCCGTACTACACCGCGCACAAGATCCTCAGAGGTCTGCTCGACGCGTACACCGCCACGGACGACGACCGGGCCCTGGACCTCGCGTCCGGCATGTGCGACTGGATGTACTCCCGGCTGTCCAAGCTGCCGGAGGCCACGCTCCAGCGGATGTGGGGGATCTTCTCCAGCGGCGAGTTCGGCGGCATCGTCGAGGCGGTCTGCGATCTGCACACGATCACCGGCAAGGCCGAACACCTCGCGCTGGCCCAGCTGTTCGACCTGGACCGGCTGATCGACGCGTGCGCCGCGAACACCGACATCCTCGACGGGCTGCACGCCAACCAGCACATCCCGATCTTCACCGGGTACGTGCGGCTGTACGACGAGACCGGCGAGGAGCGCTACCTCACCTCGGCGAAGAACTTCTGGGACATGGTCGTCCCGCACCGGATGTACGGCATCGGCGGCACCAGCACCGCGGAGTTCTGGAAGGCCCGGGACGTGATCGCGGGCACCCTGGGCGCGACCACCGCCGAGACCTGCTGCGCGTACAACATGCTCAAACTGAGCCGGACCCTGTTCTTCCACGCGCAGGACCCGAAATACATGGACTACTACGAACGGGCCCTGTACAACCAGGTGCTCGGTTCCAAGCAGGACAAGCCGGACGCGGAGAAGCCGCTCGTCACGTACTTCATCGGGCTGACGCCCGGTCATGTCCGGGACTACACCCCCAAGCAGGGCACGACCTGCTGCGAGGGCACCGGCATGGAGAGCGCCACGAAGTACCAGGACTCGGTGTACTTCGCGCAGTCCGACGGCAGCGCCCTGTACGTCAACCTGTACAGCCCGTCCACGCTGACCTGGGCCGAGAAGGGCGTGACGGTCACGCAGACCACCGGATACCCCAGGGAGCAGGGCAGCACCCTCACCTTCGGCGGCGCCCGCGCCGCCTTCACGCTGCGGCTGCGCGTGCCGTCCTGGGCGAGGGCCGGGTTCCGGGTGACCGTCAACGGGCGTGCGGTGCCGGGCACTCCGGCGCCGGGGAGCTACTTCGCCGTGTCCCGGACCTGGCGGGCCGGAGACACCGTCCGGGTCACCCTGCCGTTCCGGACGCGGGTGGAGAAGGCCCTCGACGACCCGTCCCTGCAGACTCTGTTCCACGGCCCGGTCAACCTGGTCGCCCGCGCCTCCGCGACGGAGTTCCTGAAGGTCGGGCTGTACCGCGACGCCGGGCTGTCCGGCGACCTGACCGCCTCTCTCACACCGGTGCCGGGCAAGCCGCTCCACTTCACGCTGGACGGGACCGAGTGGGCGCCGTTCGCCGAGGGGACGGAGGACCCGACCCACGCCTACTTCCGGCGCGTGGAGCCGAAGGTCGTCTTCGGCGGCCGGGACTCGGGCGTCGCGAACCCCGCCAAGGCCGACGGCACCACCCTGCTGGACGAGGTCTGGGCCGGGGCACCCTTCCGGAACAAGGGGGCGCTGGTGACGCGGGTACGGTCCACGGTGGACGCGTGGGTGACGGCCGGACTGCTGAGCAGGGCCGACGGGGACAAGGTCGTGAGCACGGCGGGAGCGGCCTCGTACGAAGCCTGAGGAGACGGAGCGACGTTCGGGTGGGCCCGGTGCTGTGCGGTTCCGGCACCGGGCCCCGTCACATCCGGAACTTTTTTGCGGCAGGGGTGATTGTTTCGCGTCCTGCGTCCGTACTTCTCGGTGTTGGGCCGTTCATACCCCAGGAGGCACGATGCGCATCTCGCGCAGCACGGCAGGAACCGCGTTCGTGGGCGGTGCGATGATCCTGACGCTCACCGCGCTCGCCTACCCCAGCATGCTGGGTGTGGAGAACGCGGCTTCCGGCCAGGACCGCATCATCGCCAACACCCAGTGGGGCCCGCTGACCGAGGCGGACCGCGACTTCGTGGTGAAGGTGCGTGCTGCCGGGCTGTGGGAGCACCCGCTGGGTCAGCTGATCATGGAGCGGAGCACGTCGCCGGAGATGAAGGAGGTCGCGGAGCACCTTCTCGTGGGGCACGGCAGGCTCGACGCGGGCTGCCGCAAGATCTCCACGGACCTGGGCATCACCCTGCCGAACGAGGCCTCGCCGCAGCAGCAGAACTTCGTGGCGACGGCGGAAGGAAGCACCGGCAGGGAGTTCGAGTCCACGGCCGTGACCCTCATGCGCATCGCGCACGGGGGCATCTTCCCGACGATCGCCAAGATCCGGGCGACCACCCGGAACAGCATGGTGCGGGAGCTCGCCGACACGACCAACGACACCGTGCTCGACCACATCACAGTCCTGGAGAAGACCGGGCTGATCAACCAGGAGCAGGTCAGCTTCCAGATCACCTCCCCGCCCAAGCTGCCCCAGGAGCAGACGACACCGCCGCCGCCGCAGCAGGGCGCGCCGGTCCGGGTGCTGCCGGTCCCCGAGAACCTGAAGGATCTGCAGACGGTCGCTCCCAACCCGTCCTACGGGGCGCAGCCGTCTCCGTCTCCGTCGGCCGGCTGAGCCGACGCCGGTCCGGGGTCCGCGCTCCCGCGGCGGGCCCCTGGACTAGGAACGGCGGCGGGGCTTGCCGCGCCCGTCGCTCTTGGGCGCGCCGCGCCCGCCCTTGCCGGTGCGCTTCCCGCCCGCGGACCGCCCTGCCGTCGACTTCCCGGACACCGGCTTCCCGGACACCGGTTTACGCCGGGCTCCGCCCCGGTCGGACGCCGCGGACTCGTCCGGCTGCTTGCGGCCCCGGGTGCTGTTGACCGTGCGGCCGCGGACGATGCCGATGAAGTCCTCGACCCGGTCCGTCGTCGCGTCCTGGGGCCAGGCCAGTGCCACGCTCGACTCGGGGGCGTCCTTGAGGGGGCGGTGCGTGAGGTCCTTGCGGTGGTGGAGGCGGGCGAGCGACAGGGGCACGACGAGGACGCCGATCCCGGCCGCGACCAGTTCGACGGCGTCGGCCGTGGTGGCGGGGCGTTCGACGGCGGGCTGTCCGGGGAGGCCGTCCCAGTCGAGGACGTCGTCGAGAGGGTGCAGCACGATGTCGTCGGCCAGGTCCTCCGGGGACACCTCGTCGACCGCCGTGACCAGGTGGTCCTTGGGCACCACGACGACCGTCTGCTCGGTGTACAGGGGGATCGCGCTGAAGACCGTCCGGTCCACGGGCAGCCGGACGAGGCCCGCGTCGGCGTCCCCGCCCAGCAGCCGCTCGGCCACCGCCCCGGCGGCCACCTGCGTCAGGTCCAGCGGGACATCGGGGTGCCGCTCGTTCCAGATACGCACCCACTTGCCGGGCATCACCCCGGGAACGTATGCGAGCCGGAACGAGGGAGAAACATCCGAGCCTGTCACCGGGCCAGGTTACCGGGCGTGGTCAGGGGTCGTGCACACGCTCGATACGCTTGATGCCATGACGTCGCACCAGAGCACCCAGACGATGAAGCCCGCCACCGCGGCGAAGAAGCTGGGTGTGTACCTCGAGGCCACACCCGCCGAGTTCCAGGAGGGTGTCGTCTCGCGCGCCGAGCTGAACGAGCTCCAGGCGAACCCGCCGCAGTGGCTGCAGGACCTGCGGCACAACGGCCCGCACCCCCGCCCGGTGGTCGCGGCGAAGCTCGGGGTCTCCATCGCGGGGCTCGCCCGCGCCGGTGTCACCGAGCCCCTCACCACCGAGCAGATCGAGACACTGAAGCAGGAAGGCCCCGAGTGGCTGGAGCGGGAGCGCGCCACCCAGGCGGATGTCCGCAAGGAAGCCGCCCGCATCAAGAAGAAGAACGCCGAGCGCCAGGCCTGACACCCGGCGCCCTCCCTTTCGGAACGGCCCCCACCGGATCATCCGGTGGGGGCCGTCGCTGTTGCTCCTGGATGTCGTCAAAGTTTTCGGCCATGTCTTGACATGGCGAGGAGACGATCCGTAGCTTGGCCGATCATTTAGATTCGTGAAGCGCGTTCACGAATATGAACGGAGCAACCACCATGCGGGATCGCCTGCGAAGTCACCGCCTGGCCGCCGCGCTCGCCGTCTCAGGACTCCTGTTCGGAACGGCCGCCTGCGGCTCCGGCTCCGGCAGCGCCCGGGCCGGTGATCCGAACACGCTGGAGGTGTGGACCCGGAGCGATCCGGAGTCCGCCCAGACCTACCAGAGGGTCTTCGCCGCCTTCACCAAGAAGACCGGCATCAAGATCGACTACCAGCCGGTCATGAACTTCGACCAGCAGTTGCAGAGCCGCGCGTCCACCAAGGACCTTCCGGACGTCATGATCAACGACACGGCCCTGATGGGCAGCTACCAGGCCCAGGGCCTGCTCAAGCCCATCACCCCGGACTCGATCGCCGGACATGACGAGATCACCGCCAAGTCCTGGTCGTCCACGGTGGGCCGCGACGGCAGGCACTACGGCATCCCGTACTCCCGTCAGGCCATGACCCTGTTCGTCCGCAAGGACTGGCGCGAGAAGCTGGGCCTGCCGCAGCCGAAGACCTGGCAGGACACCCTCGCCCTCGCCAAGGCCTTCGCGACCCGCGACCCGGACGGGGACGGCAAGAAGAACACGTACGGCATGGTGGTCCCGGGCAGCGCGCAGAACGGCTATGTCGCCTGGTGGGGTTCGAGCTGGCTGTGGCAGGGCGGCGTGCAGATCCTCCAGAAGGAGGGGTCGGGCTACCGGCCCGCCATGGACTCGGCGGCGGCCCTGCGCACCGTCACCTGGATGAAGAAGAACCTCTTCTGCGGCGACAGCGGTGTCATCCAGCCCAGCGCCCTGACCTCCGTCACCGCGAACACCACCAACTTCCAGGACGGCAACGCCGGGATGTACCTCACCGGTCCGTACAACATCTCCACGTTCGACCAGGCGCTCGGCAAGGGCAAGTACGAGGTCCTGCCCGCGCCCACCGGCCCGGCCGGGAACAACGACGTGCTGGCCGACGGAGAGAACATCTACTTCGGCGCGAAGACCGGGAAGGCGAAACAGGAGCAGGCACTCGCCGCGTTCCTCGTCTCCCCCGAGGGCCAGGAACTCGCCATGACCGGCGACCACCAGCCCGTCGTGCGCATCCCCGTCAACTCCACGCTCGACGCGGCGAAGGTGCGCGAGGACCCCCGCTGGAGCGTGGTGCAGAAGGCCTACGAGACGGCCTCCGTGCAGTTCCCCAACGCGCCCGACTTCGCTCCGGTCAAGCAGGACACCGCCGACGCGCTCAACGCGATCTTCACGTACTGCGGCAGCGACGTCCGCTCCGGCCTGAAGGAACTCAACGACACCCTCGCCGGTGACCTCAAGGACCAGGACCTGTTGAAATGACCGCGACCGTGACGACTCCCGGGCCGCGCAGAGCCCGGATCCTCGGCAAGAAGGCCGTACTGCCCTGGCTGTTCCTCGCCCCGGGCCTGCTGCTCGCCCTCGTCTTCAAGTTCCTGCCCATGGGCAAGGGCGTCTGGCTGAGCTTCTTCGACGTACGGCCCTTCCTCGGTGACAAGTGGGTCGGCCTCGACAACTACACCCGCGTCCTGACCGACCACCGCTTCCAGGACGCCATCGGCCACACCCTGCTCCTGGGCATCGGGATGTCCCTCGGCGGCATCGTCGCCGGCTTCGCGCTGGCGCTGCTGCTGGAGGGGCAGGCCCGGTCGCTGAAGCTCATCCGCACGGCCGTGTTCCTGCCCGTCGTCACCGCCACCGCCGTGGTCGGCGAGCTGTGGCGGCTGATGTACTACCCGACCTCAGACGGCCTCATCAACAGCGGTCTCGGGCTCCTCGGTCTGGGGCCCGTGCCCTACCTGGACAACCCGAACACGGCGCTGTGGGCCACGATGGCCATGGGCGTCTGGATGCTCGCCCCGTACAACATGGTGATCATCCTCGCCGGGCTGGCGGGCGTGGACCGCTCGTTGTACGAGGCCGCCGCGATGGACGGCGTCTCGCTGTGGCAGCGGCTGCGGCACATCACGCTGCCCGCGATCCGCCCCGCCCTCGGTATCGTCCTCACCCTCGCCGCCATCCGCGGGCTGCGCGTGTTCACCGAGGTGTACGTCCTCACCGGCGGCGGCCCGGCCGGGTCCACCGATGTGTGGATGACCCGCGCCTACACCCTCGGCTTCACCCGTAACGACATCGGCGGCGCCTCGGCCGCCTCCGTGATCCTGCTCTGCGTGACGCTGCTGCTCACCGTCACGGTCAACTACCTCCGCAAGAGGGGAGACGTGAGATGAGCGCCCCCGCCATCGACCCCGTCCGGACCCCGGTGACCGCCTCCCCCGCACGCGAGTCCGCCGGGAAGCAGCGCACCACCCCCGCCCGCTTCGACACCGCCCTCGGCTGGAGCGACCGGCCGGGCCCCGCCTGGGCGCTGCGCGTCCTGCTCTGCGTGCTCGCCCTGGGCGTCTTCGCGGCGCCGTTCCTCACGATCTTCTCGGGTTCCTTCAGCGAGAAGGCCAGCGGCTCCACCCTGTCGTTCCTCCCCCACCACCCGACCCTGTTGAACTTCCGGGTGGCGGGCGAGCGCGGCATCTGGGACTACTTCGGCAACTCGCTCGTCATAGCGGGCGGCGGGCTGCTGCTGCAGCTCGTCGTCTGCACGCTCGCCGCATACGCGCTGGCCCGGCACCGCTTCCGTGGACAGGCCCTGATCCTGACCCTGTTCATGCTGACGATGATGCTCCCCGAGGAGGTCATCGCCATCCCGCTGTCGCTGGTGCTCGGGCATGTTCCCGTGGTCGGCATCGACCTCAAGGGCACCGTCTGGGGCGTGATCCTGCCGCTCGGCGCATGGGGATTCTCGGTGATGCTGCTGACCGAGTTCATGAAGGACATCCCCACCGAGATCGAGGAGGCCGCCCGAATCGACGGCGTGGGCGAGCTGCGGATGCTGTGGCAGGTCGTCCTGCCGCTGTGCAAGCCCGCGCTCGGTGTGGCCGGGGTGCTCGGCTTCATCATGATCTGGGACCAGTACCTGCTGCCCCTGATCGCGGCCAAGGACCCCACCGACTACACGGTCACCGTCGCCCTGTCCATTCTGCGCACCGACCCCGAGGTCGGCTCCGGGGTGGTGCTGGCCGGTGCGGTCATCGCCCTCGTCCCCAGCCTCGTCGTCTATCTGCTCCTCCAGCGCTCGCTGGTCACCGGCATCGCCGCCGGGGCCACGAAGGGCTGACCACCCACCCCCCACGTATGAGGGAGACATGAAGTTCCACGGAGTGCTGTTCTTCCCGGTCACGCCGTTCACGGCGGACGGCTCACTGGACGAGGAACGGCTTGCCCAGCACATCGAGTCCGGTGTCGCCGCGGGCGCGGGAGGTGTGTTCGTCGCCTGCGGCACCGGTGAGTTCCACGCGCTGTCGCCCGAGGAGATCGAGCGGGCAACCCGGGTAGCCGTCGAGACCACGGCCGGACGTGTGCCGGTCCTCGCGGCGGCCGGCGGCCCCACCCCGGTCGCCCGGGACCAGGCCGCCCGCGTCGAACGGGCCGGTGCCGACGGCATCCTGCTGCTGCCGCCCTACCTCGTCAGCGCACCGCAGCAGGGTCTCGTGCGGTACGTCCGGGAGGTCACCGCCGCCTCGGACCTGCCCGTCGTCTTCTACCAGCGGGGCACCGCCCGGCTGAGCGCCGAGACCGCCGCCGAGATCGCTGCCCTGCCCGGGGTCGTCGGACTCAAGGACGGAATCGGGGACATCGAGCGGATGCACCGCATCGTCCGCGCGGTGCGTGCCGTGCCGGGCACGGAGGACTTCCAGTTCTTCAACGGCCTGCCCACCGCCGAGATGACCGCGCCCGCCTACAAGGGCGTCGGCGTCGAGCTGTACTCCTCGGCGGTGTTCGCGTTCGCCCCGGAGATCGCCCTGGCCTTCCACCGGGCTCTCGCAGAGGACGACGACGCCCTGGTCAACCGGCTCCTCGACGAGTTCTACGGCCCGCTGGTCGCCCTGCGCGACGAGGTCCCCGGCTACGCGGTGTCGCTCGTCAAGGCCGGAGTGACCTTGCGCGGCCTGGACGTCGGCGGCGTACGGGCGCCGCTGCTCGATCCGGAACCGGAGCATCTCGCCCGGCTCTCCGAACTCCTCGACCACGGACTGAAGGTGGCCGCCGCATGACCTCCACGCGCATCCGCGAGCTGATCATCACCCCGATCGCGTTCGGCGACCCGCCGCTGCTCAACTCCAACGGGGTGCACGAGCCGCTCGCCCTGCGGATCATCCTCCAGCTGGTGCTGGAGGACGGCACGGTGGGCCTCGGCGAGTCCCCGGGCGGCACGGCCCGCCTGGAGCGGCTGCACATCGCCGCGCGGACGGTCGTCGGCATGGACGTCTTCGACACCACGGCCGTGGCCGCCGCGATCGACGCGGCCCTGCTGCCGACCGTGCCCAGCTCGCACGAGCGCGGCTGGACCACCTCGGCGATCGAGGTGGCCTGCCTCGACGCGCAGGGCAAGCTGCTCGACCGCCCGGTCAGCGACCTGCTCGGCGGCAGGGTCCGCGACGCGGTGCCGTTCGCCGCGTACCTGTTCTACAAGTGGGCCGAGCACCCCGCCCTCGACGGCCGCCCGGCCATCACCGACGACTGGGGCGAGGCCCTGGACCCGGCCGGGATCGTGGAGCAGGCCCGGCTGATGCAGGAGCGCTACGGCTTCAAGTCGTTCAAGCTCAAGGGCGGCGTCTTCCCGCCCGACGAGGAGATCGCCGCGATGCGGGCGCTCGCGGAGGCCTTCCCCGGGCAGCCGCTGCGTCTCGACCCCAACACGGCGTGGACGGTGGAGACGTCGAAGTACGTCGCCCGTGAACTCGACGGTGTCCTGGAGTACCTGGAGGACCCGGCCAAGGGCATCGAGGGCATGGCGGAGGTGGCGAAGGACTCCCCCATGCCGCTCGCGACCAACATGTGCGTGATCGCCTGGGAGCATCTGAGGCCGGCCGTCGAGCAGAACGCGATCCAGGTCCTGCTCACCGACCATCACTACTGGGGCGGACTGCGCCGCACCCGTGAACTGGCCGCCGTCTGCGAGGCGTTCGGGCTCGCCCTGTCGATGCACTCCAATTCGCACCTGGGCATCAGCCTCGCCGCGATGACCCATGTCGGCGCGGCCATTCCCAACCTCGACCACTCCTGCGACACGCACTACCCGTGGAACTCGGCGGACGACGTGATCGTGCCGGGCGTGCTGGAACTGCGCGACGGGGAGGTCAAGGTGCCCACCGGTCCGGGGCTCGGTGTGGAACTCGACCACGACCAGCTCGACCGGCTGCACCGGCGGTACGTCGAGTCCGGGATGCGCAGCCGGGACGACACCGGCTATATGCGGCGCTTCCAGCCGGAGTACGAGCGGCTGCTCCCCCGCTGGTGACACCCGTGCGCCCCTCCCCGAGGAGGGGCGCACGCTCTCACTTCCCGGACCGGGGCACCTTCAGCCGGTCCCAGGTGTGCTTGCCGGGGATGCCGTCGGCGTCCCGTCCGGAGAAGCCCTGCTTCTGCTGCCAGAGCGCGTAGGACCGGCGGTCGGCCTCGGACCAGTCGGGGCTCGGCCCCTCCTCGTAGCGGCTGCAGCCCTCGGCGACCAGGCGGCGGCCCATCGCCGTGATGATCGGGGAGCGCTGTCCGACGTGGAAGAACGCGGCGCCCGGGAACGGCTCGTAGGACGGCTTGGGCGCGGGCTCGGGCTTCGGGTCCGGCTTGGTGCTGCCCCCGGCGCCCTTCAGCCGGTCGGAGATGCGCTTGCGCATGCCGTCCATGGTGAAGCCGCGCGGGTCCACCTTGCCCGGCTGCCACTCCTTGTGCCCGATGACGGACCGCTCGGACCAGCCGTGGTGGCGGCAGATCGCCGCCGACACCTTCTCGATGGCCTCCTTCTGCGCCTCGGGCCAGGGGTCCTTGCCGTTGCCGAGATTGACGCACTCGAAGCCGTAGAAGTGCCGGTTGCCGTCGGTGTCGGCCTCGTTGTCGCCCGGCAGCTTCGACTCGTTGACCACGGCGCGCAGGACGTCCCCGTCGCCGAGACCGGCGTGGTTGGCGCGGCCGTTGCCGACCAGGTGCACATGGCCCTTCTTGTCGATGACGCCGTGGCAGAGCGGACCGGGCAGGCTCGCGTGGCCGTCGTAGCAGATGTCGACGGAGGCGGCGGTGCCGGAGGTGACGGTGTGGTGGATCATCACGCCGTTCACCGGGCCCCAGGGGCCCTTGCTGTTGCGGTTGTGGGTGCGCCAGCTGCGGACCTCGTGGACGGTCACGCCCTCGGCCCGCAGGATCTCCACCAGCTTCGACGCGCTGAGCGGCTTGGCCATCAGTTGTCTCCTTCGACGGCGGCTTCCGCCTCCGCTGTGGTCTGGGACCTCCCCTGTGAGGGGTCCTCGGCGGCCAGCTCCTCGCGGCGGGCCTGTTCCTCCGCGGCGAGGGTCGCCTCGTCGGCGGCCGGCATGCTGGTCGCCAGCGGGCCGAACGCCAGGCGCAGATCGACCGCGCTGCCCTCGCCCTTGACGAGGGCCAGCGGGGCGAAGTGCCGGGCGATGCCGGCCGGTCCGCGCAGCAGCGGGCGGCGGGCCGGGTCGACCGGCCATTCGACGCCGCCGGTGGCGGTGCGGGCGGGCACGATCCAGTGGTCGCCGGTGCGGTAGGCGCCGCCCTTGGCGAAGTACACCTCGACGCCGTCCTCCAGGGGCAGCCACTCGCCCTCGGTGACGGGGATCGCGCCGCCGCGCAGATCGGTGCTGCGGCCCTTGCGCCTGGGGCCGCCGCGGTGGTCCCAGCGGCGCAGGTACGGGTTCAGGTGCGCCAGCCGTCCGACGCCCGGGTCCGGTTCTGCCGAGAGGCGGACACGGCGGCCGGGCAGGTCCAGTTCCTCGACGCGCAGCAGCGGCAGGGGCTCCAGGCGGGAGGCGTAGGCGGTGTCGGTGAACTCCACGTGGTCGCCGACGTCCAGGTCCAGCTTGTCGTCGTGGCCGAGGGACGCCAGCCGAACCCAGGTGCCGTCGAGTTCGTCGACGGGGAAGACGACGGAGCCGTTCTCCCGGGACCACTTGAAGGTGGCGTCCTTCGCCTCGCCGCCGGCGTGGACCTCCACCCGGTACAGCTGGTTCTCCGGGCCCCGGTAGCGGGCGTCCGGCTTGACCAGGCACGGCTCCTCGTCCGCGTGGCCGGGCCGCTCGCTGCGGGCGGCGAGCCGGGCCGAGACGGCCGACCGGCGCTGCGCCCAGCGGGTGAACGCGGCCCGGACGACCTCCTTGGACGGGTCGGTCTCCTCGATCTCCAGCTGGGTGAGGGACAGCGGCAGTACCTGCCAGACGACCTTGAGGCGGGCGGCGGTGTCGGGCATGGCGGCGCCGAGGGCGACCTCGCGCAGCGCGGGGTCCTCGGCGGCGTTGACCGAGCGCTCCCACACGTTCAGGTAGACGAGGAACGGGGTCTGGGCGGGCGAGGGCAGCCGGTCGCCGGGCTTCTCCGGGTCGCGGAAGGCGTCGGGCTGGTCCCAGTAGGTCCACTGCGCGGGCGGCTCCGGCGCGGACTCATCGCCGTCCTCGTCGGTGACGGGCACCCCGGCCGCCGGGCGGTCGGCGTCGCACAGGATGCCGTCGACGTAGTAGCGGCCGCCGTGGACGACGAGGGTGTCGATCTCGTGCTTGCCGCCCACGTACTCGATGCGGAAGCCGGCGGCGTCGCGCGGCCCGCCGTGCGGTCCGATCAGGTCGGCGGCGAGGCCCCGGGCCTGGTGGAGCTGGATCGCGGTCTGCTCGTTGAGGTCGGCGTCGAGCTGGACGCGGCCCTGCTGGGCGACGACCGCCGAGTAGTGCCGCTCCGGCCGGAACGTGGAGCGGGAGAGGTCTGCGTGCATGAAGGGTGCTCCCCTGTTTCAGAAGTGCGGGTTCACAAGGTCGGTGGTGGGTGCGCGCCTCACGTCACGAAGAAGATCCCGGCGTCGGTGCCGGCCGGCGTGTACTCGGCGAGCCGGGCCCTGAGGCCGTCCTCGCGCTGCGGCCGGTACAGGTCGTGGAAGGCGCCCAGCTCGGCGCCGTCGTCCGCGCCGCGCCGGATCTCCTCCGGGCAGCGGTCCGCCAACAACCCGTACCAGGGCGTGCCGTAGCGCTGGGAGGCGAAGAGCGGCTTGGTGTCCGGGCAGCGGTGGCGGCGCGGGGTGCGCGAGCCGGTGGGGACGTAGGAGTAGCGCACGCAGCCGATGCCGCGCCGGGCCACATGGAGCCGCCCTGTGAAGACCGAGTTCTCGGCGATCCGCACCGCGTGCGTGTGGATCTCGCCGATGACGGTGGTGCGGTGCAGGTGCAGCACGGCGTGGGCGTGCCGGCAGTCCGGGGCGGACAGGGCCTCGCGGTCGTCGGCGGTGGCGTCGAGGACGCTGTCCCGGATGTGGATGTCGAGGGGGTCCTCGCCCACCTCGTCGCCTATGACCTCGATGGTGCCGAGGACGCTGTGCTCGATCTGGAGGCAGGCGGTGGTGCGGTCCAGGACGATGCTCGGCTCCTCGGGCGAGTGCGGATCACACTCGGGCTCCAGGGACCAGCCGGGCACGAGCGTGCTGTGCCGTACGACGACGGCGCCCATCGCGCCGGTGACGTTGATGCCGCGGCCGGCGACCAGCAGCCCGTCGAGGACGACACGCGGCCGCTCGTGCGGGGCGCAGTCCTCCGACACCGCGCGGATGTTGAGGGCGTCGGGGCGGTTGCTGTACCAGTCGAGCAGACGGATCACGGGGCGGGTGCCCTCCGCCGCCCGCACTTCGAGCCGGTCGCCGGGGTCGAGGTCGAAGTCCAGCTGCTCCTGGTAGGCGCCGCTGTGGGTGATCTCGATGATGCCGTCGGGTCCGGTGCGGCCGGCCCGGCGGTCGTGCTGCCAGGCCCGGTAGGCGTCCATGATCTGCCGGTACGGCTGTCCGGGCCCGACCCGGTAGAACTCCGCGTCCGGGCGCGGCTCACGGTCGCGTTCGTACTCGCCGCCGCCCATGTCGGCCGCGAACGCGTAGTGGTGGTCGACCCATACGCCCTGCCGGGGCGCGGACCGCGAGCCGAAGGCGATCCGGCCCAGCTCGGGGTCGACGGCCACCTGGCCGCGCTTCGGCCGGTAGCGCCAGTCCGACAGGTCGGCGACCACGATGTCCGAGGGCGGTACGGGGTTGTCCTCGCCGTCGCGCCGGATGACGAAGCTCTTGCCGGGGCCGTAGTAGTCGAGCAGCCGGTCGTGCAGGAGACGGCGGGTGACGAACGCCGGCACGTTGTCGACGGTGGCGATGTGCGTCGGAGAGGGCTCCGGGAACGGCTTGGTGACCAGCGGGGTGTCGTTGCCGAGGATCGAGAAGGTGTAGAGGTTGCGGGCTCGGTCGATGCAGTAGGCCGGGGTCCGGGTCAGCGCGTACGCCTTCAGCCGCCATACGAACAGTGCGACGCCGGCCGGGGTCCAGCCGCCCTGCCGATGCCGGGACTCGGCGCGGCGGACGTCGGCCGTACGGGCGTCGTTCGCGAAGGGTCCGCCGCCGAGGGCGAGTTCGGCGCCGTCGCGCAGGTCGGTCAGCCGGCCGCGCTCACCCCGGTGGGTGCCCGTGCCGTACAGCTTCACCGGCTGGGTGTGGGCCACCTGCCGGGACAGTTCGACAGCCCGGGCGGGCCAGGCCGCGACCTGCTCGGACAGTTCCTCCAGCAGGTGCAGGGTGCCCTTGCGGCGGCGGCTCGCGACCGTGGCGGCCACGTCCCGGCGCGGGGCGACGGCCTCGGCGAGGGCGGCCCGGCCGCCGTCGTGCAGGCCGGTGGTGAGGACGCGTTCGTAGCCGGGCAGGGTGCGGTAGCCGACGAGGTCGCCGAGGTACGGCAGCACCCAGGGGGCCGCCGTCTCCACGAACAGGTCCTCGTAGCCCTGCTGGACGCCGTCGCGGACGCGGTCGATCTGCTCGGTGATCACGGCGAGCAGCGCGCGCAGCGGCTCGCCCTCCTCGGCGTCGCGCAGCCGGTGCCAGCGGGGCAGCAGGTCGGCGAGCCCGTCCGGCTCCCTGGGCAGCACCGGGGCCGGCGTCTCCGACTGGGGATCCGGGGACATCACTTGACCTCCGTCAGAATCAGGGTGTCCGCGGCGCGGGGCGACAGCAGCGCGAGCTGGGCCGGGCGGATGCCGCGGAAGACGTACACCGACCGGCCCTTGGGCAGCCGCCGGGTGTCGGTGATGTCGGGGTTGAGGCGCAGCAGTTCGGCGAGCGGGACGCCGTACCGGGCGCAGATCTCCGACAGCGTCTCGCCGTTCGCGGCGCGGACCGTGTGGATCTTCTCGTCGTACGTCGCCGGGTGCGCCGGGACCGACGCCTTGGGCGGGCCGGGCCGGGTGAGCAGCTCGGTGAGCTCCTCCGGGGTCGCGGAGGCGGGCACGCCGGTGAAGACGTCGACGTCCACGTAGTCGACGCCCGGCACGGTGTGGGCGGTGGCCAGGACCTCGGAGAGGCGGGCGGGCCGGCCCAGCTCCCGGCCCTCGAAGCCGAGCCGGTTCAGCAGGGCCTGCCGCAGGCGCGGCTCGACGTTGTGCCAGGCATGGTCGGGGGCCACCTTCACCCGCGCGGCGATCAGCAGCAGGACGAGTTCCCGGCCGTCCACGCGGACCGGGAGGTTGGGGTCGCCGTACTCGGTGAGAGCGCCGCGCAGGGCGCGCAGGGTGTCCGAGTCGGGGGCGATGGGCACGTCGTCCGTACCCGCGACCGTCACGTGCAGCACACGCCGCCGCCCGTCGAAGAGTTCGCGTGCCGAGGCCCGGCCGATGCCGGCCCGGGAGCGGGCGAAGTCCTCGTAGTCGGACTCGGACACCAGCCGGTCCAGCGCCGAGACGGCCAGCGGGACCGTACGGCGCGTCAGGCCGGGGCCGTCGGCGTCGGCGCCGCCGGTGGCCGGGCGCGGGTTGGTGACCCCGGTGACGCCCAGGGGCCGGGTGAGGGGCTGGGTGACGCGGTCCGCGGGCACGTTGGCGGCCCTGCCGGTGCCGAAGCGGTAGCGGGCGCGGACGTTCTCGTGGCCGGAGGGCAGCCGGGCGCCGTGCACACCGTCGCCGAAGGTCACGGTCGTCCGGCCGTCGGCCGTGGCACCGCTGATGTAGACCCGCTCGGTCGGGCCGCGTCCGGCGAGGCTGTCGACCTCGTGCCACAGCACGCCGTCGACACGGAGTTCCAGCACGGGGGTGGCGCCCAGGGGGTTGTCGTCGGCGAGCCAGGTCAGCGGGGACTGCCAGAGCGCGAAGGTCTGGTTCACGCGGCCCGAGTCGCCGCTGCCGATGGCCTCCTCGCGGCTCTCGCCGTGGGTGGCCTCGACGACGTTGCCGAGGACGCGGACCGTCTCGCGACGGTAGCGGTGGGCGAGGTCGGCGGTGAGGGTGAGCCGGGTGTGGACGTGGTCGCCAGGGAGTCGGGGATCGACCGCCGGATCGGCGGCGGCGACCGTGACCACCTCGGTGGCCCTGACGCCGCCCGGGATGTCGCCGCGTTCGCCGGCCACCATGAGCGTGCGGCCGGGCCGCAGCCCTTCGTACAGCTCGGCGAGTTCGATCTCGTTGCCGTGCACGTCCTCGCCCAGGGGCTCGTCGGCGAGACGCAGCGGCTCCCCGGCCGCGTGCACGGTGGTGTCGCGGATGTGCGACAGCAGAACGTCGAACTCGTCCAGCCAGGGGTCGGCGAGGGTGAGTTCGGTGCCGCGGCCGGTGATGCCGTAGTTGGTGTACGCGGCCGTACGCGCGGCCACCACCTGCGTGGTGACGAACGCCAGCTTCTTGTCGCCGGGCACTCCGCCCTCGGCTCCCTTGGCGGGCCGCTGGATCGCCACCCAGCTGCCGACCGTGATGCCCTCGTGCACGGTGTCCAGCTGGAGCGTGCGGCGGTTGACGGGCTCCGGCTTGCTGGCGATCACGACCTCGACGTTGGGCTCGGCGCTGCCCAGTGTGTACTTGAGGCTGACCTCGTGGTCTCCGTGCGTGAACTGCTCACTGGCGCCCGGCCGCAGGGCGATCTGCTCGGAGGTGCCGTTGTGGACGCCGACGTGGACCAGGCCCTCGTCGTCGGGCCGGGACACGAAGAGCGTGCGCTCGGGCAGGGCGGGGAGGAAGCGGGCCGTGACACCGGGCTCCTGGGAGTCGGCCGGACGGCGGTTCAGCCAGCTCAGGTCGCGGTCCTGGCCGGAGCGCACGGACAGTTCGACCTGGCCCGGGCCAAGGGTGAAGGTGACGGGCTGGGCGACGGGCAGGTTCTCCGCGCGCTGGTCGGAGCTGCTGCCCTCGACGTACTGGAACTCGGCCCGCACCGGGGACTTGCCCGCCGTGTCGAAGACGACCCGCATGGTCGCCAGCACCGCGCCGGTCAGGGGCCAGTCGGCGGTGCGGATGACCCGGCCGCGGTCGTCCTGGACCGGCTTCAGCGGGGCCGTGGCACCGAAGGGAGCCGCGGTGACGCGCAGGGCGAGCAACTCGCGCAGCAGCTGCGGGGTGCCGGGCGCGGCGGCCGTGCGCCAGGCCGGGTAGAGGCTGCCGAGGCCGGGGTTGAGGGCGGAGAGGAGACGGGCGGTGTCGGTGCCGGGGAGCTGCCGCCGGGTGGTGCCAAGGGGGTTAGGGGCCGTGGCACGGAGGGCGGGGAGTACCGCGCCCAGGGCTTTCAGAGCGGCGGCGTTGGTGTCGTCCCTCAGGGGCGCGGGGAACTGCGCGACCAGCCCCGACGGCCCCGCAGACGGCCGACCACCCGCATCCGTCTGCGCAGGCGCCAACTCCAGTGCCCTCTCAGCGAGTTCCGCGAACACCGCCTCCAACCGCTCGAACCACTCCGCCACCCCCTCATACGGAGCAGCCAGCACCTGCGCCTCACCGAGCCGGGCAAGAGGCTCGACGAGACGGCCCGCGAGCCGCTCGGGCGTCTTGACCCCCTCCAGGTCGTTACGGAGCGGTTCGAGGACCTGGTCCTCGAAGTCCTCGATCAGCCGGCTGACCGGCCGCGGGTTGGGCACCTCCGGCGTGGGCGGCTCATCTCCCGGTTCGCCGGGGGCAGCGGGCTCGGCGGTCCAACGCCGTACCTCATCGACGAGTTCCTCAACGGTCCGCGGCGCCGACTTCGGCAGGGAGATCGCCGTGATCTCGTCGTCCCGGTCGACCCGCGTCCTCGCCACGGGCAGCAGCTTGCGCGCGCCGCCTGCGCCCTCCCCGAAGACGAACAGCAACTGGTCGCCGGTCTGAAGGGAGAGTCCCGTGCCCTCGACGAACAGCTCGGAGCGCTTCTCGAGGTCCTGCGGGGTGAGGAGCGAGGGACGGCGGCGGCGGACCTTCAGCTCGTTGAAATCCCAGCGGGCCGTCAGGTCCCGTGCGGTCTCGAACGTCAGCGACGCCTCATCGGCGGAGGCCGGCACGCTGTGGCTGCGCGCGCCGCGCGGGATCAGCACGTTCTGCGCCTCGGCTCGCGGGTCACGTTCGAGGGTGTACGCCAGGTGCGTCGCGGCGGCGACACCGGGGCGCGGGCGGTGCCCGACGAGCCGGCCGAGCAGCACCAGGGAGCGGTGCTCGTCGGCGGTGCGGAGGTAGGCCTCGTCGGCGATCCGCTCGGAGTGGAAGGTGAGCAGGTCGCCGAGGACGGCCGTGGCGTCGAGCAGGCCGATCGCCGGGTCGTCCGGGGTGCGGACGGTGAGGCGGTTCAGCGCCGGGTAGGCGGGCGAGGCGAGCCGGTCGAGCAGGGCGGCCAGGAAGGAGCCGTACTCGCCGACGCGGTAGTCGAGCGCGGTGCGGCCGGGCGGGTTGTGCGGCGGTGTCGGCACGAGGCGCTCGTCGTGGCCGCCGCGGCAGGCGCCGCCGCAGCCGCAGTCGTCGGTCGCGGGGACCGGATGCGGGTCGGTCATCGGGCACCTCCCAGGGATATCGCCAGCAGGCCGTTCTCCGGCCGGTCCGGGTCGTTGTCGCAGGTGGCGATCTCCAGCGGGCCGAGCCGCAGCACGCCGTCCTCCCTCTCTCCTCGGTCCTGTCCGGACAGCCGGCGCAGCCGGGTGACCTCGACGCTCTCCACCCCGGGCACGGCCGCGGCGACGGCGACCAGGCGGCTGAGCCGGACCGGTTCGCCGAAGGTCAGCGCGTCGGGGTGGAAGAAGCCGAGCCGTCCGCCGGGCAGCCGTCCGCTGCCGAGCACGCGGTACAGCTCGGCCAGGATCTGCCCGTGCTGGTGCCCCGGCTCGGCGCAGACGCTCAGCGCGATGTCGAGCGGCACCAGTCGGGCGGGCGCCACGACGAGGTCGTGGCCGATGCGCCGGTACGTCTCCAGCGCCTGGACGACCGAGTCGAGCAGGCCTGGCGACGGGTCGGCGGTGCCGTACGCGTCGATCGCGACGTGTGCTTCCTGGACGCTGCCGGTCCAGCGGATCTCGGCCGCCGCCCGCTGCACGCCCGGCAGGGCGCCGGCGAGGGCGGCGTAGTCCTCGGCGGTGACCGCGCGCAGCCGGGTGCGGCGCAGGTCGAGCGGGGCCAGCTGGCGTACCTGCTCGACGGGTTCAGGCCGGGTGCCGCCGGTGGCGGGCAGCGGATTGCGTACCACGGCGGCCGGGGCGTCGCAGTCGCCCTGCACGACCAGGTGGTTGATGGCCTCGGCGCCGACGTTGCCCGCGGTGCCGCCACCGAGCCGGTGA
Organism: Streptomyces sp. NPDC041940; assembly: GCF_055589465.1. NCBI lineage: Bacteria > Bacillati > Actinomycetota > Actinomycetes > Kitasatosporales > Streptomycetaceae > Streptomyces > Streptomyces sp. NPDC041940. The sequence goes on from NZ_JBVJBP010000005.1 coordinate 321,277, forward strand.
CGCAGCTCCAGGCGGGAGCCGGGCGTGGGCTTCGCGCCGTGCCGGCCGTCGCCGAAGCGCAGCGCGAGGCGGCCGTCGTCCTCCAGTTCGCCGACGAAGTGCCGCTCGCGCGGACCGCTGTCGAGCAGGTCGCGGCGCGGCTCCCAGGTCTCGTTCCCGTCGTGGGGGCGTACGGCGGGCAGCGCCCGGCGCGGGTCCTGGACGAGGGCGGCGGTCGCCGAGCCGCGCAGCACCGTCTCCTCGGGGTGGAGTCCGCTCGCGTAGGCCGGGCCCCAGGCGTGGGCGATCTCCCAGGCGATGTGCCCGTCGAGGACGGTTCCCGCCCGGGCGCGGGCGGCGAGGACCTCGACACGGCGGAGTTTGGTGTCGAGCAACTGGTCGCTGCGGTAGAGCAGTTCGCGCAGGGCGCGGACCGGGTGGCGGTGCAGTTCGAACCGCTCCAGCACGTTCAGGCCGTAGATCACGGCGAGTTCGGCGATCTCCTCCTGGCCGAGTCCGTCCCGGTCGCGGGCGCTGCGCCACAGCTCGACGAGCCGCTGCCGCACCCGGCCCGGGATGGCCGCGATCCGCTCGGCCTGTCCGGCGGCGACGGTGCCGGGGTCAGGGAAGGGCACGGCCTGGGTGACGGGCGTACGGCCGAGGACCGGGCGGAAGCGGGGCGCGATGCCCGGGTAGACGGACTGGGCGAGCAGGGTGCGCAGGGCGGCGGCCTGGGCGTACGCGGTGCCGGGCACGACCTGTTCGTGCCGTTGCCCGGCGCTTTCCAGGCCGAGGCCGGCGCGGTTGGTCGCGGCCTCGCCGACGACGTCGAAGAGTTCGCGGACGTCGTCGGGTACGAGGGCCCGGCCCGACTCGGTCCGGTCCGTCAGGGCGTTGATCAGCCGTGCGGGGGCGTTGCCCTCCTCGGTGTCCTGGCAGCCGAAGGCGGGAGGGTCGCAGGGAGCGGTGACGGCGGGCACGGGCGGCACGGTGACCGTCTCGGGCAGGCCGGTCAGCGTCCGCCCGTGGTCGGCGAGGACGACATTGCCCCGCGCGAGGGTGACGTCCTCGACGGGCAGGCAGTCGCGTCCGCCGCGGGTGGTGAGGCAGAGCGGGAAGCGCAGCGCGTCCTCGGCGGCCCAGGTGATCTCCAGGACCGGCTGGTCCTCGATCCGGTCGAGTCCGGGTGTGACGGAGGTGATCCGGACGGCCTGGCGGTGGGCGGGGTCGGCGTCGCCTGGGGTGCCGGTGCGCGGGCCCTTCACCTCCTCCAGGACGAGCACGTCGCCCGGCCTGAGGGCCAGCCGGCGCTCGCGGCAGGTCTCCGGATCCACCCAGGCGTCCCTCAGCGTGGCGGCGGTGGCGCCCTGTGGCAGGGTGCACACCTCGCCGCCCCAGGTCCACAGCCGGATGGCGTTGTGCGCGACCCGCAGCTCCAGCGGGTCGGTGGCGACGACCGGTTCGAAGACCTCCACCGAGCCGCGCTCGTCGAGGTCCCCGAGGTCGGCCTCGTCGATCACCGTGCCCGGTTCGGGGCGGTCGTGCGGGTCGAGGCTGCGTACGTCGACGGAGGCGAAGCGGAAGGTGCCAGGGGCGAGCGTGACGTCGTCGGCGGTCCGGACGGTGACGTAGGCGCGGGCGTTGCAGCCGTCGTGCATCGCGTAGTCGATGAGCTTGACGTGACGGCGTACGGAGACCCGGCGGCGGGCGGTGTCGAGGTAGGCCTCGGTGGCGACCGCGTCCTGGTGGTAGCTGATCTGGTCGCCGGTGTGGGCGAGGAGTTCGACGAGGGTCATGCCCAGGTCGGCGGGGTTGCGCTCGGCCCAGTCGGGAGTGGTGAGCGCGAGCCGGTCCAGGAGCAGCTTGCGGATGGTCTCGTAGTCGCGGGCCGTGTAGTCGATGACGGGCGCGGCGGGGAAGTCCGGCTCCGGCCGGTGCCCGTCCTCGCAGTCGAAGGGGGTGGGGCCATCGGGCCGGAAGGAGAACGCGGCGCTGTGGTACCGCTGGTCGAAGCCGCGGTACGGCTCGGTGCCGGGCCGTCCGTACGGGTCGGCCTCGACGAGGGAGAGCCGGTAGCGAGAGGTGTCTCCGGCCCGGTCGAGGGTGACGTAGAGCCGGTCGTCGAGCTCCGGGTCCTCCTCGCGTTCGACGCTGACGTCGACGGCGGTGATGCCGGTGACGCGGCGGCCGCCGTCGACGCGGACGTTCTCGGGGCCGAGGCCGTGCGGGGCCTTGCCGAGAAAGGTGACGGTGAGGAGCAGGCCGTCGTCGCCGGTCTCGACGGTGTCGACGCCGCCCAGCTGGGCGGCCCTCACCTTGCCGCGGCGGGATGCTGTGGTGCCGGTCGTCATGCGGCGGCCCTCCCTTCGAAGACGTCGTCGCGCCGGGCGCCGGTGGCCCGGACGGCGTACGACAGGTACACGCGGACGACGCCGTCCGCACCGCCCTCGCTGACGATGTCGAGGGCCTGTACGTCGATGAGGTCGCCGAGCCAGCGCTGCAACGCGGCCTGCACGGACAGTTCGAGCGTGCTGATCAGCTCAGGGCTGTTGGGCGCGAACACCAGGTCGAGGAGTCCGCAGCCGAAGTCGGGGCGCATGACGCGTTCGCCGGGGCTGGTGAACAGCAGTTGCTCGATCAGGTCGTGCACGTGCTCGCCGTGGCCGGCGTGCGCGGTGCGGCCGCGGCGGTCGGCACGGAAGGGGAACGCGATGTCGGAACGGGGCCTGGCGGCCCGGCTGGTGGTGTTCATCGGACGGTGACCTTTCGCTGCGCGGCCTGGACGACGGGCGGCCCCTGCGGGACGAAGGCCGCGCTGAAGCACTGGGCCGCGGAGGTGTCGAGCAGCACGGGCGCGCCGTCGACCGTGATGCCGGTGGTGTCGGCGGTCCAGCGGACCGTGACGCACGGCGAGGGCACCCGGTCGACGGTGTGCGGGCAGCCGGTGACCACGTAGGCGTGCGCGGCCGTGGCGACGGCGGCACCCGCGACGCGGACGCCGCCGGAGGGCGGGGTGGCCGCGGTGACGCGTCCGCCGTGCGGGCAGCCGAGCACGGTGCCGGCGTCGAGAAGTCTTCTGTTCGTTCCTGTCACTTGCTGGCTCCCCCGTCTATCGCTTCGAGAGCACGGTCAACTGGCCCTCGTTGATCGTCACTTCACGTCCGCGCAGCACGACCTCGGCACCCGCGCCGGTCGCGATGACCACGGCTTCCTTGGTGACGCGGATGTAGGCGCCGCCCTGGGCCTGGAGGAGGATCCCCTGCTCGGCGCCGGGCGTGTCGTCCATGACCAGCTTGTGCGCCTGCGGTGTCTGCACGACGACCGGCTTGCTCGGCGAGTTCGCCTGGAGCGCGCGGCGGGCGTCGGGCGGCAGCTCCTCGGCGGCGCCGTACCAGCACCCCGTCCACACCGGGAAGCTGGGGTCCCCCTGCTCGAACTCCACCCACACACCCGCGCCGGGCGGCGGCACCACGAACTGCCCGGACTCCGGCCCGGTGAACGGCAGGCAGGGCAGCGCCCAGGTCGACGGCTCGTCGCCGAGCACGTCCGGGACCTCGACGGTGACGCGGCCGATGCGCAGCGGGTCGTTGTTGTCGACGACCCGGCCGCGGAATTTGCCGAGGTAGCGATTGCTGGGTGCCGCCATGGTGGAGGTGCTCCTGGTCGATGGTCTGGTGGAGGGGGTGGGTCACGGCCGGACGTAGTCGCTGCGGGCTTCGAGCCCTTCCCTGGAGAGGGTGAAGTTCTGCTGGTACGAGCCCGGCCGCAGGTTGTGCGTGACGGACTTGACGTAGTAGTCGCCGTCGTAGGCGCGTCCGGCGCCCCGTACGCCGACGAGCTGGCGCGGCTGGAGGATGTAGCCGTGCCGGTTGACGTCGAGGGAGCCGGAGCCGGAGACGACGTCGGCGGAGACGGCCGCGCGGGCGAGCAGTTCGGCCTCGGCCTGCTCGCGCTGCTGCTTGGCCGTGCCGGACAGCGTCCTGCGCTTCAGGGCCGGGGTGGGGCGCCTGCCGAGGGGCGGGCGCAGCGGGCTGATCGGCGGTTGCGGCAGCAGGGTGGACTGCCGGGTGCCGGGGTCCTGCCAGCGTGCCTGCGGCTCTTCCCTGGCCGTCCCGTCGTAGGCGAACGTCAGCTGGTCGACGGTGGACTGGGCGTCCATGTTGACGTTGAGGGCGTGCTGGCGGATGCCGAGCCGGACCTCGGGTCCCCAACGGGCGGACGACTGACCGGGGTTGGGCCCGGGCTCGAGGTAGAAGGTGTAGCCGTTGGCGCGGGCGAGTTCGGTGACGTACTGGAGGTCGGTGCCGGTCTGGTAGTGCACGCGCAGGTCCTGGTGCGGGGGCTGGGCGACCTTCTCGGTGTAGACGTCGGGCCGGATGCCGTAGTCGGAGTAGCGGCGCAGGATGGCCAGGGCCCGCTCGGAGGGCGGCAGGTTGGGGTAGCGGGCGGTGCGCTCCTCCAGGTCCATCAGCAGGGTGAGGTCCTCGCCGGTGACGGTGAGGGTGGAGTGGCCGGGCCGGTTGCTGGCGCCGACCTCCTGCCGTACGACGAGCCCGTCGAAGAGCACGGCGGCCGTGCCCCGCACAGTGACGGTCACGATCAGCCGGGTCTTCGGATCGAAGTACCCCTCGGGCAGCAGCCGGCGGCTGATGACGCCGTTCTTGGTGAGGTCGAAGGCGAGCTGGAACCCGCTGCGCTCGCCGGCGGTGGCGGTGATCTGCGCGGAGAGCAGGGCCTCGGTGACCTCGGCGGGCACGGGGCGGGCGAGCTTGGGCCCCATGAGGAGGGTGATGTGCACGGGGCCCTGCCCCACGGGCAGGTCAAACACGCCGGTCCCCCTGCGGGAAGCCGCCGGCGGTCGGTATGCCGATGATCCGCCCGGCCTCGTCGGTCAACTCGCGTGGGTCGAGCACGGGGTTGGCGTCGGCGATCTGCCACCACTGCCCGGGGTCGCCGAAGTACCGCTGGGCGAGCAGGTCGGGCCGCTCCCCCGAGGCGACGACATGAGGCTCAGCCTCCTGCCGGCCGCCGTCGTCGAGGGGCGGCAGCAACCGGCGCCTGGTGTACCGGACTTCGCTTCCGTCGAGGCGGCGGTGCACCCCGATCTCGGCGTCGTGGTACCGGCTGGTGCGCGGATACGGATGAGCCCCGGGGATGGCGTCCAGGGCGCTCTCGTACGGTTCGATGTCGGCCATGGTGTTGCTCAGCCCCTCCTGATCGATGCGCTCGCCGCTGCCCCGAGTCCGCCGCCGAGCCCCAGCGCGCCGAGGCTGCCGCCCCTTGCCGCCGCGGCCAGCCGCTCCTTCTGCGCGAGGTGTGCCATGTACAGATCGGCGCCGCGGTGCCCGGCGGGCAGGTCGCTGACGGTGAGGATCTTCATGCCGATGCTGAGGGAGGCGCGGATGGGATTGAGGTTCACGTCGAAGGCGGACTCGTTCACGGACAACTCCGTCAACCGCACGGGCATGACCCGCTTGCTTCCCCACGTGAACAGCGTCAGCGGCATCTCGATCGGGCTGATCTCGATGGCGCCCTTCTGCGACAGCCGGCTGGCGGCGCGCAGTTGCGCGGTGGTCGGCTGTACGAGCATCTCCAGCGTGGCGAGCTGCGGATGGATCCCGTCCGGCGCCGCGACCTCGAACTGGTCCGTCGCGTCGATCTCGGCGGTGAACTTCCAGGTCTCCTGCGCGGGGCCCTTGAGCCGCAACGCCTCGTTCCGGTCCCCACTACCAGCCCCTCCGCCTCCGGCGTCCCCGCTGTCACCTGCCGACTGAGGGCTCACACTGCGTTCGAGGGTGTCCGGGTTGAACTGCAGCACGATGATGCGTTGGGGGGTGCCGGTGTCGGGGTTGACCACGACGATGCCGGAGCGGATGGGTTTGGGGATGTCGGCGTAGCGGGTCACAAGCGGGCCTCCAGACGGGCGCGAAGGTCCGTGTAGTCGTGGTCGGGGAAGAGGCGGGGAAAGAGGTCGAGCATGTCCGACAGCCTCCGCGCGGTGCCCTCGTAGTCCTCCTGGGCCAGCGCAACCTCCGTGAAGAGGTACTGCCAGCCGAAGGTTCCCTTCGTCATGCGCAGGGCATCCAGATACGCGCAGTGGTCGATGTCCATCCGGTGCAGGCCGAGCGGGCCGGCGTCGAACCACAGCTCGGGGTTGGTGACACCGGGTTGGACACGTAGCGCGGTGAGGTGCCCCACCCCGGTCATCGTGGTTCCGTCGAAACTCCGCAGTTGGGAGAGAAGCTCACGTTCCTCAGGGGTGGGGTTCGGCCGGCCCAGCTCGGGAGGGTCACCACTGACCACCTCCGAGATGTGTGCGACATCGAACTCACCGGCGATGGACGTCTCCGAATCGACGACCTCCCATGCTGCGGAGATGGAGACGAATCGGAAATAGCACCTCTGCAGCGACGGATCCAGCGAGATGTCCTCAAATTCCGCCAAGTTGGAGAACTCTGTCGGCGCATCACCGAAAACCTGGCTCACCGGTCCCTGCTCAGCCCGGGAAACCCGGAGCGCAGCGCAGGATCGCAGCTCGTCGAGCACGCTGACCCAACTGCGTTCGTAGGGTGTCAGATCTGTCATCTCTCCTCAATTCCCAGGCATGCGTCACGCAGGGTTTGTTCAGTCTTCGTAGCGCAACATGTGCTTGGCATCCTTCAATTGCTGGATAGCCGCGCTGCGGTTCTCGTTGAGGCCTCCGGAGGGCACCCCACCTGCTCCTGTGAGGTCCAGCCTGGCCTGCAGTGCGCGGGTGAGCTCCGAGAACTTGTTGAAGACGATTCCCTGCTCCCGGATCTTCACGATGGCTTCCGCGAAGTGCGGACTGATACCGGTGGCCGCCCGGATGGTGGTGGCGGCCGCTGTGTTGACATTGACCGTGGAAGGCTTTCCCGGCGGATCGAACTTCCCTGGCCAGCTCCCCTTCGCGTTCCTGTCCCGGACCCACTGGTTGTTGGTGACCTGGTATCCGCCCCAGGTCACATCGACGGTCTTCGGGAATCCCTTGTGAGCCGGCCAGTAGTCGATGTCCACGTCGTACCAGATCATCTTCTCCGGCCTTCCCGTAGGACCGGCTCCCTTGACCGTGTGCCCCAGGGCGCGCGCCGCGGGGTGTTCCACCACATTGGCCGCATCGTTGTTGTTGATTTTGCGGGCGGGGACGAGATTGGACGTGGACGCATGGCCACCGAGCCGGGCCGGGAGCATATGCATGCGCACCCAGTTGTTCTTCCGCTCGTCGTTCGCGGTCGGCACGGCGTTCCATCCCTCGGGCAGGGCGCCGGTCCGGTTCTCCGCCTCTGTTCCGGCGGGCGTCGACTTCTTGATGTACGACGCCTTGAAATTGAAGGCGAGAGGCCCGTCCGCGAAGGGCGGAAGCACAGTGGGGGGCAAGGGAGGTTCGCCCTCGGCCGACCGGCGCTGTTCGAGAAGCTCGGCCAAGGACTCCATGAGTGCCCTGAGACTCTCGATCTGGCTCTGGAACGCCTTGTCGCCCAGGGGTTTGCCGCTGATGCCGTACGGGCTCCGGGTCGGAGGCAGGGCGTCCTGCGCGCCCTCGACCACGTGGTGCTGGGCCTCCGCGGCCCTGTGGGCCCGGTCCTGCCGGGACCAGAGGTCCGGGTCCGAGTCCTTCAGCCCGGCGATCTCCTTGCTCCAGCCATTGAGGTACTCCCTGATTCCCTGCAGTCTGCTGCGCGTCGCGAGATCGGCGCTCCTTCCCTTGCCCCTGAAGAGCAGGGTGTGCGGGTCGCCGTCCATGGTCCTGAACCGCACCTGCGGCAGGTCGTAGTCCCTCCTGCCCTCCGGCTCCCGCTGCTTCTCCCGGTCCTGTGTCCGGCGCTTCTCGCGGTCGCGCGTCCGCTCCTGCCTGCGCCGCCACTGGTCCCTCAGACGCCGCAGCCGGTCGTTCAGCAGGTTGCCTGTCCTGCGGCGGGCCTTGCCGAAGAGCCTGCCGACTGCGCGGCGGGCCCGGTTGACCGCCGCCTTGAGGGTCTGGCGGGCGCGTCGGAGAGGGCGGCGGCGCGGGCGGCCGCCGGGGCGGCGGTCCTTGTCCGTGTCTCGGCGGCGGTCGTCGTCTCGGCGGTCGTTCCTGCGGTCGTCGTTCCTGCGGTCGTCGTCCCTTCGACGGTCGTCGTCACGTCGGCGGTCGCCCCGACGCGGGCTCTTGGCGTCGCGGTCACGGTCACGGTCGCTGTCGTCCCGGTCGCGGCGACGGTCCGGGCGTACGGTGTCACGCCCCGGCCCCCGGCGGGCAGGGGCGTCGCGGCGGTCGTCCCTGTCGTCGTCCCTCGTCCTGCGGTCCGCGTCCCGCATCCGCTTGCGGGCCGCGTTCACCTCGCGCCCCTCGTCGCGGCGTTCGTCGTCGTCGCGGCGCTTCCTCGGGCGGGTGGTGTGGGCCGGGCGGCGCTTCTTCTCCGGGGTGGGGCGCTTGCCGGGGCGGGGCTTCGACGGGGGGCGGGACGTCTTGTCCTGGGACGGCTTCCGCGGGGCCGACGGGCGGTCGGTGGGCCTGTCGTCCGTGCGGTCCGGGGACGGGGTGCGGTCGTCCTTCGGCTTGGTGGGGGCGTCCGGTGGGGACGGCGCGTCGGGCGGGCCCGGCTTGTGCTTCTTCGTGCGGAGGTTCTTGAGCATGTCGCCGAGCCGTTCGGCCACCTTGCCCATGAAGCGGCCGACGCCCTCGACGAGGAACTCGTAGACCAGTTCCAGGAGTGCCACGACCCCGGCCGCGACCGCCTTCGCGAACGGCAGTGCGCCGTTGCCGCTCTTGACCGACTTCAGGAAGTCCATGAACAGGCCGAAGGCGGCGAGGATCTCGCTGAGGGCGCCCCACGCGGTCTGGAGGGCGTCGATGACGGCCATGACCCAGCCGGCGCCGGGGATGAGCTTGGCGACGACCTTCTCGACGACCATCACGCCGATGATGACGGGGAGTTGGGGAAGGGCCTCGTCCCAGGCCATCTGCGCCATCTGCTCGACGGTGACGCCGCCGGAGATCAGCTCCTGGAAGTCCTCCATCGGGACGCCGATGATCTCCTGGACCTTCTGGTTGAACCAGGCCCTGACCGCGGTCTTGATCTCCTCGAAGAGGTGTTCCTTGGCGCCCGTCTCCGCGGCGGCACCGGCCTTGCTGATCCAGTCGCCCGGGTCGGAGACGATGTCGTTGAAGATGGCCGCCCACTCACCGAGCGCGGCGACCGCGGCGGCACCGAACTCCAGCGCGCCGACGGTGACCGTCTCCGCGATGCCGACCGCCGCCAGCAGGCCGCCCTCCAGGGCGTCGAGGCCCGCCAGGAGCGCGCCGCACAGGCCGTCGAGGAGCTTCCCGGCGACCTCCTTCAGCGCGTCCGCCGCCTCGTTGACCTTCTGTACGGCCCAGTCGCGCGCGCCGTCGATGGTGTCGCGCCACTTGTCGCGCATCGCCGGGTAGTCGGCGAGGAGTTCGTCGCCGAGGGCGATCAGGGCGTCGGCGAAGGTGTTGATCTGGTCGATGACCCAGTTGCGGGCGTCGTCGATGAGCTTGAAGACCTGCTGCTTGAACTTGTCGATGAGGTCGGTGACGACCTGACGGGCCTTCTCGAAGACGCTCTTGATGGCGTTCTTGAGCTTCTCGAAGAACTCCTTGAGCTTCTCGATGGCCTCTTCGAGCCAGTTGTCGGCGTCGTCCTTGCCGTCCTCCTGCTTCTTCTCCGCCTCCTTCTCGGCGCCCGTCTGCTCGTCGTCGATCTTCTTGTTGTCGTCCTCGGTCCGCTTGTCGACGTCCTTGTCGGTGTCCTCCTCCTTCTTCTTGATGTCGTCGCGGACCTTGTCGTACTTCTTGCCCTTCTTGTCGTCGATCTCCGAGACCTTGGCGTCCTGCTCCCCGCGCCACCGGTCCCGTGAGTCGGCGATGTCGGAACGGCCCTTGTCGCGGGCGTCGGACTGCTTCTTGCCGCTGGCCGTGACCTCCTTCCGGAGGTCCTGGTCGTGCTGCTCGCGGTCGCCCGCCGCCTTCTTGTCCTTGGCCTGGCGCTCCTGCCCCATCCTGTCCCGGCCCTGGGAGAAGCCGGCCTGGATCTGCGGGCCCCGGTCGTGCTCGGCGACCGCGGAGGCGGACTCGATCGGCACACCGCCGCCGGACACCGACTTCGCACCGCCGGTCTTCGCGCCCTTCTTCCCGCCGGCCACCTTGCCGGTCAGGGTCTCCTTGGGCACGTCGGGATAGATCTGGTCCTCGCCCATCGGGCGGGCCGCGTCGTCCCGTCCCGACCGGTGCAGTTCGTTCTTCCGGTCGTCGAGCTTCTGTCCCTGCTCGTCGGTGCGCCGCGGGTCGGAGTCGTTCTCCAGCGGCAGCCTCGGCGCGTCGCCCACGCGGGCGTTCCTCAGCCCCTCGTCCTTGGTCGGCAGCCCCAGGATGGAGTCGATCAGGTCGTCGAGCGGAAGGATCTCCTTCAGCAGCTTGCCGAACAGCTGGGCGCCGATGGTGACGGCGATGTCCCACCAGCTGGGCTCCGGGACATTCGCGCCCGGGACGTCGCCTTCCGGCTTCTGCTCGCCCTTGATCTCGGGCGTCCTGCCCTGAGCCGCGTCCGTACGGGCGACCTTGGCGTTCGTGTACGTGCCCGGGGCAGCCGCACGCGGGCCTCCGGGGACCGTGCGCGGGGAGCCGGAGGGCCGCTGCGTCTTCGGCGGCGCCTTGCGCAGGCTGGTGCGCTCCTTGTCGACGGAGCGGCCGACCGCACTGCCGACGCCCTTGAGCGTTTCCAGGGCCTGGTGCGGCTTGAGCCCGGCAGCCGTCGACAGGCCGGACTCGGGGGTGGCGTTGGAGACGTCCGGGGGCGGGGTCTCCTTCTTGGCCTTGGCCTTCGATCCGCCGGATGCGGCGGGGCGGCCACCGCCGCCTCCGCGGCCGCCGGAGCGGACGGGTGCGGGGGCCGCGGACTTGCGGCCTCCCCCTCCGCCGCTTCCGCCACCACGGCGCGACGCGGTCCTCGCGGCCTGGCGTGCCGCCTGGCGCTTGCTGCCCGCCGGGCGGGAGCGCGAGCCCGTGGAGCCGCCGGACGATCCGGCGGGGGCCGCGGACTCGGTGGCCTTGGGAGTGTTGGTCTTGGGTTGCGGCCCCGCGGCCATGGGCGAAGGGCCGTTGCCCGGTGCCAGTTTCGGCGCGCTCGACGGTCCCGGGGTGGAGACCTTGTCCGGGCCGCTCTCCGGGCCGGGTGTGGTGGCCGGGCCCTTGCCCTCGGAGGCCTCCGGGCCACCGGGGGACGTGTCAGGTGCGGGAGCCGTGGTTCCCTGGTCCCCGGCGGTGTCGCGCGGGCCGGTCGCCCCGCCCTCGGACCTGTCGGCCTGCTTTTCCTTGTCCTTGCCCTTGTCGGCTCCGGAGTCCGCTTCCTTCCCGCCGCTGCGGTCGGGAGCTCCGGCTTCCGGTTTCCGGGCGCTCTCGCCCGCGTCGTCCTTCTCCGCCGCGGTGCTCGACGGTGAACCGGCGCCCTGTGTACGGGCGTCCTCGCCCGACTTGGCCAACTGGTCGGGCGCGGCGGTCTCACCGGGACCCGCAGCGGCGCCGGTCGCCGCGGCGTCCGAGGTCCGGGCCTCCTCGTCGCGCCGTGCGGCCTCGGCATCCTCCTGGCGTTCGTCGGACTGCTTCCGGTCCCGGTCGGTCCCGGCGGCATCGGCTGTCGAGGCCGCGCCGGGAGACGCCGTACCGAGCCCACCGCCGATTCCGGACGCGTCGGTCTGCTCCGCGTCGGCCGTACCGCTCAGGAGGTCCTCGAAGGACCCGCTGCCTTCCTCCTCCTCGGAGTGCGCCGCGGCGTCCCGGGATGTACTGCCGGGCGTGGCCTGGCGCGGTGCCGTGTCCGGCGCCGGGGCTTCGGAGGCGGACGACGGACCGGGCGGCGGGGCCGTGCCCTTCCGCCGCTCCTCGACGAGGTTCGGGTTCTTCGCCGCGTCCGTGTACCCGACGAGTTCGGCGTCGGGCACGGGCTGCGCGCCGGCCGCCCCGGCCGGGTCGTCGCCCGCCTCCCGCTCCGCGTCGTCCTGTGCGGACTCCGCGTCCAGCCCCAACGGCTCGTCGTCCGCGTCCTGTTCGTTCTCGGGGTCCCCCGCCGCACGGGCCGTCCCGGTGTCACCCCCGGTCCGGGACTTCTCGCCGGGCTCGGCGCCGCTGCGGTCGACGGTGCCCGGGGCGGGGGCCTGGCGGCGGGTCGCCTCGGATGTGGCCTCGTCCTCGCGCCGCTCCTGATCGCCGGCCTGCTTCCCGGGCTCCTGGGCGGCCTCGTCCTCAGGGCCGCCCTGGTCCTCCTCGGTGTCGCGCTCGTCCTGCTTGTCCTGGTCCTGCTGGTCGCGTTCGGTGTCCGAGGCGTCCTTGCGTTCGTCGGCGGCGTCCTTCTCGGCGTCCCGGCCGGAGGCGTCCTTGTCCTCCTGCTGGTCCTGCGAGCGCTCCTGCTCGTCCTTGGAGCCCTCCTGCTGCCGCCCGGCCGAGCCCGCGCCGCCCTGGGCGTTCTCGTGGTCGGCGTCGCCGGAGGCGGATCCGCCGTCCTCCTGGTTCTCGGCGTCCGCTTCACGGTCGCCGCCGGGCGCGGGCCGGCCGTCCTGCGGTTTCCCGTCCGGCTTGCCGGGCGCGTTGGGCCGTACGTCCTGCTCGGGGACGGGGTCGGACTCGGAGTCCTCGCGAGCGCGCCGCTCCTCCTCGATCTCCTCCGCCGCGCCGGGGACGGCCGACGGAGCCGCCGCGGTGTCCATCGGCAGCGGACCTGCGTGCTCCGTCTCCTCCACGCCTTCCAGCAGCCGGTCGACGGCGGGCGCGGGCAGTCGCAGTTCCAGCCGGTCCAGGACGCTGTCCTGCACCTCGGGCGCCATACGGGCCAGCTGGATCCGGACGCGGCCCGACCGGTCCTCCGGGTCGCCGCGCAGGGAACGCAGGAGGCCGTTGGCGAGGCGGTCGACGAGGGTCGCGGGGTCCAGTTGCTCCGTGCGGCGGCGGTCGGCGTCGACGGTCGCGTAGCGGAGCCAGCCGGGGGTGGCCTGCGCCTGGTCGAGGTCCGCTGTCGTGTCCGGGCCCTGTTCCGGGTCCCGTACCAGGTCCTGTGCCGCCGACTCGGCCTCCCGTTCGATGGCCTGCTGCGGCAGACTCACCGCCCCCAGGTCGCGGCCGGCGCGCAGGGTGCCGAGGCCGTGCGGGTTCTGGACGGTGTGCAGGAGTTCGTGGGCGAGCAGCCGGCGGCCCTCGTCCGTGCCCGGCCGGTACGCGCCCTCGCCGAAGAAGATGTCCTGGCCGACGGCGACCGCGTCCGCGCCGAGCAGGTCCGCCAGCTGACCGGCGTCCCGGCCGGTGTGCAGGCGTACGCGGCTCAGGTCGTGGCCGAGGCGCTCCTCCAGCTCCCGTCGCACGCCGGGGTCGAGCGGCTGACCGGCACCGCTGACGATGTCCTTCGGCTCGGGGGCCCGGGACGTGGCCGCACGCTCCTTGCGCTTGCGGCGGCGCTGCTCGGCGGACTGCTCGGAACGGCTGTCCTGGGTCGGGGAGTTGCTCACGACGTCACCTCCCCGCGGCCGCACAGGCCTTCGTGCACCGCGCGGGCCAGTTCCTGCCCGAGGCGGCGGGCGGACAGGCCGGCGGGCAGCGGCGGCAGGCCGGACAGGACGTCGGCGGTCCACGGGCCGTCGGCGGGCATGCCGTGCTCGCGGACCAGCCGGGTCAGCTCGTCCTCGAAGGCGGCCGAGACCCGGTCGGGGTCAGCGCGGAAACCGTCGAGGACCAGCTCGCCTATCTCCACGCGGATCTCGCGCGGCGCCGGTGCCCCACCGGGGCGCGTCCCGCCAGGGCCTGTCCCACCGGGGCCTGTCCCATTGGTCGGCGTCGCCCCCGTCTGCGTCACACCCATCCGCGGACCTCCGTCGGCGTCAAGGAGCGTTCCAGCTTGAGGTACTCGGTACGGGCCCCCGCGAGCATGTGCCGCATCTGGAGCGCCTCGCCCTCCTCGGCGGCGAGGAACGCGCCGGACAGGGCGATGTTGCGGATCGAGCCGCCCGCCACGGTCAGCTGTGCGAGCAGCTGCGGGTCGATGTCCTTCACCGGGGCCTGCGGCGGCAGCACGCGGCGCCAGATCTCGGCGCGTTCGTGCTCGGCCGGGAAGGGGAAGTCGACGACGAAGCGGATGCGCCGCAGGAAGGCGTTGTCCAGGGCCTTCTTCATGTTGGTGGTGAGGATGGCGAGGCCGCGGTAGGCCTCCATCCGCATCAGCAGGTAGCTGACCTCGAGGTTGGCGTACCGGTCGTGGCTGTCCTTGACCTCGCTGCGCTTGCCGAACAGGGCGTCGGCCTCGTCGAAGAGCAGGAGCGCGCCGCCGCGTTCGGCGGCGTCGAAGACGCGGCGGAGGTTCTTCTCGGTCTCGCCGATGTACTTGCTGACGACCTGCGAGAGGTCGATGACGAACAGGTCGAGGCCGAGTTCCTTCGCCATCACCTCGGCGGCCAGGGTCTTCCCGGTGCCGGAGCCGCCCGCGAAGAGCGCGGTGACGCCCAGGCCGCGGCGCAGGGTGGCCGCGAAGCCCCACTCCTGGTGGACCATGGCGCGCTGACGCACATGCGCGACGATCTCCCGCAGCACGCCGGTCTGCCGCTCGTGCAGCACGAGGTCGTTCCAGCCGGCCTGCGGTTCGATACGGCGGCCGAGTTCGTCCATGCCGACCCGGGCCTCGTCCATACCGGCCCGCCAGGCCAGCCCGGCGGCGTCGAGCTCGTCCTCGTAGGGCAGTTCACGGCGTACGGTGGCGGCGGCGGACCGTACGACGTGCGGGGGCAACTGGAACTGGGCGATCAGGGACCGCAGTTCGGTCTGCTCCAGGTCGGCCACGTCGTCGAACGCGTCGGTCCACAGGGCCAGTTGCTCCTCGTCGTCGAGGCTCGGCGCGCTGACCCGGGTGCCGTGCGGGCGGTCCGTGCGGCGCGGGTCGGCGCTCGACACGACGACGGGCACGGCGGCCCCGGCCAGGAACGCCTCCGTGGCCGCCTGCTGGTCCCGGTCCGGCTCGCCGTACTCCAGAAGCAGCGCGGCGGGCAGCAGGATCGCCTCACGCTGCCACAGCCGGGCGAAGCGGTCGCGCTCGGCGGGGTCGACGGGGATGTCCTCGGCGCTCAGCGCGTACAGCCCGAGCCCGGCACGCGCGGCGGCCGCGGCGGCGATGTCGGCACGGCTGCGCAGGTCGCCGCCGACCAGTTCGACGAGCAGCGGCGCGTCGGGGCGGGCGCCGTCCGTCCAGCCGGCCGCGACCGCGCTCGCGGCGAGGTCGTACGACGGCGGCAGCCGGTCGGGCACCGGCGTGCGGCGCAGCTGGCCGTGCAGCCGGGCGTCCAGGTAGGGCGAGCCGAGCAGGAAGTGCAGGATGCGTTCGTCGAGCCGGAGCCGGGAGGTCGTCAGCCGCGACGCGTCGTCCAGCTCCACGATCCGCCAGCGGCGCAACGGCGACACGGGCGGCAGCGCGCTCCAGTGCGGTTCGTCCAGGGCGGCCAGGGCGAGCGAGAAGGTCGGGTACGCCCGCTCCGGATCACCACTCGCGGCGGCACACCGGGCGCCGGTCGTGGGCTCCAACTCCTGCGCGGCGGCGAGCAGCACGAGGTCACGCTCGAAGACGGTGAGCCCGAAGCAGGTGACCAGGGCGTCGAGGGGACCGACACCGGGGCCGTCGACGACGGCCCCGGGCACGGGGGCCTGGGTGGCGTCGCGCCCCTCCGCAGGCTTACCGACACGATCGGGGGCACCGCTGCTCTCTGGATCCCGCGAGACGCGCTGCGCGGCGCCGCTGCCGGGGCATCCATCCGCGACGCGCTCCGCATCGGCGTGCTCCTGCGACCCATGCCGCGCGGCCGTCCCGGCAGCACGTCCGTCCGCGGCGCGCCCCGCACCCGCACCATCCTGCGCAGCGTGCGACGCAGCGACTCCGCCACCACCTTCGCCCGCAGCGCGACCCGCACCCGCGCCGCCCTGCGTAGCACGACGCGCGGCCGTCTCCCCGGGCGTCTCCCCCGCCGCCCGTCCCGCGTGAGCGTCGACGCGGGCCAGGACACGCCGGATCTCGGCCGTCAGCGTCGTGCCGGCGCCCAGCGCCGCGGCAGCCGTCGCACCGGCCGGGGCCGTGCCGTGCGCTCCCATGTCCTCACCTGCCCCCGTCGCTCCCATGGGCCTCAGTTCTCCGGGTCCTCGTGTCCGCGCGTGTTCTCCGCCACCGGCCGGTTCTGCGGGGACTTGGCGGCCGTCTTCTTCGCGGCCCTGGCGGGCGACGCCGGCTTACGGCCCCGGGTCGCCTTCGCAGGCGGCTTCGCCGGTGCCTTGGCAACAGCCTTCGCAGGTACGTCCGACGGCTCCGCGGCACCCTGCGAGGGCGGGCCGTCCGGCGCCGCAGCCGGCGCCCCCAACGGCAGCACCCGCACCTCCGGCCGCTCCACCCGCTTCGCCGGCACCGGCGTCTCACGCCCGTCGATGAGGACCAGGACCGCCTGGTAGACGACCGACAGGGTGTACGGCGTCTGGTGGAGCATCCCCCACAGCTTGGACGTCTCGTCCACGTCCATCGCCGTCGGCGTGAACCGCACCCGCTGCACCGCCTCGGCCAGGTCGCTCCCGCTCAAGTGCGGCCGCTGACCGGCGAGTTCGATGATGTCCCCGGGCAGTACGGGTATCTCGTGCAGAGTGCGCACCACCGAACCGATCAGGCGCTGCCCGACCAGTTCCGCCTCCTCGCCGTACGCGCTGATCAGGTAGTGCAGGTCGAGCGCGGCGGCAGGCCGCCGGACCAGTGTCCCGTCGGAGGCCCGGACCGGCAGGTCGTTGTTGCGCTGCGAGGTGTTGGGCGTGACCTGGTACAGGAACACGGTGATGGTCGGCTCGAGCGGCGGATCGGCCGGCGGCTTGCGCGGCTCGACCTTCACCGCGATGTCGATGTCCGGCGGAAGGTTGGCCTCGATCAGCAGGGCGAGGGCCTGGGTGACGTGGGCGAGGGCAAGTGCGTTGCTCATGGCGTCGGTTCCTCGGTCCCTCTCCTCGTGCTGGTCTGTCTCGTCGTACGGCTGCCGTGCCGTCGCGGCTCGCTCACTCGCGTCCCCTGGCCAGATAGTCCGCCAGGCTCACCGCGGCCCGGGGCCGCTCGGCGTCCCGGGGCCGGGGCCTGCCGCCACCGCCCTGCGGCGCCCCGCCCGCGGTGACCTCCAGCCGCCCGATCTGCACCTGCACCACCTGCTCGGCAGGGCGCCCGGGACGGCGGGCCGCCGCCTGCCGGACGGCGTCCCGGGCGGCCGCCGTGTCCGCCGCGCTGGGGAGCAGCGGGGCGGACACGGCGGCGGGGAAGGCGGCGTCCGCACCAGGGGGGGTCGGCACGGACGCCGCGTTCGTGGGGGCGGCCCGCTCGGTACGGCCCCGGCCCGCCGCGCGGCGCGCGGCGTCGGGGACCGGCCGCAGTACGGGGCCCGTGGGTGTGACGGGCCGCAGCAGCGGCCCGTCGGACTCGGCGAGCCGGGCGGCCGGGCGAAGTGCGGGCTCGTCGGGTGCCGGGGCGGGCTCGGTCCGTACGACCGTCCGTTCCCGTTCCGTACGGACGACCTCGCGGGCCGCCGGGCGCGTCCCGTCCGGCCGGGCGGCGGCCGGGGCGGCGACGGGCCACAGCGGCTCGGTGCCGTCCGGGTCCGGTGCGGCGGCCCGTACCGCCTCGACGCGTTCGAACGGACCGGCCAGCCGCGGCCGTACGCGCACCACGCCGGGGCGCCGCGCGGCGGGCGCCGCGTGCCGGGCGAGCAGCCGGTCGAGGAAGTCGGGCTCCGGCCGCCCTCGCGAGGTGGAGTCAGACATCCGCACACAGCTCCAGGTAGTAACGGCGCCGCAGCGGGCTGAGCGCCAGGATCTCCGGCTCACTCCAGCCGTAGGCGGTGGCGAGCAGATGGACGTCGAGCAGCAGGTCCCGGGCCCAGGCGTCCAGTTCGGTCCACAGGTAGGAGGCGATGTCCAGCTCGGCCCGGGTGGGCTCCCCGCATTCGGGGCAGGCGATGGCGAGCGTGACGTCGGCCCCCGGGTCGGCTGTTTGGGCCGCCTCGGCGATCCGCCGCTGTACGGCGACGGGCAGCGTGTCGGCGGACACGGGCCGCCCGTCGCGTACGGCGGTGACCACACACCGAGCGAGCAGGGCCCGGCGCGGGTCGGCGTCCCGGGCCGCCGCCGTCAGGTCGGCGACGCCGGGCACCCGGAACTCGACCACCCAGCCGTCCTCGGCGACCCGCACCAGCGGGTCGCCCCGGTCGGCCAGGGTGCGGGCGAACTCCCCGGCGTCCAGCTCGAACTCCATGTCCGCGCCGCACGCCCCGCACTCCAGACGCACCTGCATCCGCTCCCCGAACAGGGCCATGCGCAGCGCGAACAGATCCGCCTCGCGCTCCCCCACCGGGAGCGCCAGCAGCGCCTGCTGATCGCCGCCCAGGTCGGGCCGCGCGGCCCGATGCAGCAGGAGGGCACGCCCGTCCGGAGCCTGACCGAGCCCGCTCTCCCAGGTGGCCAGGACATCGGCCGCCCGTGTGATGACCATGCCTCCCCCAACACGTGCCCCATAGGGGCGCGGGGACGGCGCGACCAGCCCCCACGAACCCGTAGACGAACAACAACCCCACTACGGCGCTTCCCTGCGGAGCGCTACGCCGGGTTCAGGAACGACGGCTCCTCCGGCTCCGGCACCTCGTAGTCCCGCTCCCAGCCCTCGCACTCGAGCTTCAGCGACTGGATGGCCACCGCGTTGGCGTTGGCGTCCAGTTCGCCGAGGACCTGGTACTCGCTGGGCCAGGTCCGGTACAGCTTGTGCGAGACGGCGACCTGGCCGGCCTCGTTGAGGACCTGGATGACGATGTCCTTGCGGAAGTCCGCGAGGGACACCTCGGAGCCGAGGCCCGCGCCGACCTGCCAGACCTTGTTGGCCCAGCGGTCGAACTCGGGGTCGTGCGTGACGCCGCGTTCCAGGGTGATGCCCTCGAACTCGGAGCGGCCCGGCGACTTGCGCGGGGACGAGGGGTCGCCGCCGTGGCGGTGCTTGACGACCTCGGTGGTCCGCTTGAGCGGACTGATCTTGCTGATGCCCGCGACCGTCCGACCGTCCCACAGGACCAGGAACTTGAAGTTCTTGTACGGGTCGAAACGATGGGCGTTGACCGTGAACTCTGCCATCGAAATGTCCTCAGGGATTCCTTGGAGCGTTCCTTAGAGCGCGAACTGGCCGGACGTCTGCTGGATCTTGACGATCACGAACTCGGCCGGGCGGACCGGCGCGATGCCGACCAGGACGTTGACGATGCCGTTCTCGATGTCCTCGTCGGTCGTGGTGTCGCTGTCGCACTTGACGAAGTAGGCCTCGCGCGGCGTGCCGCCCTTGAAGGCGCCCTGGCGGAAGAGCGTGTGCAGGTAGGAGGAGGCGCTGAGGCGGATCTGCTGCCACAGGTTCTCGTCGTTGGGCTCGAACACCACCCACTGCAGGCCCCGCTGGAGGCTCTCCTCGACGTGCAGGGCGAGCCGCCGCACCGGCACGTACTTCCACTCGCTGTCGAGGGCGTCGGAGCCCTCCAGGGTGCGTGCGCCCCAGACGACCGGGCCGGTCACCGGGAACGTCCGCAGGACGTTGACGCCGAGCGGGTTGAGCAGGCCGGTCTCGCGGTCGGTGAGGTTGACCGTGAGGGAGTGGACGCCCGCGAGCCGCGCCTCGGTGCCGGCCGGGGCCTTCCACACGCCACGCTCGGAGTCCGTACGGGCGATGACGCCCGCGACCGCGCCGGACGGCGGGAAGGAGCGCAGCCGGCCGGTGAGCGGGTCGGTGAGCTGGAGGTGCGGGAAGTACAGGCCCGCGTGGTTGCCGCGGACGGCGTCGAACGCGGCGAGCCCGGCACGGGCGGTGTCCACGCTCACCCAGGTGCTCGGCGCGTCGACGAGCAGGAAGGTCCGCCGCTCCTGGCACAGCCGCTGGGCGGCCGAGACGACGGTGAGGGCGTCCTCCGTCTTCTCGTACGCCGCGAGTTCGGGCAGCACGAGCAGGTTGACGTCAGGGACGCCGCGCAGCGCCTGGATGCCGGACTTGTCGGCCTCGGAGCCGATGAGGTCGCGCGGGCCGGGCGCCTCGCCGTCCTCGCCGCCCTCCAGCGGGAAGACGGGCGGGTTGACGGAGGCCTCGAGGCCGAGGTCGTTGGCGCACTCGCCGAGGAAGCGGACGACGTCCTCGGGGTCGGTGGAGCCCGCGACGACCTGGACGCGCCGGCCGAAGGCGGTGACCTCGGCACCGGCGAAGGCGTGCTTGCCGGGCGCGTCGGGCAGGGCGCGCAGCTTGCGCTCCAGCAGCAGCGCCAGCTCGGCGACGGAGTGCGGGGCCTCGCCGTCGCAGTCGGGGTCGTGGAGCGTGAACTCCCGCTCCACGTCGCCGATCTTGACGGTGAGGTCCACGGCGAGGTCGGGCAGCTCGTGCCCGAACGGCTTGGAGACGGTGCCGGACGGGTCGGGCCGGCCCTCGCCGACGACCTCGACGCGGATCAGCCGGGAGCCGGCGTTGACGACGGTCTGCACGTACCGGCCGCTGGACGGGTCGGCGGACAGACCGGTGAAGCTCTCGCGGGCCTCGCCCTTGGCGTCGTGGACGCGCAGGTTGAAGGTCTCGTCGGGGCAGGGCGTGTCGTAGTCGACGGCGACGCGCAGGCCATTGCCCCACACGCCGGGTTCCCTGGCGTGCACCTTGAGGACGTCGCACTCGCTGTGGCCGTCGGTGGACTCCAGCGTGACGCAGGCGGCCTGGCCGCTGCCGGCCTTGGCGACCCGGACGATCACGGCGACGGTGCCGCCGTTGCCGAAGAACTGGTGAACGGCGTAGCCGACGGCGCTTCGCGCGCTCAGTCCCCCGAAGCGGCGCTCGAACTCCGTGAAGCTGGTGACGCGCACCGGTTCGTTCAGCGGACCGCGGCGGGTGTGGCCCACGAAGGCGGTCACCGAAGTGGTCAGGGTCGAGATGGTGCGGGTGCTGCTGGGAAGCTCTTCGACGTAGACACCGGGATACGTCGGCTTGGCGGCGCTCACTGCACTCATCGGCATTCCCCCTCCTATCCCTGTCTCGGGCACCGGTTGAAGGCACCAAGAGAGGGTGAGGGAGGGACGTTCCGGACGTGCGCGAGGAACTGCCCCCCGAGCGTCGGCGGTGGGCACGCGCACTTCATCAGTTCCCCCGTCAGTACCCGCGCGATTCGGTCGCACAGGCCAAGCAGTGTGCTTGTGACTCCTGATGCTCAAGTGCTCAATCCACCCTGATGCGTTCGGAGTTGACCGAGCAAGACAGGTTCTGGCCAGCAGGGTGGAAGGTTTTGTGAAGGCAAACTTCCGTGATTCACACATCCTGCCCGCGCGCCCTCGTGCACAGGTCCACATGCCCTGCACAGCGGGTGTGAACGCGGGGTGGCGGGCATGCCTGGGAGCCGCGCGTTTCCGGTGCCGGCGATCCATCCGACCAGCGCGCTCCCCGAGTTCTCCCCGAGTCGTTCATCGGCCAGTGGCCGGTTTCATATGGGCGGCATGGACGCGTACGGAGTTGACCGCGGCCTTACGTGATGCGTCTTCGAGTGCCCTCTTTCGACCGGGACATGCCCGACCCAAACGCCAGGCCACGCCACCCCTTCCGGCGCCTAGAAATATCTACGAGCATGACCGGTGCCGGATCGGCACCGCGGATCTCCCGGATTCCCGCGGGCCACCGGACCGTGTCCCGCGGGCGTCCTTCGGGGCACGCCGACTGTGCCTGGGGTGGCCATGCAGAGCGTCATGTGGAAGCAAGCCGTCGAGTGGCTCGCCGCGGCAGCCACGGACCCCCAGGAGTGCAAGCGGGAGTGGGACTACGGCGCGGGCACGGTTCTCGTGGAGGCCGGGCGCTACTGGGACGTGCTGAGCGTTCCCGACCGCCTCGGCCTGCTCGCCCTGGACTATCTGTGGCGCGACCCGCTGAAGGTGCCCGGCCCCACCCTGGTGGACTGCACGGCGCGCAGAGTGGGCTTCTTCCTGCCGCCCGACCCCGTCAGCGAGTGGGTCGGCTTCGGGGTCCGGCACGTCGGCCGTGGTTCCTGGGTCGCGGTACCGCCGCCGTACCGGCCCGCCGGCCGCCTGGAGTGGCTCGTCCCACCGGACGGCACCGGCGCCCTGCACTCCCCCGGCACCCTCGAGTCGGCCCTGCGCGAGGCCACGGGCACCCTCGCGGTACTGGCACCGGTCAGCGCGGAGCCGGTGGCACTTGACGGTTGGTGAGGCGGACACCGGGAGGAGCGGCCGGGGGTACCGGGATCCGATCTGCGGCCGGGCGGGTACCGGCCGGGGCGACCGGGCCTGTGAACCGGCCGGGGGCCGGATGTACTGCCGGAGGGATGACCGGGTCTGTGCGCTGGCCGGCGGTCGGATGGGCGCCGACAGGAGCGGCCGTGGCACCCGAGTGTCGATCAGCGGCCGGGCGAAGGCCTGACGTGACGGCCGAGCCTGTGCACCGACCGGGGGACGGGCGAACTCCGGCGGAGCCGACCGGGTTCGCGTGCCGGCCGGCGGTCGGATGGACGCCGGCAGGAGCGGCCCGGGCACCCGCATGTCGATCAGCGGCCGGGCGAAGGCCTGACGAGACGGCCGAGCCTGTGCACCGACCGGGGCACGGGCGAACTCCGGCGGAGCCGACCGGGTTCGCGTGCCGGCCGGCGGTCGGACGGGCGCCGACAGGAGCGGCCCGGGCACCCGAGTATCAATCGACAGCCGGGCGAAGGCCCGACGAAGCGACGAGGCCCGTGAACCGACCGGAGGCCGGATGTGCCGGACGGACAACCGGGCCAGTGCCCTGACCAGTAGTCGGACGGGCGCCGACAGGAGCAGCCGTGGCGCCCGAGTGTCGATCGACGGCCGGGCGAAGGCCTGACGAGGCGGCCGGGCCCGTGAACCGACCGGAGGACGGGCCAACTCCGGCGGAGCCGACCGGGCCTGGGTGGCGGCCGGCAGCCGGTTGTGCGCCGGAAGGGACGACCGGGCCCAGGTGCGGGCCGGTGTGCCACGCGGGGACGGCGGTCCAGGTCTCGCTCTCGGTCGGCGCGGCGAAGGAGACCCACTGGCCGTCACGGTGCTCCGGGGTGGCGTGGCCCCTGGCCTCCCACTCGGCGACGAGGGCCGCGTAGATCGGCGGATGGCCCGAGTATCCGCTGGTGAGTTCGGCGTACGGCCGGGGCGCGGCGTCGTTCCCGAGCAGGCGCCGCGCCGTCGCAGTGCTGTCCATGCCAGGGCAACGCGACGCCGCGCGCCGGTGGTACGCGGGCGGGACCCCGTCCGTCGGGTCGAGTGAACCCGTCACCCGTACGGCGGCACGCGGGGTCCGGACAAACATCCAGTCAGGCGGTCGCCCGTTCAGAGCAGCGTCACTCCCCGGCCAGTCATCCGGAACCCTGGCCCCCGGTCCGCCGGTTTCCTCGACCGGGCCCGGCGCATCCGGTAACACTGACCTCACGCCGAGAACCGGTACGACCGCAGGAGAGGCCATGTCACAGCGCCCTGACCTCCGGCAGCGCAGGGCCGTGCTGGAGCACGAGTGGTCCCACTGGGTACCGCGGCTGAGTGTCCCCGGCACGCGCCCGGGCGGCAGCGCGGCGTTGCGCCACGAGGTGACCGAGTCCTGGGCGCGTTCGCTGGGCAGTGTGGACCCGGGCCGGGACAGCGCCCCGGTCACCGACGGCGGGCCGGTGCACCAGCGTTGGACGTCCTCACCGCTGTACCGGCCGGTCTCCGGCCTCACCGGCGAACTGCACAGCATCGCCGAGGACGCCGGGTTCGTCACGGCGGTCACCGACGAGTCGGGCACCATCCTGTGGACCTGCGGTGGCCGGACCATGCGCCGCCGGGCCGAGCAGGTCAACTTCGCGCCGGGCGGACGATGGGACGAGCAAGCCATGGGCACCAACGCCCTCTCCCTCGCACTGCGTACGGGCCGCCCCACTTCCGTCTTCTCCGCCGAGCACCTGGTGTCGGCCCTGCACGGCTGGGTCTGCTACTGCGCCCCGGTACACGGCCCGGACGGCCGGGTCCTCGGCGTACTGGACCTGTCCACCACCTGGGACCGCTCGCACCCCCTGGCCATGTCCACCGTACGGACACTGGTGTCCACCATCGAGGCCCGCCTCACGACGGAACACCACCGCCCGGGCCGACCGAGCCAACCGTCCCGGCTGCGGTTCACCTGCCTGGGCACCGAGCAGGCAGCACGGGAAGGACGGCACCTCCCCCTGCGGCCCCGTCAGTTGGAGATCCTCACCCTGCTCGCGCTCGAACCCGCCGGCTTCTCCCCGGAGCGCCTGCGCGCCGCCCTGTACGGTGACAGGCCGGTCACCGCGTCCACCTTCAAGGCGGAGATCTCCCACCTGCGCCGCGCCCTCGGCGGCGGCATCGCCCCCCGCCGCTACGCCCTGACGATCCCGGTGTCCTGCGACGCCGCCGACGTCCTGCGCGCACTGGGGCAGGGTGACACGGACACCGCCCTGCGCCACTACGGCGGTCCACTGCTCCCCCGTTCCGAGGCACCCGGCATCGAGGAGTGGCGCACCCGCCTCGAAGTGGCCGTACGCGAGGCCGTGCTGGCGAGCACCCGCCCGGACCACGCCCTGCGCTACGGCGAACGGGCCCCGTACGACGCGGAGATCCACGAGCACGCGCTGCTTCTGCTCGGCCCGGGCGACACCCGCCGCGCGATCGCCGCCGGCCGGCTGACCACGGCCCTGCGCGACTGACGCGGCGCCAACCTTGCGCCAACCTCGCGGGAGCACAGTGAAGGGCGTCACCCGTCACCGCCCTTCACCGAGGAGAGCCGCCATGGTGTACGCGCAGCCAGGAACCGACGGCAGCATCGTCAACTTCGCCCGGCGCTACGACAACTTCATCGGCGGTGACTTCGTCGCCCCGGTCGAGGGCCGCTACTTCGAGAACCCGAGCCCCGTGACCGGCAAGCTCTTCTGCGAGGTGGCCCGCTCCTCCGCCGCCGACGTCGAACTCGCCCTGGACGCCGCACACCGGGCGGCCGACACATGGGGCCGCACGTCCGTCGCGGAACGCGCGGGCATCCTCAACAGGATCGCGGACCGCCTGGAAGAACACCTGGAGAAGATCGCGGTCGCCGAGACCTGGGAGAACGGCAAACCGGTCCGCGAGACCCTGGCCGCCGACATCCCGCTGGCCATCGACCACTTCCGGTACTTCGCCGGCGTCGTCCGCGCCCAGGAGGGCAGCATCGCGGAGATCGACGCCGACACGGTCGCGTACCACTTCCACGAGCCGCTGGGCGTGGTCGGCCAGATCATCCCGTGGAACTTCCCGATCCTGATGGCCACGTGGAAACTCGCCCCCGCGCTGGCCGCCGGCAACTGCGTCGTCATCAAACCGGCCGAGCAGACCCCCGTCAGCCTGCTCTACGTCATCGAACTGATAGCGGATCTACTTCCCCCAGGCGTGGTCAACGTCGTGAACGGCTTCGGCGTCGAAGCGGGCAAGCCGCTGGCCTCCAGCCCGCGTGTGGCGAAGGTGGCGTTCACCGGGGAGACGACGACCGGTCGCCTGATCATGCAGTACGCGAGCGAGAACATCATCCCGGTCACGCTGGAGCTGGGCGGCAAGAGCCCGAACATCTTCCTGCCCGACGTCACGGCCGCGGACGACGACTTCCTGGACAAGGCCGTCGAGGGCTTCGTGATGTTCGCCCTCAACCAGGGCGAGGTGTGCACCTGCCCGTCCCGCGCCCTGATCCACTCCTCCATCTACGAGGAGTTCATGGCCCGTTGCGTCGCACGCACGCAGGCCATCGTCGGCGGCGACCCGCTGGACCCGGACACCATGATCGGCGCGCAGGCGAGCAACGACCAGTACGAGAAGATCCTCTCCTACCTCGACATCGGCCGGAAGGAAGGCGCCGAGGTCGTCACGGGCGGCAACCCCCGCGCGGTCCCCGGCCTCGAGGGCGGCTACTACATCGAGCCGACGATCTTCCGCGGCACCAACGACATGCGGATCTTCCAGGAGGAGATCTTCGGCCCGGTCGTCTCGGTCACGACCTACGACTCCGTCGACGAGGCCCTCAAACTCGCCAACGACACCCTCTACGGCCTGGGCGCCGGCGTCTGGACCCGCGACGGCAACACGGCGTACCGCCTGGGCCGCGAGATCAAGGCGGGCCGCGTCTGGACCAACTGCTACCACGCGTACCCGGCCCACGCGGCGTTCGGCGGCTACAAGAAGTCCGGCATCGGCCGCGAGACCCACAAGATGATGCTGGACCACTACCAGCAGACGAAAAACCTGCTGGTGTCGTACTCGGCGAAGAAGCTGGGCTTCTTCTAGGGGGCACATGCAAGGGCGCCTGACCTGGCCTTTCACCCAGTCAGGCGCCTTGCGCTCAGCCCCGTCAGGCGCCGTTCCTGTGCTGACGCGGTCCCACTCCCGCATGGACGCCTCAATGAGACGGTTGGCCTGCTCCCGGATCCCGTCCCGGAACTTGGCGTAGTGGCGGAAGAGAACCTCAATGCTCTGGCCCGCACGGCGGGCACACTCGGCCGGATCCACGCCGGAGTACAGGCCAGAACGAGATCCCCGCGTACCGGAGATCATAGGGGCGCTTGGCCAAGCCGGAGACGAGTTCCGTGCGGGTCAGTAGTTGCCGGCCTGGTCCCGGAACAGACGGCCGTCCGGCGCCGCACCGAACCGTTCGACGTGCACGCGGAGGAGACGTACCAGCGTCGGCGGGATGGGCACCGGCCGTGTCGCGGTAGCCGCGCGGCGCTTGAGTGAGTGAACCTCGTGCACCACACCGTCGTCGGTCCACCCCTTGCCTGCCGTGACGACGCCACCCGACAGGTTGAGCATCCCCCACCCGGTCCCGGGCAAATGACATTGCCCGATGCGGAGGTGAATGACCTCCGCCGGACGCATTGCCGCGTAGTACATGCAGCTCGCTGACTGCAGGAGCGTTCCATCGCAATCCGTGGAGCGGGTTCTCCGCGAAGTAGCACTTCTCCACAGCGGTGTTGAGCACTTCGTCAAATGCAGCCCGCTTACGCCGAGCACTCTGAGCCGCTGCCGGCTTGTTGCGCCAGGGCGCACCAGGGCAGGTGTAACGGTGGCGAACGCATCGGCCAATGTGCGGCGGGTGTTTCCCGGCGTACGGTCCCACCGCTGGTCAAGATATTCGTACGCAAGGTCGAGCCACGTCGTCCGCTGCTTGATAGCTCGCAACTCGGACGTTGGCAGACCCGTGCGCATATCAAATGATTCGCCGTCGCGCGCCGCCGTCAGCAGTTTGGCCCGCCTGCTTTCGGCGAGTCCGACGGACCATGAACGGCTTGCGTCGATCTGGGCGCTCACGTATGCCCCAGAATCGGACGTTGTAGCTCATCGCCAAGTATCGGAATCTTTCTCACACATGTCCCACCAGGCATCCAGGTCTGCCCGACGGCACCGGAGTTCCCCGTCCCCACATAGCGGGTGAAGTCTCCGGCGATACAGATCAGGCGCGGGCTGCTCCACAGCACCTGGGACGCGGCCGTCACCCCGAGCCGGTCGCGGACCAGGTGCTCGAACTCGGCACGGTGATCCATCAGCCACGCCAGATAGAACAGGCCCTGGTTGATGGGCGGGTCAAGATTTGTTTCCGCAACGACCGCTAAGCCAGTGAAGTAAGCCAGTGAAGAACGTGTGCTGAATGACGGAGCCGCCTG
Source organism: Streptomyces sp. NPDC041940 (assembly GCF_055589465.1). NCBI lineage: Bacteria > Bacillati > Actinomycetota > Actinomycetes > Kitasatosporales > Streptomycetaceae > Streptomyces > Streptomyces sp. NPDC041940. Next base: position 349,003 of record NZ_JBVJBP010000005.1, read on the forward strand.
CATGGTCCACGCCCTTACCTCACCGTACCCGGACGACCGGGGTTCCGCCGAAGCCGATGCCTCGGGTCAGCGGTGCTCCGGACCGCAGCGGGCGGGTTCGCAGGTCAGCTCATGAATTTGGCGCAGGCACTCGCAGTGACCCACCTGTGCGAGCTGATGTTGTACCACATGGGGTAGCCCCCGGTGCTGTCATTGCGCGCGAGGTCATCGACGTAGATCTCACTGCGCTTCAGACAGCTGTAACCACCGCGCTGCCACTCGTAGTTGGGGCTGACGTAGAAGGCGACCACGTCATAACCGCCGGAATACGTGCCGGTGTTGAGGACCGAGAAGGCACTGTCGTTGTCGCCTCCCTGGAACATGCCTGCGCCGTCGCCCCAGTTGGGGTCGTCACCCGCGTCGGCGCCGAGCAGGATGCGGCAGTCGGTCTCGTGGTACGCGCGGACCTTGCCGTCGCCCTTGTACTTGAAGTACTCGGCGTCACAGCCGGCTCCCGCCGTGGCGCTGCCAGCCGCCTGGGCCGAAGGAAATGGGATTGCGAGTCCGAGCGCCGCCGTGATGACCAGTGTCGTCAGAAGGTGTCGCACCTTGTGCATGGATGTCTCTCCTGTGTCTCGAGTGTTCCGCGGCGATCCGCCGCGGGGGCTCTAATCGCCGAGGAGCCGCTCGGCGCGGGTGAGTGCCGCTCTCTGGAGGCGGTCATGCGTGGCGAGGTCCCGCGCGTACCGAGCGCGCACGGGGGCACTGTGCTCCCGTTCCAGCCGGCGGGCGGTCCCGGCGAAGCCCGTACTGCGGGCACAGGTGGCTTCCGCGACGGCGAGGCGCACCTCCGTGGTGTGCGCGCGGCCGGGGTCCAGGCCCTGGGTGAGCCGGGGCAGCGCCGAACGGATCGCGGTGGGGTCGGTGTAGGCGTGCCCGGCCCGACGCATGCACGCGGCCCAGAGTCGCTGCGCCTTCGTGAAGCGCTCGTCGCGCAGCAGCCGCGGCACGTAGAGGGGCGTCAGGTTCGTCGCGATCTTGTCCGCCCGGAACCAGACCGACGGATCGCCGTACAGCCGTTTCCTCGCCTCGGCCTCGCAGCCGCCGTTGCTCGCCCGGACCCTTCCGCCGCCCGGCAGGGGCGTGATGAGCAGCGGAGTGCCGGGCCCGCCGGAGAGCGCACGGACGTAGGCGCGGGCTTCCGCCTCGGGCAGACCTGTCCGGTAGGTGATGTTGCGGTCATGCCGCTTGGTGGCGAGGGCCTCCTGCTGTATGCGTCCGCCGTAGCCGTGCCGGCGGGCCCAGCCCACGTCGTCCAGGACGTACCCGGGCGCACGCAACTCGTCCGCGCGCATCGAGGGGGCCACCCAGTAGGGGTGACCGTGCCGGGCCATGCACTTCTTGGTCAGCACCAGCTCCGCCCGGTCGATCACCGCGAGCTGTGCCTCGGTGAGGGAGGCGCCCTCGGGCGCGGCGGGACGCGTTTCGTCAGCGTGATCCGCCGGCCCACAGCCCGTCAGGGCCAGTGCCAGGAGAACCGTCGCGACGGTGGAAAGACGCCGGTCGAACCGCACGGGCTACTCCTCACCGACCCCACGGCAGCTCCAGGCCGCCCGGGGTTCACCGAAAGCGCGACAACGTATGCGGCGGAGCCGCCCGTTGCCCGGTCGGTCTTGCCTGCGGCGACCCTAAGGGCCCGGGCGGGGGGGGGGGGGGGGGGGGGGGGGGGGGGGGGGGGGGGGGGGGGGGGGGGGGGGGGGGGGGGGGGGGGGGGGGGGGGGGGGGGGGGG